>NZ_JADBQO010000001.1:0-85826 GCF_014895875.1 Enterobacter cloacae complex sp. P12RS
ATTATACTTAAGTCATCCTTAACTGGATGGTTATTGTATATTGATTTGGTTTATGGTTTCATTCAAACACTAAAGTTAAGCATATCCTTTGTGCCGTTTTGTATTATAGCATTATTAGATAATCTTTATATATTCCGATTTTTAAACAATTTTCTTTCGCTGGTCGTATCTGCATGGTAAATCATATTTTTCGAAATTATTACAGTGCGTTGGCGAAGGGAGTGTAGCGTGACAGTGGAGTCAGAAGTGCCAGAAAATAATATTAAACAACCACAGATTACTGATGGAATTAAACCACAGTTACGCACGGTGGATCTTAATCTACTGACGGTGTTTGATGCTGTCATGCAGGAGCAGAATATCACGCGTGCGGCACAAGCCCTGGGGATGTCACAGCCTGCCGTAAGTAATGCCGTGGCGAGGCTTAAGGTTATGTTCAACGACGAATTGTTTGTTCGTTATGGAAGAGGCATCCAGCCTACAGCGCGGGCTTTCCAGCTTTTCGGCTCCATCCGCCAGGCGCTGCAGCTGGTGCAAAATGAACTGCCGGGCTCGGGCTTTGAACCCTTAAGCAGTGAGCGAGTATTCCATCTCTGCGTCTGCAGTCCATTAGATAATTATCTGACGTCAATTATTTATAATAAAGTTGAAGAGATTGCACCTAATATTAATCTCGTCTTTAAATCGTCCTTAAATCAAAACACCGAACACCAGTTACGTTACCAGGAAATCGAATTCGTCCTGGGTTATGAAGAATTCCGCCGTCCTGAATTTTCCTGTGTACCGCTGTTTAAAGATGAAATGGTGCTGGTTGCCAGCAAAAAACATCCACGACTGAATGCGCCGTTACGAGAAAGTGACGTTTATAGCGAACAGCATGCCGTTGTTGCGCTCGACAGATATGCCTCCTTTAGCCTGCCCTGGTACGACACTGCGGAGAAACAGGCGAGCGTGGCTTATCAGGGGATGGCCATGGTCAGCGTGTTAAACGTCGTTTCCCAGACGCAGCTGGTGGCAATTGCCCCACGCTGGCTGGCAGAAGAGTTCTCTGGCGCGTTAAATCTGCAAATTTTGCCTCTGCCGCTCAAGCTAAATAGCCGCACCTGCTATCTCTCCTGGCATGAAGCTGCTGGACGGGATAAAGGACATCAGTGGATGGAAGAGCTACTTATTAGCATCTGCCGTCGGTAATCGAGTCAGGATAAATTGCATCTTTGCATGTGATTTATCCTGGTTTTGTTTCTTTTATTAATATTTTGTTCTGTTGCGTATTTTATCTGGCGCCTGCCAGGCCCGTAAAAATAGATGATTTTCTACATCGCCGCGCTTTTCAGCGATGATTTATCATCTCATCCCCTAATTTCAGATGAATTAACCATATCCTCTGACAATGTCTGTTTTTTCTGCTTTCACGGCCTCTTCTCTCTCCTGGTTTGCGAATTGCCTGCCTCATAACGAGCGGTTAAGGTAAGTATCACTCTGCAAAATAGAAGACGGGTTCATCCCGATCGAAAGACGGTGCGGAAATGAATTCGGCGGTCCGTCTATAACAAAATGCCTGGAGGCAAAGCATGGAGATGTTGTCTGGCGCGGAAATGGTCGTCCGGTCGCTGATCGATCAGGGCGTAAAGCAAGTGTTCGGCTATCCTGGCGGCGCGGTCCTCGATATTTATGACGCACTGCATACGGTAGGGGGTATTGACCATGTGCTGGTACGCCATGAGCAGGCGGCGGTACATATGGCCGATGGCCTGGCGCGTGCGACGGGTGAAGTGGGCGTGGTCCTGGTCACGTCGGGGCCCGGTGCGACAAACGCCATTACCGGCATTGCGACCGCGTACATGGACTCTATTCCGCTGGTGATCCTTTCCGGACAGGTCGCGACATCACTGATTGGCTATGATGCGTTTCAGGAGTGCGACATGGTCGGGATTTCGCGTCCCGTCGTGAAGCACAGCTTCCTGGTCAAGCAAACCGAAGACATTCCAGGCATTCTGAAGAAGGCGTTCTGGCTGGCGGCAAGCGGGCGCCCGGGGCCGGTGGTGGTCGATCTCCCTAAAGATATCCTGAACCCTGCAAACAAGCTGCCTTATGTCTGGCCGGAATCGGTGAGCATGCGCTCTTACAACCCAACAACGCAGGGCCACAAAGGTCAGATCAAACGCGCGCTGCAAACGCTGCTGGCCGCTAAAAAACCGGTGGTCTATGTCGGTGGCGGGGCCGTCAATTCAGCGTGTGAGGCACAGCTTCGTGAACTGGTTGAAAAGCTCAATCTTCCTGTTGCGTCATCGCTGATGGGACTCGGAGCGTTTCCCGCTACCCACCGACAGGCGCTCGGCATGTTGGGTATGCACGGTACCTATGAAGCCAACATGACGATGCATCATTCTGACGTCATCTTTGCCGTCGGCGTGCGTTTTGACGATCGTACGACCAACAACCTGGCGAAGTATTGCCCGAATGCCACCGTGCTGCACATTGATATCGATCCGACGTCAATTTCAAAAACGGTGTCGGCTGATGTACCTATCGTCGGCGACGCGCGACAGGTCCTTGAACAAATTCTGGATCTGCTGGCGCTGGAAAACACAGCGCAACCGCTGGATGAAATCCGTGACTGGTGGCAGCAAATTGAGCAATGGCGCGCGCGGCAGTGTCTGAAATATGACACCCAAAGCGAGCATATTAAGCCGCAGGCGGTCATCGAAACGGTTTGGCGACTGACGAAAGGCGACGCGTATGTGACCTCTGACGTGGGCCAGCATCAAATGTTTGCCGCCCTCTATTATCCGTTTGATAAACCGCGTCACTGGATCAACTCGGGAGGTTTAGGCACGATGGGCTTTGGCCTGCCTTCCGCGCTGGGCGTGAAGCTGGCGCTGCCAAATGAAACCGTCGTCTGCGTGACCGGAGACGGCAGTATTCAGATGAACATTCAGGAACTTTCCACCGCGCTGCAATATGAGCTGCCGGTACTGGTGCTCAACCTTAATAACGGCTATCTCGGTATGGTGAAGCAGTGGCAGGATATGATCTACTCGGGCCGCCACTCTCAGTCATATATGAAATCGCTGCCGGATTTTGTTCGTCTTGCTGAAGCTTACGGTCATATAGGGATGCGGGTGACCGATCCGGCTGAACTGGAAACGAAGCTCGCCGAAGCGCTTGAGCACGTTAAAAACAACCGCCTCGTCTTTATGGATGTCATCGTTGATGGAACCGAGCACGTTTATCCGATGCATATTCGCGGCGGCGGTATGGACGAGATGTGGTTAAGCAAAACGGAGAGAACCTGATATGCGCCGGATATTATCGGTATTACTGGAAAACGAGTCTGGCGCACTGTCGCGCGTCATTGGGCTTTTTGCGCAGCGTGGCTATAACATTGAAAGCCTGACCGTGGCGCCAACGGACGATCCGACGCTGTCGCGTATGACGATTCAGACCGTTGGCGATGCCAAGGTAATTGAGCAGATCGAGAAACAGCTGCATAAGCTGGTCGATGTGCTGCGCGTAAGCGAGCTAGGGCAGGGCGCTTACGTTGAGCGTGAGGTCATGCTGGTAAAAATACAGGCCAGCGGTTACGGGCGCGAAGAGGTCAAACGCAATGCGGATATCTTCCGCGGGCAGATCATCGACGTCACGCCTTCTCTTTATACGGTTCAACTGGTCGGAACCAGTGACAAGCTGGACGCTTTCCTGGCATCCGTGCGGGATGTAGCAAAAATTGTTGAGGTGGCGAGATCGGGGATCGTTGGTCTGTCACGCGGCGAGAAAATCATGCGGTAGTTGTTAAAAAGGTTCGCCTCTTTCAGCCCGGTCACCAAAGCCGGGCTTTTTTTTGCGTAATCAGCCGACAACGCAGATAAAAGCGGTTGCCGCGAAGGCTTTTCTGCGTTTAGATGTTAAAAGATTTAACCATAACCTTGACAGGGCCATGGACTCTTTTCTTTTTTTAAGGGGCAATTGTGAAACTGGATGAAATCGCCCGGCTAGCCGGCGTGTCACGAACAACGGCCAGCTATGTGATTAACGGCAAAGCAAAGCAGTACCGCGTCAGCGATAAGACCGTTGAAAAAGTTATGGCGGTGGTTCGTGAGCATAACTACCATCCGAATGCTGTCGCTGCCGGCCTGCGTGCCGGGCGCACCCGCTCTATTGGTCTGGTGATCCCGGATCTGGAAAACACCAGCTATACCCGTATCGCCAACTATCTTGAACGTCAGGCCCGCCAGCGCGGTTACCAGCTGCTGATAGCCTGTTCTGAAGACCAGCCCGATAACGAGATGCGCTGCATTGAACATCTGCTCCAGCGTCAGGTCGATGCCATCATCGTCTCAACCTCCTTACCGCCGGAGCATCCGTTTTACCAGCGCTGGGCGAACGATCCGTTCCCCATCGTGGCGCTGGACCGCGCGCTCGATCGTGAGCATTTCACAAGCGTAGTGGGCGCCGATCAGGATGACGCGGAAATGCTGGCCGCTGAGCTGAGAACCTTCCCCGCTGAAACGGTGCTGTATCTTGGCGCGCTGCCCGAGCTTTCCGTAAGCTTCCTCCGTGAGCAAGGGTTCAGAACCGCCTGGAAAGACGATCCGCGTGAAGTCCACTATCTCTATGCCAACAGCTATGAACGCGAAGCCGCTGCGCAACTGTTCGAAAAATGGCTGGAGACGCACCCGATGCCCCAGGCACTGTTCACCACGTCATTTGCCCTTCTGCAGGGGGTAATGGATGTCACCTTGCGTCGTGAAGGCAAACTTCCCTCTGACCTGGCGATCGCCACGTTTGGGGATAACGAGCTTCTCGATTTCCTTCAGTGCCCAGTGCTGGCGGTGGCCCAGCGTCACCGAGATGTAGCGGAACGCGTCCTGGAGATTGTTCTGGCGAGCCTGGATGAGCCGCGCAAACCGAAGCCGGGTCTGACGCGTATCAAACGTAATCTCTATCATCGCGGAATTTTGAGCCGCCATAAATGAAATGACGGGGCGGCGAAAAACCGCCCCTTTTTACTGGAATAATTCGCCGAGTTAATTCCCGCAGTGAAATTAGGATAATTCTTGAGAGATCCTAATCTACTATTTTTCTTAATTCATTTTGCCGTTTAAAAGGGTCCTTAAAGAATCATGAAGCGATTTTTAAAAGCCTCTCTTTGTATTACTTTGTTACAAACCCTCTTCGGTCGATGAATATTCAGACGTTTTTCCTTCCCCCCGACTGGCCAGCAACGCAACCGCTGCTTCCACCGACCGATTGAGTGAATCTGGCGCTGTTATCCCCTGACAATCTGTCATAAAATGCTGCCCGCGTCGCAAACTGACACTTTATATTTATCTGCGATGATATTGAGTGAGCCTTAACGCTAGTGTGCATATTCGGTTTTTTTCTTACAAATATTCATAACGTTAATTTGCCTCGCCAGTTGTGCAGTTATTAACCAGGACTGTTTATCTCTGTAAATAGAGGGCTTTCGGGTCTCTACAGGGAGAGTCCTGGCTTGACAAGCTTTTCCCTCGCTCCGTAAACTCCTTTAGGTGGGAATTTGTGGGTTAAAGTGGTGAGGAGGGGTGAGACTGGCATGTTCCGTGGAGCTACGTTAGTCAATCTCGACAGCAAAGGGCGTTTATCGGTCCCAACCCGATACCGCGACCAGCTGATTGAGAATGCTTCGGGTCAAATGGTTTGCACCATTGACATCAACTCCCCCTGCCTGCTGCTTTACCCCTTACCTGAATGGGAAATCATTGAGCAAAAGCTGTCGCGACTGTCGAGCATGAACCCGCAAGAGCGCCGCGTGCAGCGGCTGTTATTGGGACATGCCAGTGAGTGTCAGATGGATAGCGCCGGGCGATTACTGATTGCGCCCGTGCTGCGGCAACATGCCGGTCTGACCAAAGAAGTGATGCTGGTCGGGCAGTTCAACAAGTTTGAACTGTGGGACGAAACGACCTGGTATCAACAGGTCAAGGAAGATATCGACGCTGAGCAGTCTGATTCCGCAACTTTATCGGAACGGCTGCAGGACTTGTCTCTATAAATATGATGGAAAATTATAAACATAAAACGGTGTTACTGGACGAGGCCGTGAACGGCCTGAATATTCGTCCGGATGGCATCTACATTGATGGCACGTTTGGTCGCGGTGGTCACTCGCGTTTGATCCTCTCCCAGCTTGGAGAGGAAGGGCGACTGCTGGCAATCGATCGCGATCCGCAGGCGATTGCCGTGGCACAGACCATCAATGACCCACGCTTTTCCATCGTGCATGGACCTTTTTCTGCGCTCGCGGATTACGTGGCCGAGCGCGATCTTACAGGCAAGATCGACGGGATTCTTCTCGATCTTGGCGTATCTTCACCCCAGCTTGATGATGCAGAACGCGGCTTCTCCTTTATGCGCGACGGTCCGCTGGACATGCGTATGGACCCGACGCGCGGCCAGTCTGCCGCCGAATGGCTGCAGACCGCTGACGAAGCAGATATTGCCTGGGTGATCAAAACCTTCGGCGAAGAACGTTTTGGCAAGCGCATTGCGCGCGCCATCGTTGAGCGCAACCGCGTTGAGCCAATGACCCGCACCAAAGAGCTGGCCGAAGTGATTGCGGCGGCGACGCCGGTGAAGGATAAGCACAAACATCCCGCGACCCGTACCTTCCAGGCGGTTCGCATCTGGGTAAACAGTGAACTGGAGGAAATAGAGCTGGCGCTAAAAAGCTCGCTCGACGTGCTGGCCCCGGGTGGGCGGTTATCCATCATCAGCTTCCATTCGCTGGAAGACCGCATTGTAAAACGCTTCATGCGTGAACAGAGCCGCGGTCCTCAGGTTCCAGCGGGGCTGCCGATGACGGAAGAACAACTCAGGAAGCTGGGGGGCCGTCAGTTGCGAGCATTAGGCAAGTTGATGCCGGGCGAAGAAGAGGTGGCAGAGAATCCACGTGCCCGTAGTTCAGTGCTGCGAGTTGCAGAGAGGACGAACGCATGATCGGCAGAGTGACAGAAACCCTAAGCAAAGTTAAGGGATCGTTAGGAAGCAACGAGCGCCATGCCTTGCCTGGCGTGATCGGCGACGATCTTTTGCGATTCGGGAAACTGCCACTCTGCCTGTTCATTTGCATCATTGTTACGGCAGTTACGGTGGTGACCACAGCTCACCATACACGTTTATTGACTGCGCAACGCGAGCAGCTGGTGCTGGAACGCGATGCGCTGGATATTGAATGGCGAAATCTGATCCTTGAAGAAAACGCGCTCGGCGATCACAGCCGGGTTGAACGGATCGCAACGGAAAAGCTGCAACTGCAGCATGTTGATCCTTCCCAGGAAAATATCGTAGTACAAAAATAAGGGAACACGCGACGCATGAAAGCAGCGGCAAAAACGCTTAAACCAAAACGTCAGGAAGAACAGGCCAACTTCATCAGTTGGCGTTTTGCGTTGCTTTGCGGCTGCATTTTACTGGCGCTGGGTTTCCTGCTGGGACGCGTGGCGTGGTTGCAAATCATCGCCCCTGACATGCTGGTACGCCAGGGCGATATGCGCTCCCTTCGCGTTCAGGAAGTGTCGACTTCTCGCGGAATGATCACTGATCGTTCAGGTCGCCCGCTGGCGGTGAGCGTGCCGGTGAAAGCGATTTGGGCCGACCCGAAAGAGCTGCACGACGCCGGTGGCATCACGCTTGATAACCGCTGGAAAGCGCTTTCAGATGCGCTCAAAATGCCGCTGGATCAGCTAGCCTCCCGCGTCAACGCGAACCCGAAAGGGCGTTTTATCTATCTGGCGCGCCAGGTTAACCCTGACATGGCGGACTACATTCGAAAACTGAAGCTGCCGGGCATTCATCTGCGCGAAGAATCGCGTCGTTACTATCCGTCCGGCGAAGTAACCGCTCACCTCATCGGCTTCACCAACGTCGACAGCCAGGGGATTGAAGGCGTTGAAAAAAGCTTCGATAAGTGGCTCACCGGCCAGCCTGGCGAGCGAATTGTGCGTAAGGACCGCTACGGGCGCGTCATCGAAGATATCTCCTCTACAGACAGCCAGGCGGCGCACAACCTGGCTCTGAGTATTGACGAGCGCCTGCAGGCGCTGGTCTACCGCGAGCTGAACAACGCCGTGGCGTTTAACAAGGCAGAATCCGGCAGCGCCGTGCTGGTGGATGTCAGCACCGGAGAAGTGCTGGCCATGGCCAACAGTCCTTCCTACAACCCGAACAACTTTACCGGCACCGCAAAAGATGCGATGCGTAACCGGGCGATTACCGACGTGTTCGAACCAGGCTCCACGGTGAAGCCGATGGTGGTGATGACGGCGCTTCAGCGCGGTATCGTCAATGAAAACACGGTCCTGAACACGATCCCTTACCGTATTAACGGCCACGAGATTAAAGACGTGGCGCGCTACAGCGAATTGACCCTGACCGGGGTGTTACAGAAGTCGAGTAACGTCGGTGTTTCAAAGCTGGCGTTAGCGATGCCGTCCTCAGCGTTAGTAGAGACTTACTCACGTTTTGGACTTGGAAAGGCGACCAATTTGGGGTTGGTCGGAGAACGCAGTGGCTTATATCCTCAAAAACAACGGTGGTCTGACATAGAGAGGGCCACCTTCTCTTTCGGCTACGGGCTAATGGTAACCCCGTTACAGTTAGCGCGAGTCTACGCAACGATTGGCAGCTACGGCGTCTATCGCCCGCTGTCCATCACCAAAGTTGATCCACCGGTTCCGGGCGAGCGTATCTTCCCGGAATCCATCGTTCGTACCGTTGTGCACATGATGGAAAGCGTGGCGCTGCCGGGCGGTGGCGGCGTGAAGGCGGCCATCAAAGGCTATCGCATCGCCATTAAAACCGGTACGGCGAAAAAGGTGGGGCCAGACGGCCGCTACATCAACAAATACATTGCCTATACCGCAGGCGTTGCGCCTGCTAGCAATCCGCGTTTTGCGCTGGTGGTCGTGATTAACGATCCACAGGCGGGTAAATACTACGGCGGCGCCGTTTCCGCGCCTGTGTTTGGCGCCATCATGGGCGGCGTGTTACGCACCATGAACGTTGAACCAGATGCGCTGGCGACGGGCGAAAAAAGTGAATTTGTAATTAATCAAGGCGAGGGTACAGGTGGCAGATCGTAATTTGCGCGACCTTCTCGCTCCGTGGGTGCCAAATGCACCGGAGCGAGCACTGCGAGAGATGGTACTGGACAGCCGCGTGGCTGCTTCTGGCGATCTTTTTGTGGCGGTGGTTGGTCATCAGGCGGACGGGCGTCGTTATATCCCGCAGGCGATTGCGCAAGGTGTGGCTGCCATTATTGCTGAGGCTAAAGACGAGGCAACCGACGGTGAGATCCGTGAAATGCACGGGGTGCCGGTTATCTATCTCAGCCAGTTGAATGAGCGTCTCTCTGCACTGGCAGGACGTTTTTATCACGAACCTTCCGACCAGCTGCGTCTGGTTGGCGTGACGGGCACGAACGGAAAAACCACCACCACGCAGTTGATGGCGCAGTGGGCTCAGCTGCTGGGTGAAACCGGCGCGGTGATGGGGACCGTGGGTAACGGCCTGCTGGGCAAAGTGAGCCCGACGGAAAACACCACCGGTTCTGCGGTTGACGTACAGCACGTGCTTGCCGGTCTGACAGGGCAGGGGGCAACCTTTGCCGCGATGGAAGTTTCTTCGCACGGCCTGGTACAGCACCGCGTCGCGGCACTGAAGTTTGCTGCTTCAGTGTTCACCAACCTGAGCCGCGATCACCTTGATTATCATGGTGATATGGAGCACTACGAAGCCGCCAAATGGCTGCTGTTCTCAACTCACCATTACGGCCAGGCTATCATCAACGCCGACGACGAAGTGGGCCGCCGCTGGCTTGCAAAGCTGCCAGACGCGGTAGCGGTGTCGATGGAAGACCATATCAATCCGAACTGCCACGGCCGCTGGCTGAAGGCCGTTGACGTTAACTATCACGACAGTGGCGCGACGATCCGCTTTGCCTCTTCCTGGGGTGACGGTGAAATCGAAAGCCGCCTGATGGGGGCGTTCAACGTCAGCAACCTGCTGCTGGCGCTGGCAACGCTACTGGCGCTGGGTTATCCGATGGCGGAACTGCTGAAAACGTCAGCGCGTCTCCAGCCGGTTTGCGGCCGTATGGAAGTGTTTAGCGCGCCGGGCAAACCGACCGTGGTTGTCGATTATGCCCACACGCCGGATGCGCTGGAAAAAGCGCTGGAAGCGGCACGCCTGCACTGCACCGGTAAACTCTGGTGCGTCTTCGGCTGCGGTGGCGATCGCGACAAAGGTAAACGTCCCCTGATGGGCGCCATTGCGGAGCAGTTCGCGGACATTCCTGTGGTCACCGATGACAATCCGCGTACCGAAGAGCCGCGCGCCATCATCAACGACATTCTGGCGGGTATGCTGGACGCCGGTCGCGCCCGTGTGGTGGAAGGCCGCGCGGAAGCCGTGACAAATACCATCATGCAGGCAAAAGAAAATGATGTCGTTCTGCTGGCCGGTAAAGGCCATGAAGACTATCAGATTGTTGGCAATCGTCGTCTGGACTACTCCGACCGCGTAACGGCAGCGCGTCTGCTGGGAGTCGTCGCATGATTAGCATCACCTTAAGCCAGGCCGCTGCGGTACTGCACGGCGAGCTGCTGGGCCAGGATCTGACTATTGACGCGGTCACCACCGACACCCGTAAAGTGACCGCGGGCTGTCTGTTTGTGGCGCTGAAAGGCGAACGTTTTGACGCGCATGATTTTGCCGGACAGGCCAAAGAAAACGGCGCTGGCGCGCTGCTGGTCAGCCGCAGGCTGGATATCGATTTACCGCAGATAGTGGTGAGCGATACGCGTCTCGCGTTCGGTGAACTGGCCGCCTGGGTTCGTCAGCAGGTGCCTGCTCGCGTTGTCGCGCTGACCGGGTCATCGGGCAAAACGTCAGTGAAAGAGATGACGGCGGCCATCCTCAGCCAGTGCGGTAATACGCTTTATACCGCAGGCAACCTCAATAATGACATCGGCGTGCCGATGACATTACTTCGCCTGACCAAAGAGCATGAGTTTGCGGTGATCGAGTTAGGGGCAAACCACCAGGGCGAAATCGCCTGGACCGTGAGCCTGACTCGCCCGGAAGCGGCGCTGGTGAATAACCTCGCGGCAGCGCATCTGGAAGGCTTTGGCTCGCTGGAAGGCGTGGCGAAAGCGAAAGGCGAAATCTACACCGGTCTGCCTGCTGACGGCATTGCCATTCTCAATGCCGACAACAACGACTGGCTGAACTGGCAGAGCATCATTGGCTCGCGTAAAACCTGGCGCTTCTCGCCGAACGCGGCCAACAGTGACTTTACCGCGACCAATATCCATGTGACGTCGCACGGTACGGAATTCACGCTTGCTACCCCAACGGGTGACGTAGACGTGCTGTTACCGCTGCCGGGACGCCATAACATCGCCAATGCGCTGGCGGCAGCGGCCTTGTCGACGGCGGTGGGAGCGTCACACGAGGCGATTAAAACCGGGCTGGCGAATTTGAAAGCCGTGCCGGGACGCCTGTACCCGATCCCGCTTGCAGAAAACAAATTGCTGCTGGATGACTCCTACAACGCGAACGTCGGCTCAATGACGGCGGCGGTGCAGGTGCTATCTGAAATGCCGGGCTACCGCGTCATGGTGGTTGGCGACATGGCGGAGCTGGGCGATGAAAGCGAAGCCTGTCATACCCAGGTGGGTGAAGCGGCGAAAGCGGCGGGACTGGACTGCGTGCTGAGCGCAGGAAAACTGAGCCAGGCGATTAGCCATGCCAGCGGCGTTGGCGAACATTTTGCCGACAAAGCCGCGTTGATTGAGCGCCTTAAGGTATTAATTACAGAAAAACAAATTGTGACAGTGTTAGTGAAAGGTTCACGTAGTGCCGCCATGGAAGAGGTTGTGCACGCATTACAGGAGAACGGGACATGTTAGTTTGGCTGGCCGAACATTTGGTCAAATATTATTCAGGCTTTAACGTCTTTTCGTATCTGACGTTTCGCGCCATCGTCAGCCTGCTGACTGCGCTGTTCATCTCGTTGTGGATGGGCCCGCGCATGATTGCCCGTCTGCAAAAACTCTCTTTCGGCCAGGTCGTACGTAACGACGGTCCGGAGTCGCACTTCAGCAAGCGCGGTACGCCGACGATGGGCGGGATCATGATCCTGACCGCGATCGTCGTTTCCGTACTGCTGTGGGCCTATCCGTCTAACCCGTACGTCTGGTGTGTGCTGACCGTACTGGTGGGCTACGGCATTATCGGGTTTGTGGATGATTACCGTAAAGTCGTCCGCAAAGACACGAAGGGCCTGATTGCCCGCTGGAAGTATTTCTGGATGTCAGTGATTGCGCTGGGCGTTGCCTTCGCGCTGTATCTGGCAGGAAAAGATACGCCCGCCACCGAGCTGGTGGTGCCGTTCTTTAAAGACGTGATGCCGCAGCTGGGGCTGTTCTACATCCTGCTGGCCTACTTTGTAATTGTTGGTACCGGTAACGCCGTTAACCTGACCGATGGCCTGGATGGTCTGGCGATTATGCCAACCGTCTTCGTGGCGGCTGGTTTTGCGCTGGTGGCGTGGGCGACCGGTAACATGAACTTTGCGAACTACCTGCACATTCCTTATCTGCGTCACGCGGGTGAGCTGGTGATCGTCTGTACGGCGATAGTCGGCGCGGGGCTGGGCTTCCTCTGGTTCAACACCTATCCGGCGCAGGTCTTTATGGGGGACGTCGGTTCTCTGGCGCTGGGCGGCGCGCTGGGCATTATCGCCGTGCTGCTGCGTCAGGAGTTCCTGCTGGTGATCATGGGCGGCGTGTTTGTGGTTGAAACCCTGTCGGTGATTTTGCAGGTCGGCTCCTTCAAGCTGCGCGGTCAGCGCATCTTCCGTATGGCGCCGATCCACCACCACTATGAACTGAAAGGCTGGCCGGAGCCGCGCGTGATTGTGCGCTTCTGGATTATTTCGCTGATGCTGGTGCTGATTGGCCTGGCAACGCTGAAGGTACGTTAATCATGGCAGATTACCAGGGTAAAAAAGTCGTTATCATCGGGTTAGGCCTCACTGGCCTCTCCTGCGTGGACTTTTTTCTTGCGCGCGGCGTGACGCCGCGTGTGATGGATACGCGTGTCTCTCCGCCGGGTCTGGACAAACTGCCGGAACAGGTTGAACGCCACCTTGGTGGTCTGAATGATGACTGGCTGCTGGCAGCCGATCTGGTTGTCGCCAGCCCGGGTATGGCGCTGGCGCACCCTTCACTGAGCGCTGCTGCGGATG
Source organism: Enterobacter cloacae complex sp. P12RS (assembly GCF_014895875.1). Lineage (NCBI taxonomy): Bacteria > Pseudomonadati > Pseudomonadota > Gammaproteobacteria > Enterobacterales > Enterobacteriaceae > Enterobacter > Enterobacter cloacae complex sp. P12RS. The sequence continues at coordinate 13,292 of NZ_JADBQO010000001.1, forward strand.
CGGGCGTTGAGATTGTCGGCGATATCGAGCTGTTCTGCCGCGAAGCGCAGGCGCCGGTTATCGCGATCACCGGTTCTAACGGCAAAAGCACCGTCACTACCCTGGTGGGTGAAATGGCGAAAGCCGCAGGCATGAACGTAGGAGTAGGCGGCAATATCGGTCTGCCCGCGCTGATGCTGCTGGACAAAGGCTGCGAGCTGTACGTTCTGGAACTTTCCAGCTTCCAGCTTGAAACCACCTCCAGCCTGCATGCGGCGGCGGCAACGATCCTCAACGTGACGGAAGATCATATGGATCGATATCCATTTGGTCTGCAGCAGTATCGCGCGGCCAAGCTGCGTGTTTACGAAAATGCCAAAGTTTGCGTGGTTAACGCCGACGACGCGCTGACCATGCCGGTGCGCGGCGCGGACGAGCGCTGCATCAGCTTTGGTATCACCATGGGTGATTATCATCTGAACCGCCAGCTGGGCGAAACCTGGCTGCGCGTGAAAGGTGAAAAAGTGTTGAACGTGAAGGAGATGAAGCTTTCCGGCCAGCACAACTATACCAATGCCCTGGCGGCGCTGGCGCTGGCAGATGCCGTAGGGCTGCCGCGCTCTTCCAGCCTGAAAGCGTTGACCACGTTTTCCGGCCTGGCACACCGTTTCCAGCTGGCGCTGGAGCATAACGGCGTGCGCTGGATTAACGACTCCAAAGCGACCAACGTGGGAAGCACAGAGGCCGCGCTGAACGGTCTGCACGTTGACGGCACCCTGCATCTTCTGTTGGGTGGCGACGGCAAATCCGCTGATTTCTCCTCCCTGAAACAGTACCTCACTGGCGATAACATCCGCCTGTACTGCTTTGGCCGTGACGGCAGCGAGCTGGCTGAACTACGTCCGGAAGTTGCTGAGCAAACTGAAACGATGGAACAGGCGATGCGCCTGATTGCCCCGCGCGTGCAGCCTGGCGACATGGTTCTGCTCTCCCCGGCGTGCGCCAGCCTCGATCAGTTTAAGAATTTCGAACAGCGTGGCGATGTCTTTACCCGCCTTGCGAAGGAGTTAGGCTGATGCGTTTATCTCTCCCTCGCCTGAAAATGCCGCGCCTGCCAGGATTTGGAATTCTGGTGTGGCTGTTTGCGGCGCTGAAAGGCTGGGTGATGGCTTCACGGGATAAAGATTCCGATAGCCTGATTATGTACGACCGCACCCTGTTCTGGCTGACGCTGGGGCTGGCGGCGATCGGCTTTATCATGGTGACGTCGGCCTCTATGCCCGTTGGACAGCGTCTGGCGAACGATCCCTTCCTGTTCGCCAAGCGTGACGGGCTGTACATCATTCTGGCGTTCTGCCTGGCGCTGGTAACGCTTCGTCTGCCGATGGCGTTCTGGCAGCGCCACAGTACCGCGATGCTGATCGCCTCCATTATCATGCTGCTGATCGTGCTGGTTGTCGGGAGCTCCGTTAACGGGGCATCACGCTGGATCGCCTTCGGCCCGCTGCGTATTCAGCCTGCGGAGTTCACCAAGCTTTCGTTATTCTGCTACCTGGCAAACTACCTGGTGCGAAAAGTCGATGAGGTGCGAAACAACCTTCGCGGCTTCTTAAAGCCGATGGGCGTCATTCTGGTGCTGGCGATCCTGCTGCTGGCGCAGCCTGACCTCGGGACCGTTGTCGTACTGTTTGTCACCACGCTGGCGATGCTGTTCCTGGCAGGGGCCAAGCTGTGGCAGTTTATCGCCATCATCGGGATGGGGATTTCAGCGGTGGTGCTGCTGATCCTCGCCGAGCCTTACCGTATCCGCCGCGTGACCTCGTTCTGGAACCCGTGGGAAGATCCGTTCGGTAGCGGTTACCAGCTGACGCAGTCGCTGATGGCGTTTGGCCGCGGTGAAGTTTGGGGGCAAGGTCTGGGCAACTCGGTACAGAAACTGGAGTATTTACCGGAGGCGCACACCGACTTCATCTTCTCCATTATTGGGGAAGAACTGGGTTATATCGGTGTGGTATTAGCGCTTTTAATGGTATTCTTCGTCGCTTTCCGCGCCATGTCGATTGGCCGAAAAGCGCTGGAGATCGATCACCGCTTCTCAGGCTTCTTAGCCTGCTCAATTGGTATCTGGTTTAGCTTCCAGGCGCTGGTTAACGTCGGGGCCGCAGCGGGTATGCTGCCGACCAAAGGTCTGACGTTGCCGCTGATCAGCTATGGTGGTTCGAGCCTGTTGATCATGTCGACGGCCATTATGTTTTTGTTACGCATAGATTATGAGACGCGTCTGGAGAAAGCCCAGGCGTTTACACGAGGTTCACGATGAATCAACCGAAGCGGTTAATGGTGATGGCAGGCGGTACCGGTGGACACGTGTTCCCGGGGCTGGCGGTTGCGCACCATTTAATGGAGCAGGGCTGGCAGGTACGCTGGCTGGGAACCGCAGACCGCATGGAAGCCGACCTGGTACCGAAGCACGGTATTGAGATCGACTTTATTCGTATTTCCGGCCTGCGAGGCAAAGGCCTCAAGGCCATGCTGCTGGCGCCGGTGCGTATTTTTAATGCCTGGCGTCAGGCGCGCACCATCATGAAGCGCTTTAAGCCCGATGTGGTGCTGGGGATGGGCGGCTATGTTTCTGGTCCCGGCGGGCTGGCCGCGTGGTCGTTAGGCATTCCCGTTGTTTTGCACGAGCAGAACGGTATTGCCGGTCTGACCAACAAGTGGCTGGCGAAAATCGCCACCAAAGTGATGCAGGCGTTTCCCGGCGCGTTTCCGAAAGCGGACGTGGTGGGTAACCCGGTGCGCGTCGACGTGTTGGCTCTGCCGCTGCCGGATGCCCGCCTGGCGGGACGTGAAGGCCCGGTTCGTGTTTTGGTCGTTGGTGGTTCTCAGGGTGCGCGCATTCTGAATCAGACAATGCCGCAGGTGGCGGCAAAGCTGGGTGATGCCGTGACTATCTGGCACCAAAGCGGTAAAGGCGCTCAGCAGACCGTTGAGCAGGCGTACGCTGATGAAGGCCAGCCGCAGCATAAAGTGACGGAATTTATTGACGATATGGCCGCAGCCTATGCCTGGGCCGATGTCGTGGTCTGCCGCTCTGGCGCGCTGACGGTGAGCGAAATCGCCGCCGCCGGCTTGCCAGCGCTGTTCGTGCCGTTCCAGCACAAAGACCGACAGCAGTACTGGAACGCGCTGCCGCTTGAGAAAGCCGGCGCGGCGAAAATTTTTGAGCAGCCACACTTTACCGCCGATGCGGTCGCCACCACCCTGGCGGGCTGGAACAGAGACGCACTGCTGGAGATGGCACAGCGCGCGCGCGCTGCCGCTATCCCGGATGCGACAGAACGGGTGGCAAAAGAAGTGAGCCTGGCAGCCCAGGCTTAACCCTCGCAGCGCGTGTTGCGCTGCACGAATTTTAAGTAGTCGATGGCGTTTAGAGAATGAATACACAACAACTGGCAAAACTGCGTTCAATCGTGCCCGAGATGCGTCGCGTCCGGCACATTCACTTTGTTGGCATCGGTGGTGCCGGCATGGGCGGTATTGCCGAAGTGTTAGCTAACGAAGGTTATCAGATCAGCGGGTCTGACCTGGCGCCAAACCCTGTTACGCAGCAGCTGGCGTCGCTTGGGGCGACTATCTATTTCAACCATCGCCCGGAAAACGTGCGCGATGCAAGCGTGGTGGTGGTATCGAGCGCCATCTCCTCTGACAATCCGGAAATCGTTGCCGCGCACGAAGCGCGCATTCCGGTGATCCGCCGCGCAGAAATGCTGGCGGAACTGATGCGGTTCCGTCACGGCATTGCGATTGCCGGTACCCACGGTAAAACCACGACCACGGCGATGGTTTCCAGCATTTATGCGGAAGCGGGTCTCGATCCGACGTTTGTCAATGGCGGTCTGGTGAAAGCCGCAGGCGTCCATGCGCGTCTGGGCCACAGCCGTTATCTGATTGCGGAAGCGGATGAGAGCGACGCGTCGTTCCTGCACCTGCAGCCGATGGTGGCGATTGTCACCAATATCGAAGCTGACCATATGGATACCTACCAGGGCGACTTCGAAAACTTAAAGCAGACCTTCATCAACTTCCTGCACAACCTGCCGTTTTATGGCCGCGCGGTGATGTGCGTGGACGACCCGGTGATCCGCGAGCTGCTGCCGCGCGTCGGTCGTCAAATCACCACCTACGGCTTCAGCGAAGACGCTGACGTCCGCGTGGAAGAGTACAAACAGATTGGTGCGCAGGGGCATTTCACTCTGGCGCGTCAGGACAAAGAGCTGCTGCACGTCACGCTGAATGCGCCAGGGCGCCATAACGCACTCAACGCCGCAGCGGCAGTGGCTGTTGCGACGGAAGAAGGCATTGATGATGAGGCGATCCTGCGTGCGCTGGAAAGCTTCCAGGGGACGGGGCGTCGCTTTGACTTCCTCGGCGAGTTCCCGCTGGATGCGGTGAATGGTAAGCCAGGTACCGCGATGCTGGTGGACGACTACGGCCACCATCCGACGGAAGTGGACGCGACCATCAAAGCCGCACGCGCGGGCTGGCCGGAGAAGAATCTGGTGATGATCTTCCAGCCGCACCGCTTCACGCGTACCCGCGATCTGTATGACGATTTCGCCAGCGTGCTGTCACAGGTGGATACCCTGCTGATGCTGGATGTTTACGCCGCTGGCGAAACGCCAATTCCAGGCGCAGACAGCCGTTCCCTGTGTCGTACCATCCGCGGGCGCGGTAAAGTTGACCCTATTCTGGTTTCTGACCCGGCACAGGTGGCGGAAATTCTGGCACCGGTCCTGACCGGTAACGATCTCATCCTGATTCAGGGTGCGGGAAATATCGGCAAGATCGCCCGTACCTTAGCTGAAATCAAACTGAAGCCGCAAACCCAGGAGGATGAGCATCATGGCTAATAAGATTGCAGTCCTCTCTGGCGGCAACTCCGCCGAGCGCGAGGTTTCTCTGAATTCCGGCGCTGCCGTGCTGGCGGGCCTGCGTGAAGGCGGCGTAAACGCACATATTGTCGATCCAAAAGAGGTCGACGTGACGCAATTAAAAGCGATGGGCTTCGATAAGGTCTTTATCGCGTTACATGGTCGTGGCGGTGAAGACGGAACCCTGCAAGGGCTTCTGGAGCTGATCGGCCTTCCTTACACCGGCAGCGGCGTGATGGCATCCGCCATCTCTATGGATAAACTGCGCAGTAAGTTACTCTGGCAGGGAGCGGGTTTACCCGTTGCGCCGTGGGTGGCGCTGACGCGCGGCGAATTTGAATTGGGCCTGTCGGACAGCGTTAATACACGCATTGCGGCACTGGGCTTACCGGTTATTGTAAAGCCGAGCAGGGAAGGGTCGAGCGTCGGGATGTCAAAGGTCGATAAAGCTGAAGATTTAACATCTGCTTTAGCGCTGGCATTTCAACACGATGAAGAAGTTCTGATTGAAAAATGGCTCAGCGGGCCGGAATTTACCGTCGCGATGCTTGGCGAAGAAATTTTACCGTCAATTCGCATCCAACCCGCCGGAGTCTTCTATGATTATGAGGCGAAGTATCTCTCTGATGAGACGCAATATTTCTGCCCTTGTGGTCTTGAAGCAGAGCGCGAAGCCGAATTACAGTCCCTGGTGCTTAAAGCCTGGAATGTTTTGGGCTGCAGCGGCTGGGGACGCATTGATGTGATGCAGGACAATGACGGGCAGTTTTATCTGCTGGAAGCCAATACCTCACCGGGAATGACCAGCCACAGCCTTGTGCCGATGGCGGCGCGTCAGGCGGGAATGAGCTTCTCGCAGTTAGTCGTACGTATTCTGGACCAGGCGGGCTGATATGTCTCAGGCTGCATTGAACACGCGCAACCGCGATGACGAAGAAGAATACACTTCTTCACGCCGGAGTAATGGAACGCGTCTTGCAGGAATAATTTTCCTGCTCGGGGTGCTGTGCACCGTGTTTATCAGCGGCTGGATGGTGCTGGGCTGGATGGAAGACGCACAGCGGTTGCCGCTGTCAAAGCTGGTGGTGACCGGCGAGCGTCACTACACGCGTAACGATGATATTCGCCAGTCTATTCTGGCGCTGGGATCGCCCGGCACCTTTATGACGCAGGACGTCAATATTATCCAGAGCCAGATTGAACGTCTGCCCTGGATAAAACAGGCGAGTGTCAGAAAACAATGGCCTGATGAATTGAAGATTCATCTGGTTGAATATGTGCCCATTGCGCGTTGGAATGATCAGCACATGGTTGACGTAGATGGAAATTCCTTCAGCGTCCCGAGCGATCGTGTCAACAAGCAAAATTTACCGATGTTGTATGGCCCTGAAGGCAGCGAAAACGAAGTATTGCAGGGTTTTCGTGAAATGGGGCAGGTGCTGGCGAAGGACAGGTTTACGTTAAAAGATGCTGCGATGACGGCGCGCCGCTCCTGGCAGTTGACGTTGACGAACGGCATTAAGCTCAACCTGGGACGCGGCGACACAATGAAACGTCTTGCGCGTTTTGTAGAACTTTACCCGGTTTTACAACAGCAGGCGCAGGCGGACGGCAAACGGATAAGCTACGTTGATTTGCGCTATGACTCAGGCGCAGCAGTCGGTTGGGAGCCGGCTCCGGTCGAGGAACCTAATCAGCAACAGAATCAGGCACAGGTACAGGCAGAACAACAATGATCAAGGCGACGGACAGAAAACTGGTAGTTGGACTGGAGATTGGCACCGCGAAGGTTGCCGCTTTAGTAGGGGAAGTTCTGCCCGACGGTATGGTCAATATCATTGGCGTGGGCAGTTGCCCGTCCCGTGGTATGGATAAAGGTGGGGTAAACGACCTTGAGTCGGTGGTGAAATGCGTACAGCGCGCCATCGACCAGGCTGAATTAATGGCAGATTGCCAGATTTCTTCTGTCTATCTGGCCCTTTCTGGCAAGCACATTAGCTGCCAGAACGAAATCGGTATGGTGCCGATTTCTGAAGAAGAAGTGACGCAGGAAGACGTTGAAAACGTTGTGCATACGGCGAAGTCCGTGCGCGTTCGCGATGAGCATCGCGTGCTGCACGTGATCCCGCAGGAATATGCGATTGACTATCAGGAAGGGATCAAGAACCCGGTTGGTCTGTCTGGCGTTCGTATGCAGGCAAAAGTGCACCTGATCACATGTCACAACGATATGGCGAAGAACATCGTAAAAGCCGTTGAACGTTGTGGCCTGAAAGTTGACCAACTTATTTTCGCCGGTCTGGCGGCAAGTTATTCCGTGCTGACCGAAGACGAACGTGAACTGGGTGTCTGTGTGGTGGATATCGGTGGTGGTACAATGGACATGGCCGTGTATACCGGCGGTGCGCTGCGCCACACCAAAGTGATCCCTTACGCAGGGAACGTTGTGACCAGCGATATTGCTTACGCTTTTGGTACGCCACCGAGCGATGCAGAAGCGATTAAAGTACGCCACGGCTGTGCGCTGGGGTCTATCGTTGGTAAAGATGAGAGCGTTGAGGTGCCGAGCGTGGGCGGCCGTCCGCCGCGTAGCCTGCAGCGCCAGACGTTGGCAGAGGTAATTGAGCCGCGCTATACCGAGCTGCTCAACCTGGTCAACGAAGAGATTTTACAGCTTCAGGAACAGCTTCGTCAGCAGGGTGTTAAGCATCATCTTGCGGCGGGGATTGTATTAACCGGCGGTGCAGCGCAAATTGAAGGTCTTGCGGCCTGCGCTCAGCGCGTGTTCCATACGCAGGTGCGTATTGGTGCGCCGCTGAATATTACCGGTTTAACGGATTATGCTCAGGAGCCTTACTATTCAACGGCTGTGGGCCTGCTTCACTACGGGAAGGAATCTCATCTCAGTGGTGAAGCAGAAGTGGAAAAACGCGTCTCAGTGGGGTCGTGGGTCAAACGACTGAACAACTGGCTGCGAAAAGAGTTTTAATTTTTTAAAGAGACCGGAGAGAATTAGCGGTCTCGGGCGACAGGCACAACGGAGAGAGAAATTATGTTTGAACCTATGGAACTGACCAACGACGCGGTGATTAAAGTCATCGGCGTCGGTGGCGGCGGCGGTAACGCCGTAGAGCATATGGTGCGTGAACGCATTGAAGGTGTTGAATTCTTCGCAGTTAACACCGATGCGCAGGCACTGCGTAAAACGGCAGTCGGCCAGACTATCCAGATCGGCGGTGGCATCACCAAAGGGCTGGGCGCTGGGGCTAACCCGGAAGTCGGTCGCAACGCGGCTGAAGAAGATCGTGAAGCCCTGCGTGCTGCACTGGAAGGTGCGGACATGGTCTTCATTGCAGCAGGCATGGGCGGCGGTACCGGTACCGGTGCAGCACCTGTTGTCGCTGAAGTAGCTAAAGATTTAGGTATCCTGACCGTTGCTGTCGTGACCAAGCCTTTCAATTTTGAAGGCAAGAAGCGTATGGCCTTCGCGGAGCAGGGTATCACCGAACTGTCCAAGCATGTGGACTCGCTGATCACCATCCCGAACGACAAGCTGCTGAAAGTTCTGGGTCGTGGTATCTCCCTGCTGGACGCCTTCGGCGCAGCAAACGACGTGCTGAAAGGCGCGGTCCAGGGTATCGCAGAACTGATTACCCGTCCTGGCCTGATGAACGTTGACTTTGCAGACGTTCGCACCGTGATGTCCGAAATGGGCTACGCGATGATGGGCTCTGGCGTGGCGAGCGGCGAAGACCGTGCGGAAGAAGCGGCTGAAATGGCGATCTCTTCTCCACTGCTGGAAGATATCGATCTGTCCGGTGCGCGCGGCGTGCTGGTCAACATTACCGCTGGCTTTGACCTGCGTCTGGATGAGTTCGAAACCGTGGGTAATACCATCCGCGCGTTCGCCTCTGACAACGCGACCGTGGTAATCGGTACTTCCCTTGACCCGGAAATGAACGACGAGCTGCGTGTTACCGTTGTTGCGACCGGTATCGGTATGGACAAGCGTCCTGAGATCACCCTCGTGACCAACAAGCAGACTCAGCAACCGGTAATGGATCGTTACCAGCAGCACGGTATGTCTCCTCTGACTCAGGAGCAAAAACCGGCCGCGAAAGTGGTGAACGACCCAACGCCGCAAACGGCAAAAGAGCCAGATTATCTGGACATCCCGGCGTTCCTGCGTAAGCAAGCTGACTAAGAATTGGCTGGAATTTGGGGATTTGCGCTCTTTGTGCTAAACTGGCCCACCGTTAGTGATATACACTCTCGGTTGGATAGTTAATTTGGCGAGATTATACGATGATCAAACAAAGGACACTTAAACGTATCGTTCAGGCGACGGGTGTCGGTTTACATACCGGCAAGAAAGTCACACTGACGTTACGCCCTGCGCCGGCCAATACCGGGGTCATCTATCGTCGCACCGACTTGAATCCACCGGTAGATTTTCCGGCCGATGCCAAATCTGTGCGTGATACAATGCTCTGTACTTGTCTGGTGAACGAGCATGACGTGCGGATTTCTACCGTAGAGCACCTGAACGCCGCCCTGGCGGGTCTGGGTATCGACAACATTATTGTTGAAGTCGATGCGCCAGAAATCCCGATTATGGATGGTAGTGCTGCGCCGTTCGTTTATCTGTTGCTGGATGCCGGCATCGAAGAACTGAACTGTGCGAAGAAATTTGTTCGCATCAAAGAGACCGTTCGCGTCGAAGATGGCGACAAGTGGGCTGAATTCAAACCGTACAATGGTTTCTCGTTGGACTTTACCATCGACTTTAACCATCCGGCGATTGACTCCAGCACTCAGCGCTACGCGATGAACTTCTCTGCTGATGCGTTTATGCGCCAGATCAGCCGCGCACGTACGTTTGGCTTCATGCGTGATATCGAATATCTGCAGTCCCGCGGCCTGTGCCTGGGCGGCAGCTTCGATTGTGCCATCGTTGTTGACGATTATCGCGTACTGAACGAAGACGGCCTGCGTTTTGAAGATGAATTCGTTCGTCACAAAATGCTGGATGCGATCGGCGACCTGTTCATGTGTGGTCACAACATCATTGGTGCATTTACCGCGTTCAAATCCGGTCATGCACTGAACAACAAATTGTTGCAGGCCGTCCTGGCAAAACAGGAAGCCTGGGAATATGTGACCTTTGAAGACGAAGCGGAACTGCCGCTGGCGTTCAAAGCACCGACTATGGTCCTGGCGTAACGGTTAACGCCGTTTCGTAAGAAAAGCGACTGGTTCACCTGGTACTCTCTCCGACCAGGGAAGCCAGTCGTTTTTATTTCTGCCCTTCTTTGATTTGCCCCTCTACTCCCTGGCCATTGTCGGGTGCCGAATAACGGTGTGTTCGCTGCATTATTGACCGTTTTTACCTGCTGCAAGGTGTCATTCCTGCTGCTGCGTATTGGCTTTAGTGGTAATATCTGGGCGCTAAAAAAGAATAATTGAACTCAGCCTGCACTGGCGGGCGATTGTGGTGGAGCAAGTGAGCGGAATACTGACGCGCTGGCGACAATTTGGCAGACGTTACTTCTGGCCGCATCTCTTATTAGGGATGGTCGCGGCAAGTTTCGGCTTGCCTGCGCTCAGCAACAGTGCGGAAGCGGCGACGCCAGCACGTTCCACGACAACTAAACACGATCTCTCGACGCGGGTTAACTTTACTAATCTCGCGTGGCTTGAAGCCAGCCGTCGTCCTAATTTCTCCGTTGATTACTGGCAGCAGCACGCCATCCGCACGGTTATTCGTCATCTGTCGTTCGCGATGGCGCCGCAGACGATGCCTGTTGCTGAAGAGTCGCTGCCGGTTCAGGCTCAGCATCTTGCCCTGCTCGATACGCTTAATGCGCTTCTGACGCAGGATAACCAGCCGCCCGTGACCGTGAGTCAGACGGCGCAAACCTGGTTTGTTCCTCCTGTATCATTCTCCGTTTCGACATGGATTAGCCAGGTTCACGGCATCCGTGCCGGGCCTCAACGCCTCAGCTAAATTAACCTTTTTCAATACCTTAATTTATCTGCCCGTCTGGGGCGTTTGAGAATTTATTATGCTAATCAAATTATTAACCAAAGTTTTTGGTAGTCGTAACGATCGTACCCTGCGCCGTATGCGCAAAGCTGTTGCCGTCATCAACGGTATGGAACCGGCGATGGAGAAGCTTTCTGATGATGAGCTGAAAGCGAAAACGGCGGAATTCCGTGCGCGTCTGGAAAAAGGTGAAACCTTAGAAAGCCTGATCCCGGAAGCTTTCGCCGTTGTGCGTGAAGCGAGTAAACGTGTGTTCGGCATGCGTCACTTCGACGTTCAATTGCTGGGCGGTATGGTGCTTAACGAACGCTGCATCGCGGAAATGCGTACCGGTGAAGGTAAAACCCTGACCGCAACGCTGCCGGCTTACCTGAATGCACTGACCGGTAAAGGCGTTCACGTCGTTACCGTCAACGACTATCTGGCCCAGCGTGATGCCGAAAACAACCGCCCGCTGTTCGAATTCCTCGGCATGACCGTCGGCATCAACATGTCCGGACTGCCGGCACCCGCCAAGCGCGAAGCCTACAACGCGGACATCACCTACGGCACCAACAACGAATACGGCTTCGACTACCTGCGCGACAACATGGCGTTCAGCCCGGAAGAGCGCGTCCAGCGTAAGCTGCACTATGCGCTGGTGGATGAGGTTGACTCCATTCTGATCGATGAAGCGCGTACCCCGCTGATCATCTCCGGCCCGGCCGAAGACAGTTCTGACATGTACCGTAAAGTGGACAAAATCATTCCACACCTGCTGCGCCAGGAGAAAGAAGACTCCGATACCTTCCAGGGTGAAGGCCACTTCTCCGTAGATGAAAAAGCGCGCCAGGTGAACCTGACCGAACGCGGTCTGGTGAAAATCGAAGAGCTGCTGGTGGCTGAAGGCATTATGGAAGAAGGTGAGTCTCTGTACTCTCCGAGCAACATCATGCTGATGCACCACGTGACCGCCGCGCTGCGCGCCCACGCGCTGTTCACCCGCGACGTTGACTACATCGTGAAAGACGGCGAAGTCATCATTGTCGATGAACACACCGGCCGTACCATGCAGGGTCGTCGCTGGTCTGATGGTCTGCATCAGGCGGTGGAAGCGAAAGAAGGCGTGGACATTCAAAACGAAAACCAGACGCTGGCCTCAATCACCTTCCAGAACTACTTCCGTCTGTATGAGAAGCTGGCGGGGATGACCGGTACCGCAGATACCGAAGCGTTTGAATTCAGCTCCATCTACAAGCTGGATACCGTGGTTGTGCCAACCAACCGTCCGATGATCCGTAAGGATATGCCGGACCTGGTGTATATGACCGAAGCGGAAAAAATTCAGGCGATCATCGAAGATATTCGCGACCGTACTGCCAATGGTCAGCCGGTTCTGGTGGGGACCATCTCCATCGAGAAATCCGAGGTGGTTTCCAATGAGCTGACCAAAGCAGGCATCAAGCACAACGTTCTGAACGCCAAGTTCCACGCTAAAGAAGCGGACATTGTTGCTCAGGCGGGCTATCCGGGAGCCGTGACCATCGCCACCAACATGGCGGGTCGTGGTACCGATATTATGCTCGGCGGTAGCTGGCAGGCTGAAGTCGCAGAGCTGGAAAACCCAACGCCAGAGCAGATCGAGCAGATCAAAGCCGACTGGCAGGTGCGTCACGACGCGGTGCTGGCATCCGGTGGTCTGCACATCATCGGTACCGAGCGTCACGAATCTCGTCGTATCGACAACCAGCTGCGCGGCCGTGCGGGCCGTCAGGGTGATGCCGGTTCTTCCCGCTTCTACCTGTCTATGGAAGATGCGCTGATGCGTATTTTCGCCTCCGACCGCGTGTCCGGCATGATGCGTAAGCTGGGCATGAAGCCTGGTGAAGCCATTGAGCACCCATGGGTGACTAAAGCGATCGCTAACGCCCAGCGTAAAGTGGAAAGCCGCAACTTCGATATTCGTAAGCAGCTGCTGGAATATGATGACGTGGCCAACGATCAGCGTCGCGCGATCTACACCCAGCGTAACGAACTGCTGGACGTGTCCGACGTGAGCGAAACCATCAACAGCATCCGCGAAGATGTGTTCAAAGCCACCATCGACGCGCATATTCCACCGCAGTCTCTGGAAGAGATGTGGGACGTTGAAGGCCTGCAGGAACGTCTGAAAAACGACTTCGATCTCGATCTGCCAATCAAAGAGTGGCTGGATAAAGAGCCTGAGCTGCATGAAGAGACCCTGCGCGAACGTATCTTTGAAACCGCGCTGGAGGTTTATAAGCGTAAGGAAGAAGTGGTTGGCGCTGAGATGATGCGTCACTTCGAAAAAGGCGTGATGCTGCAGACGCTGGACTCCCTGTGGAAAGAGCACCTGGCGGCGATGGACTACCTGCGTCAGGGTATCCACCTGCGCGGCTATGCGCAGAAAGATCCGAAGCAGGAATACAAGCGTGAATCCTTCTCCATGTTTGCCTCTATGCTGGAGTCACTGAAGTACGAAGTGATCAGCACCCTGAGCAAGGTTCAGGTGCGCATGCCGGAAGAAGTGGAAGCGATGGAGCAGCAGCGCCGTGAAGAAGCTGAGCGTCTGGCGCAGATGCAGCAGCTGAGCCACCAGACTGACGAAAGCGAAGCCGCAGCAGCGATCGCCGCGCAGACCGGCGATCGTAAAGTCGGTCGTAACGATCCGTGCCCGTGTGGTTCCGGTAAAAAATACAAGGCGTGCCACGGCCGCCTGAGCTAAGAACATAACTAACTCAAAAGGCGCAGATATCTGCGCCTTTTTTATGGGAGTGACGCTATGAAAATAATGCAAATTGCCGTCGGGATTATTCGCAACCCGCAAAACCAAATCTTCATCACCCAGCGCGCTGCTGACGCCCATATGGCGAACAAGTGGGAGTTTCCTGGCGGGAAAATCGAATCAGGAGAAACGCCGGAAGAGGCGCTGGTGCGTGAGCTGCAGGAAGAGGTGGGGATTACCCCGCTTGGCGCCACGCTGTTCGATAAGCTGGAGTATCAGTTTCCCGACAGGCACATCACGCTGTGGTTCTGGCTGGTGGAAAGCTGGGAAGGTGAACCCTGGGGAAAAGAGGGACAGCCGGGTAACTGGGTGGAACTTCAGGTCAGTGATGCCGACAAATTCCCGCCAGCCAATGAGCCTGTGATCCGCCGCTTAGCGACAAACATGTAGGCCTGCCGAACGAATCGCCAGCAGGCTTTGAACGTTACTGCTGGCTTTCGCTCCAGTCATCGCTATCCGAGAGGTCGCCTTCACTAGGAATACGTTTCTCTTCCGCCGCCCATTCGCCCAGATCAATGAGCTGACAGCGCTTGCAGCAGAACGGGCGAAACGGACTCACTTCTCCCCAGACGACAGTTTTCCCACAGGTTGGGCAGTTTACGGTGGTGACGTCAGACATTGGCACTCCTTAACAACAGGCCAGTTCAAAATCGAGGCGTTCCGGCACGGTGCCATTTTCACTGTCCAGCGGCATAAAGCGGATCGCGAAACGGCTTTTATGCCCGGAAATTTGTGGATAAAGCTGCTCGCCAAGCGACAAATTTAGACGCAGAAGATCGGCGTCGTCGCCGTTGTCCTGATAAAAACCGTTGAGACTGGTTTGCTTGCGGAACGGGGCAGAGTTACGCACAAGATCGAGGATCAGCGATAGCGTCTGATTCATCGGCTCCAGGCTACCCAGCCAGCTGTTTACCTGGCGATCGCGCTGTTCCTGCGGCATATGCAGCCACATATGCAGCGTTGGCAGATCAAAGCTACAGCAACCGCCCGGTATGCTCAGGCGCTGGCGCACCAGCGCTATCAAACGGTCTTCTCGTAAATATTGCCCAACGCGCGGCGCGGCCATCAGCGTCGTGCTGCTGTTTTTCAACTGCTGGCGTAAGGCGTCAATTCGACTTTGATCCACGCCCGGTACTTCGGCCCAGGCCTGTAATTTACGCTGCTGGCGCTCCAGCTCTTTCAACAGCTCCGTGCGGACATCGCCACGTTCAATCACATCCAGCAGATCGCCTACGTTGCGAAAGAAGTGCAACGCCGTGGCATGATCGTTAACAGGCAGATGTTGTGAAAGCTGTTGGATGAGAAATTCAATGCGCAGCCAGGTACGCATTTTTTCATTAAGCGGGTGCTCAAAAAGGATGTGAGTCGACATTATGGTTTTTCCTGTGCAACGGCCTGCGCGGCGAAGGTTAGATACTGCTCGTGCAGGCGGGCAACATCCGATGCAATGGCATCTGGTGCGCCGTTATTATCAATAACATCATCCGCAACGGCAAGGCGCTGAGCGCGAGTGGCCTGAGCGGCAAGAATTTGTTCAGCATGTTCACGCGAGACGTGGTCGCGCGTCATGGTTCGCTGGATTTGCGTCTCGGGTGTGACATCAATCACCAATACCCGATTGGCTTTTTTATGCAGCTGATTTTCTACCAGGAGCGGAACCACCCACAGGACATAGGGCGAGCGGGCTGCGGCTATCTGACGCTGAGTTTCCTGGTGGATAATGGGGTGGAGCAGGGCATTAAGCCAGGCTTTTTCCGCAGAATCGGAAAAAATATATTCGCGAAGCTGACGGCGGTTCAGTGTGCCATCGGCATTGATGATTGCCTGACCGAAATGGTCGGAGATGGCCTTTAGCGCGGGTGTATTGGGCTCTACCACCTGACGGGCAATAATATCAGCATCAATAATCGCGATGCCGAGACGAGAAAACGCGTCCGCAACGGTACTTTTGCCACTACCGATGCCGCCGGTTACTGCGACGATATACCCCATTAAATCAAATCCTGGGAATTATTCATTATGGAAATCAGTTGCTTAAAAAACAAACGTGCGACAGTAATTGTTTGATTCTCTTTACCGGATTTTTACCAGGTAAATTTATAGGATTGTAGCGTAAAAAAAGAGAATTTCGCAGTCTTGCGGAGCAGGTATTAGTGCGTATGATAGCGTCACTGGAGTTGTGCTTTTAACATATTTGCCTCTAACCCCAGGAATCCGCACATGCGTATCGAAGAAGATCTGAAGTTAGGTTTCAAAGACGTTCTTATCCGCCCTAAACGCTCTACACTGAAAAGTCGCTCAGACGTTGAACTCGAACGTCAATTCACCTTTAAACACTCCGGTCAGACGTGGTCTGGCGTGCCAATCATTGCTGCCAACATGGATACAGTCGGTACCTTTGAGATGGCAACGGCGCTGGCTCAGTTCGATATTCTTACTGCAGTCCACAAGCACTACACTCCTGAAGAGTGGAATGCGTTTGTTGCGTCTGCCTCTGCTGACGTGGTGAAGCACGTGATGGTTTCCACCGGTACTTCCGACGCCGATTTCGAGAAAACCAAACAGATCCTGAATGCTAACCCGGCGCTTAGCTTCGTTTGTATTGATGTGGCGAACGGTTACTCCGAGCACTTCGTGCAGTTCGTCAGCAAGGCGCGCGAAGCCTGGCCGACCAAAACCATCATCGCGGGTAACGTGGTGACCGGTGAAATGTGTGAAGAGCTGATCCTTTCCGGTGCCGACATCGTGAAAGTGGGCATTGGCCCGGGCTCCGTATGCACCACGCGCGTGAAGACCGGAGTTGGTTATCCGCAGCTTTCCGCGGTCATTGAATGTGCCGACGCGGCGCACGGCCTGGGCGGCCAGATCATCAGCGACGGCGGTTGCACCATGCCGGGCGATGTCGCAAAGGCCTTTGGCGGCGGCGCGGACTTCGTGATGCTCGGCGGTATGCTGGCAGGCCACGAAGAGAGCGGCGGCACCGTGGTGGAAGAGAACGGCGAGAAATTCATGCTGTTCTACGGTATGAGTTCTGAATCCGCGATGACCCGCCACGTCGGTGGCGTGGCAAAATACCGTGCGGCAGAAGGCAAAACCGTGAAGCTGCCTCTGCGCGGCCCGGTTGAAAACACCGCGCGCGACATCCTGGGCGGCCTGCGCTCAGCCTGTACCTACGTGGGTGCATCCCGCCTGAAAGAGCTGACGAAACGCACAACGTTTATTCGCGTTCAGGAGCAGGAAAACCGCGTTTTCAATAGCCTGTAATGGCTTTCGCTGGCGCATGCTCGTGCGCCAGCGCTGCTGCACTACCCCGCGCTCATCGCATCTCCCAGATGGAAAATCGGCAGATACATTGCCACCACCAGCGTGCCGATGATAACCCCCGTAACAACCAGGAGCAGTGGCTCCAGAAGCGCCGCCAGGTTGTCTGCACGTTGAAAGGTCTGTTCCGTGTGATGGCGAGCAAGGTTTGCCAGCATGACGTCCAGCGAACCTGACATCTCGCCGGTTCGTAAAAGCTGAATACAGAGCGGGGTAAACATTGCCGCCTTCTGAAAGGACGACCAGACGGGGAGACCTTTTTCAATGTTCTCGCGTATGCTGCGGAGTATTCCCTGCCAGTACCGGCTTTCAACAGTCTCTTCTGCACTTTCAAGCCCCTGTAAGAATGCAATGCCCGCCTGCTGCGTGAGCGACAGCACGGTGAAGATCTGCCCCAGCTTTTGCCCTCTCGCCAGCGCTCCCATTACGGGAAAACTCAGCAGAATACGCTGCCAGCGAGGATGGTGTCGCAGAGGCCAGGCTGCGGTTACGGGAACAAGCAGCATCGCGAACAGCGCAAGGGCATATGACTGCATAAACGCGGCTATCCCCATAACAATTCGCGTCAGCGCCGGAAGCGGGGTATTAAAGGTTTTGTAGATCGCGGCAAATTCGGGCAAAACCAGGGTGACCATTGCCAGCACGACGAGCACGGCCAGCGTCAGGACGATCGCCGGGTAGCGCAGCGCTTTTTTCACCTTCGCGCTGAGCTGCTGCTGCGCTTTTTGCTGCTCTGCAAGCTCTCGGCAGCACGCTTCAAGCTTCCCCGTTAGCTCTCCGGTTTTCACCATTGAGATATGCAGTGGGCTAAAGACCGCTGGCCACCGTTTGAGCGCCTCAGAAAAAGGACAGCCTTCACTGAGTTCATCGGCAACGTTTTGCAGTAGCCCCCGCCACGGTTCTACTGGATGTTGGTCTGCCAGCATTTGCAGACTATGCGCGAGCGGCAGCCCGGCCTGCAGAAGCGTTGCGAGCTGACGAAACATCTCGTAGCAGTGATGTGGACGCCAGCGGTGCCTTTGAGCGCATCGGGTCAGGGCCAGAGGATGGAGGTCGTTACGCATCAGCCTGGTGAAGGCTGCGTTGCGGTCGGTGGCCCAGAGTACCCCGTTTCGGGGTTCTCCTTCAGCGGAGATTGCTCGCCAGCGCCAGAGTTGATTAGCAGCCATCGGGCATACCCAGAACACGCACTAACTCTTCAAGCGTGGTCATCCCTTGTTCAACGGCCATGCAGCCGTGTTCAAACAGCGAGATGAGTCCAGCCTGTCGGGCGCTGGCTTCAATCACCTCGGTGCCTGCCCCGCTGGCAATAGCCTGGCGCAGGGGATTATCGATCGCAAGTACTTCAAAAATGGCCACGCGCCCGTAAAAACCGTGATAACAACGATCGCAGCCTGCAGGCTGCCAGCGAGGAAGTTGCCGCGGCCAAACCGAGCGCGGCAGGTCCGTATGCTCCCCTGTTTTCTGTCGGCAGTGCGGGCAAAGGCGCCGAACCAGCCGCTGGGCAATTACCATCGAGAGCGCGGAAGAGATCATCCAGCGCGCCACGCCCATCTGCTCCAGACGAATGAGGGTTTCCGTCGTCGAGTTGGTGTGCAGCGTCGACAATACAAGATGCCCGGTCTGCGCGGCTTTGATGGCAATTTCTGCTGTTTCACCATCGCGGATTTCCCCGACCATAATGATGTCCGGATCCTGACGGAGCAGCGCTCTCAGTACGGTCTGGAATGTTAAGCCCGCGCGGGGGTTAACCTGCGTCTGATTTAACCCCACAAGCGGGATCTCGATGGGATCCTCCACGCTGCAGATGTTGACGTCAGGGGTGTTACGCGCCTGCAGCGCGCTGTAGAGCGTTACGGTTTTGCCGCTGCCCGTCGGGCCGGTGACCAGAATTAGCCCCTGAGGCTGGTGGAGTACCTCATTAAAACAGGCCAGCTGTTTAGCGCTCATGCCAAGCGCGTTCGGCTCCAGCGCCTGCTGAACCTGATGTAGCAAACGCAGCACAATTTTCTCACCGCCATTGCAGGGAAGCGTGGCGATACGAAACGAGACCGGCTCGTTTGTCAGCTCAATCGTAAACTGACCGTCCTGCGGCAAGCGCCGTTCCGCAATATCCAGATTACCCAGCACTTTTAACCGGGCGCTGAGCATCGTCGCCAGCGCGGCGGAAAGGGGAGGCTGCGGATAAAGTACCCCGTCGATACGTAAGCGGATCTGGCACGCGTGTTCCATTGGTTCGATATGGATGTCAGACGCGCGCTGGTTTACTGCCTGCTGCAGCGTGTGGTTGAGGATGTCCACCGCGGAGTGGGGTTGCGAAACGACGGGCAGATGCGATTGCGCGGTTAACTGCCGGTGCTTTTCCATGCGTTCAGCGCTCCAGCATTCGATATCAATCCGCTTCTGGGTCGCGAAGCGCAGGGCCTCCATCAGTTCAGGCGCGGGGGTTCCCACGACGGCGATGCTAATCATGTCGCTGTCGCTGGTGAGCAGCAGGGCATGGTGGCGAAGACAAAGCGCCACGAGTTGATCGGTGTTCATTATCCGCTCCTTAGTTAGTGTCGAAGCGGAAGACGTCTTCGCAGGCCTGCTTAAGCGCGCTGTCAGCACTGATATTGCAGTCACGCGTCCAGCCCGTCATGCCATTGCCGTTGCTCCACTGCGGCGTCATGGTTACCGTCAGCCCGTTCAGGCTCTCCTGGCCTGTTAAGGTCACGACCCCTTTCGCCACGCTCATTTCTGAAACGTAACGCGTCGTGGCAGGAGAGGGAATACCGTTACTGCCGGCATCGCAGCTCTCCACGCCGCCGCGATCGAGCGCGCAAAGCTCAATGGCAGTGCGATAGGGAACGAAAGTTTGCAGCATATCGGTGAGGGCTGCTTTACGCAGGTAGTTCTGATAGGCGGGAACGCCGATGGCGCTCAGAATCGCAATGATGCCAATGACCACCATCAGCTCAATGAGTGTGAATCCTTGTTGTCTGTCCATATCTGCTCCTTATGCAAAGTGGCGCTACTTTGTCAGCGGGACAGGGCAGAAACGAGGGGCAAAAAAGAGAACGAGAAAGGAGCTTCAGAGAATTCATTCCGTGTTGCAGAGAAGGACAATGGATTTGCGAGCGAGGCTGAAATTCCCCTCTCCGGGCAGAGAGGGGAGCGTGCGTTATTTGAAGCGCATTGAGAGATCGAGGGCGCGAACGTGCTTGGTCAGCGCGCCAACGGAGATGTAATCCACGCCGGTTTCGGCGAACTCACGGATCGTCTCGAAAGTGACGTTTCCGGACACTTCAAGCTGGGCCCGGCCGTTGGTCAGTTTCACCGCCTCGCGCATCTGCTCCGTTTCGAAGTTATCGAGCATGATGATATCGGCCCCGGCCTTGATCGCCTGCTCCAGCTCGTCCAGGTTTTCCACTTCCACCTCAACCGGCACGTCCGGGTGCAGCCAGAAGGCCTTCTCCACCGCCTGACGCACGGAGCCAGAAGCAATAATGTGGTTCTCTTTAATCAGGAAAGCATCGGATAAGCCCAGACGATGGTTTGCGCCGCCGCCGCAGAGCACCGCGTACTTCAGCGCAGTGCGCAGGCCCGGCAGCGTTTTGCGGGTATCAAGCAGCTGGGTACGGGTGCCGGCCAGCAGGTCAACGTAGCGGCGCACTTCACTGGCGACGCCAGAGAGCGTTTGGACAAAATTGAGCGCGGTACGCTCGCCGGTCAGTAATACGCGGGAAGGACCGTGCAGCTCGAACAGCGGCTGATTGGCGGTCACTGCATCACCATCATCAACGTGCCATGTCACCTGTACATCGTCACCCGCCAGCTGAGTAAAGACCTCTTCAACCCAACGCTTGCCGCAAAAAACGCCCTCCTCACGGGTGATAATGACCGCGTGCGAGCGTGTCTCTTTTGGCAACAATTGTGCGGTAATATCTTTATCGGCGTTAACGTCACCCCCCAGGTCTTCTTTCAACGCATGGGCGACGCTTGCCGGAATATCCATATTAATACGTTCCAGAAGCGCTTCACGTCGGTGGTCGGGGTTGTAGCGGCGAGGCGGCATGATAAAACTCCAAATTGGTAACGAATCATAATATTGAAACATGCTACTCTGAACCGAGTCATTGCACCATACAGAAGGAGTTCCAGCATGTTGTTAGAAAACGGATGGCTGGTGGATGCGCGGCATGTACCCTCGCCGCACCACGACTGCCGCCCGGAGGATGAAAAGCCCACACTGCTGGTGGTTCATAATATTAGCCTCCCGCCGGGTGAGTTTGGCGGCCCGTGGATCGATGCGTTATTCACGGGAACGATAGATCCCAATGCTCATCCCTTCTTCGCTGAGATTGCGCATCTGCGCGTGTCGGCTCACTGCCTGATTCGCCGTGATGGTGAGGTGGTTCAGTATGTTCCTTTTGATAAGCGCGCCTGGCATGCCGGGGTATCGATGTATCACGGGCGCGAACGGTGCAACGATTTCTCGATTGGGATCGAGCTGGAAGGTACGGACATTACCCCCTACACCGATGCCCAGTATCAGCAGCTGGTTGCTATTACCCACACGCTTATCGGACTCTACCCGGCAATCGCCGACAATATTACCGGGCACAGCGATATCGCTCCGGCGAGAAAAACCGATCCCGGCCCGGCATTTGACTGGCCGCGGTTTCGCGCCATGCTTGCCGCGTCGTCAGAATAAGGAGATACCATGACGTTGTTTACCATGCTGCTGGTTATCATCGCTGAACGCCTGTTCAAGCTCGGCGAGCACTGGCAACTGGATCACCGGCTGGAGGTGTTATTCCGCCGCATCAAGCACTTTTCCATGCTGCGCACGCTGCTGATGATGGCGGGCGTCATGCTGATTACCTTCCTGCTGCTGCGCTCGCTGTACGGACTCTTTTTCAACGTGCCGCTGCTGGTGGTGTGGATCCTGCTCGGCGTGCTGTGCATTGGTGCGGGCAAGGTGCGTTTGCACTATCACGCCTACCTGAAAGCCGCCTCCCGTGACGATGCCCACGCGCGCGGCGCGATGGCGAGCGAGCTGACGATGATCCACGGCGTGCCGCCGGACTGCGACGAGCGCGAGTTCCTGCGCGAGCTGCAAAACGCGCTGCTGTGGATTAACTTCCGCTACTACCTTGCTCCGCTGTTCTGGTTTGTGGTGGGCGGCCCGTGGGGGCCGGTACTGCTGATGGGCTATTCGTTCCTGCGCGCCTGGCAGACCTGGCTTGCCCGTTATCTGACGCCGCATGAGCGTTTGCTGTCCGGCATTGATGCCATCCTGCACGTGCTCGACTGGCTCCCGGTGCGTCTGGTGGGCGTGGTGTACGCCTTAATTGGGCACGGTGAAAAAGCGCTGCCCGCATGGTTCGCTTCTCTTGGGGACCGCCATACGTCCCAGTACCAGGTGTTGACGCGCCTGGCGCAGTTCTCGCTGGCGCGCGAACCGCATACCGACAAGATCGAAACGCCAAAAGCCGCCGTCTCCATGGCGAAGAAAACCTCGTTTGTGGTGGTGGTGATTGTGGCGCTGCTGACGATTTACGGCACGCTGGTGTAACCCAGCGCGCCGCAAAGGCTATAACGTATCCGCAGGCGGGATGCCGAAATCAGGCATCCCGTTTTCGTCCCAGCGGACAAGCTTCAGGCGGGTATGACGGTTCGGATCGTAAAGCGGATCGCCTTCAATTTCGGTGTAATTTCTTGCGTGGTATACCAATACATCTTCCCCTTCCGGCGTTTGCGTAAAGCTGTTGTGGCCTGGCCCGTACTGGCGGTTCTCGTAGCTGGTGACGAAAACCGGGCGAGGGGATTTGTGCCAGTTTGCCGGGTTTTGCGGAGCGGCGTTCAGGTCTATCCACAGTAATCCCATGCAGTAGTTCTCATCGGTGGCGCTGGCGGAGTAGCTGATAAACAGCTTATCGCCGTGAACCAGCACCGCCGGACCTTCGTTGACCCAGAAACCACGGCATTCCCAGTCGTATTCTGGCTTGCTGAGCATCACCGGCTCGCCTTTCAGCGTCCACGGGTTCTCCATTTCACACAGATAGAGGTTAGAGTTGCCGGAAATATCCGGGGCTTTTTGCGCCCACAGGTACCAGCGTTTGCCCTGATGAACAAAGGTGGTGGCGTCCAGGGCGAAGGTGTCGAACGGGGTGTTGATTTGCCCTTTCTCGATCCAGGTACCGCTGAGCGGATCGCGGTCCGCACACTCAATCGCAAACATGCGGTGCTGGAACATCCCGAGCGCGTCGAGCGCCTGGGTGTGCGTCGCGGCAAAATAGATGTACCACTTGCCGTCAACGTGGTGCAGTTCTGGCGCCCAGATTAGCTGGCTCATCGGGCCGGTCTCGGGTTTGCGCCAGACCACTACCTCTTCAGCTCCGCGTAGTCCTTCCAGCGAGTCTGCGCGGCGGATCGCCAGCCTGTCGTACTGCGGCACGGAGGCAATAAAATAGTACTGTCCCTCATGGCGTAAAATGTACGGGTCGGCGCGTTGTTCGATAAACGGGTTTGGCCAGTTATGCATGCGGCTTTCCTTATTTAGTCTCAGCGGCTTTGAGTTCCTGATAGTCGTTCAGTTCGCGGTAGTTGGTGCGACGCTTTTCCAGATCGGCCTGGATCTGCTTCATGGTCTCACGGTCTACCTTCAGCAGACGTACCACCCCAGCGGTAATTAAGTATCCAATGCCCGGAATGACGGTAAAGAGCAGCACGATCCCGTTGATGGCGTCCGCGCTTTGCGCTTTTGCGCCCGCGTCATAACCGTACCAGGAGAGCAGGAAGCCGACCATCGCACCGGCAATCGCCAGGCCCAGTTTAAGGAAGAAGATGTTACCCGAGAAACTGATCCCGGTGATGCGTTTCCCGGTTTTCCACTCGCCGTAGTCGTCCACGTCGGCCATCAGCGACCAGTGCAGCGGAGACGGGATCTGGTGAAGGATGTTCAGCAGGAAGTAGAGCACCACGATGGTAACGGTGGCTTTCGGGTCGAAGAAATAGAAGGCGCAGGAGAATGCCGCCAGCACGATGTTGGTCCAGAAGAAGACCTTCAGCTTACACCAGCGGTCGGTCAGCACTTTCGCCAGCACGCTGCCAAGCATCATGCCGACAACGCCCAGGCTGATAAACAGCGTGGCGAAGTGGGTGCTCTGGCCCATCACCCAGGTGACGTAATACATGGTCGCCGCCATGCGGATAAAGCCCGGGCAGACGTTGCACAGCGTGAGCAGCAAAATGCGCACCCACTGGTCGTTTTTCCACACGTCTTTCAGGTCGTTTTTCAGTTCGTCGTTGGTTTGCACTGCCGGACGCACTCGCTCGCGCACGGTGGCGAAGCAGAACAGGAACATACAGGTACCAATCAGCGCCAGGACGGTCATCGCCATCTGGTAGCCTTTGGCTTTGTTATCCCCGCCAAACCAGTCGGCCATCGGCAGCAGCGTTAAGGAGAGCAGCAGCGTGGCGATGCCGACCAGCACGAAGCGATACGACTGGCAGGCCACGCGCTCTTTTGGATCGTTGGTGATCACTCCACCTAACGAGCAGTAAGGGATGTTGATGGCCGTATAGGTTAACGAGAGCAGGAAGTAGGTGACAAACGCATAGATAACTTTGCTGTTATAGCTCCACTCCGGGGTGGTGAACATCAGAATGCTGAACAGCGCGTAGGGGAACGCAATCCACAGCAGCCATGGACGAAACCGGCCATATTTACTGCGGGTACGGTCGGCAATCGCCCCCATAATCGGGTCCGTTACGGCGTCAATCACGCGGACGGACAGCAGCAGCACGCCGACCAGCGCAGGCGCCAGGCCAAAAATATCCGTATAGAAATAGTTAACAAACAGCATGATGGCGCCGAAGATGATGTTGCATCCCGCGTCGCCCATCCCATAGCCGATCTTTTCTTTTACTGACAGTTTGTTGTTATCCATCGACAGCTCTCCGGTTTACGGTATGGGGAGAATTATTCGCTGGCAAAGGAATATATGCGTTGCAGTATCAGGGCGGTGATATGGATAAATGTGCTGTTGGCGTGAAAGTGTGAAGGAGGTAACAACGCGCGGCACCCTCAAAAACAGGTGCCGCGGCGAGAGGTTTAGTGCGCCTTCATGGCATTACGGCTTTTCTGGCTGAAGAGATAGCCAACGCCAAGGATCGCAATCCAGACCGGGATCAGGTAGACGGAAATCGCCATGCCCGGCGTGATCAGCATGATCACCAGCACGGCCGCCATAAACAGCAGGCAAATCCAGTTACCCAGCGGATAGAGCAGGGCAGGGAAGCGCGTGGTGACGCCCTGCTGCTGTTTCGCGCGGCGGAACTTCATGTGCGCCAGGCTGATCATCGCCCAGTTGATAACCAGAGCGGAGACTACCAGCGCCATCAGCAGGCCAAACGCCGATTCCGGTGCCATGTAGTTAATCAGCACGCACAGCGCGGTCACGATGGCTGAAACAATGATGGTATTCACCGGCACGCCGCGTTTATCCACGTTGAGCAGCATCTTCGGCGCGTTGCCCTGCTGGGCCAGGCCGAACAGCATACGGCTGTTGCAGTATACGCAGCTGTTGTAAACGGAGAGCGCTGCGGTCAGCACCACGATGTTCAGGGCGTTGGCGACAAAGGTATCGCCCAGCTCGTGGAAGATGAGAACAAACGGGCTGGTGTCAGCGGTCACGCGCGTCCACGGCAACAGGGAGAGCAGCACGGCCAGTGAGCCCACATAGAAGATCAGAATACGGTAGATAACCTGATTTGTGGCTTTCGGAATGCTTTGCTCCGGGTTATCGGCTTCGGCGGCGGTAATACCCACCAGCTCCAGGCCGCCGAAGGAGAACATGATGATCGCCATCATCATCACCAGACCGGTCATGCCGTGAGGCAGGAAGCCGCCCTGTTCCCAGAGGTTACGCACGGTAGCCTGCGGGCCGCCGTTGCCGCTGAACAGCAGCCAGCCACCGAAGATGATCATCGCCACAACGGCAATGACTTTGATAATGGCAAACCAGAACTCCATCTCGCCGAATACTTTTACGTTGGTCAGGTTAATGGCGTTGATAATCACGAAGAAGGCTGCAGCAGACGCCCATGTGGGGATCTCCGGATACCAGAACTGAATGTACTTCCCGACGGCGGTCAGCTCGGCCATAGCAACCAGAACGTACAGCACCCAGTAGTTCCAGCCGGAGGCGAAGCCCGCAAAGCTGCCCCAGTATTTATAGGCAAAGTGGCTGAACGAGCCTGCGACCGGCTCTTCAACGACCATTTCGCCAAGCTGGCGCATGATCAGAAAAGCAATGAAACCCGCAATCGCGTAACCCAAAATAATACCCGGACCGGCTGACTGGATAACGGATGCGCTGCCCAGAAACAGGCCGGTACCAATCGCACCGCCCAGTGCGATGAGCTGTATATGGCGGTTTTTAAGTCCGCGCTTTA
Source organism: Enterobacter cloacae complex sp. P12RS (assembly GCF_014895875.1). Lineage (NCBI taxonomy): Bacteria > Pseudomonadati > Pseudomonadota > Gammaproteobacteria > Enterobacterales > Enterobacteriaceae > Enterobacter > Enterobacter cloacae complex sp. P12RS. The sequence continues at coordinate 39,801 of NZ_JADBQO010000001.1, forward strand.
GCTGATCGCCGTGCTGTTGAGCTTCCATTTGAAACCTCGTGTGTGGTTGTTATGTTCACGCTGTGCGTGTGTAATTATGAAAGTCCATATTCTGTATTTATTTCTTTACAGTTAAACAAACCGAAAAAAGCGGAGATGACTTCCGTAAGCGCCAGAATAGTGGTAAGCGCCTGCGAATGCACCTGCTTTATGAAGCGATGCTGACGACTTGAATAAAAAGAAAGCATTTGTAAATCGGCCCGCTTATTCTTCCTAACCCAACCTATAGAATAGAAATGCTTCTTAAGTGGGCGAATTTTCATTATTTGCCATGTTGAATCGCTTCAGATTGCAAAACCCCTCGTTTCATTATGGTTAAAACTCCCTCTTTGGGAGTAATCAACTCATTTGTGCAAAGTTACATTTCTGAAACGTTATTTCTGTAAGGTTGTTAAAATGTGCAGGGTTTACTGATTTCAATCAAAACCAATATGGACAGAAGGTGAATACTTTGTTACTTTAGCGATACGAACTAGAAATTGGTAAGACCAATTGACTCCGGGCAAAAAGGCGTAAGACAGGGAATATGGCCTACAGCAAAATTCGCCAACCAAAACTATCTGATGTGATTGAGCAGCAGCTGGAGTTTTTAATCCTCGAAGGGACTCTGCGCCCGGGTGAGAAACTTCCGCCAGAACGCGAGCTGGCAAAACAGTTCGACGTTTCACGTCCCTCTCTGCGTGAGGCGATTCAACGCCTCGAAGCAAAGGGCTTGCTGCTTCGTCGCCAGGGCGGCGGAACCTTTGTGCAGAACAGCCTGTGGCAGAGCTTCAGCGATCCGCTGGTAGAACTTCTCTCTGACCACCCAGAATCCCAGTTTGATCTGCTTGAGACCCGTCACGCGCTTGAAGGTATTGCGGCCTATTACGCCGCCCTTCGCAGCACTGATGAAGATCGCGTGCGTATCCGCGAACTGCATCAGGCCATTGAACGGGCACAGCAGTCCGGCGATTTAGACGCCGAGTCCAGCGCCGTTGTCCAGTATCAAATCGCCGTCACCGAAGCGGCACACAACGTGGTGCTCCTCCATCTGCTACGCTGCATGGAGCCGATGCTGGCCCAGAACGTTCGTCAGAATTTTGAATTGTTGTATGCCCGTCGGGAGATGCTCCCGCTGGTAAGCAACCATCGCACCCGAGTATTCGAGGCGATAATGGCCGGGGAGCCGGAGCAGGCGCGCGAAGCGTCGCACCGTCACCTGGCTTTCATTGAGGAAATCTTGCTGGACCGCAGCCGTGAACAATCGCGTCGCGAACGTTCATTACGCCGCATACAGCAACGAAAGGATTAAGCGCCAGGTACTTTTAGAGCGCGGCAACTAAACGCAGAACCTGTCTTATTGTGTTCTTACCCAAGAGCACAATGGGACAGGTTCCAGACAAATCAACGTATTAGATAGATAAGGAATACCCCCATGTCAGAACGTCTCCAAAATGACGTGGATCCGATCGAAACTCGCGACTGGCTACAGGCGATCGAATCGGTCATCCGTGAAGAAGGTGTTGAGCGCGCTCAGTATCTGATTGATCAGCTGCTTTCTGAAGCCCGCAAAGGCGGCGTGAAGGTTGCTTCAGGTGCAGGGGCTAGCAACTACGTAAACACGATTGCCGTTGAAGACGAACCGGAATACCCGGGCAATCTGGATCTGGAACGTCGTATCCGTTCTGCAATCCGCTGGAACGCCATCATGACCGTTCTGCGCGCGTCCAAGAAAGACCTGGAACTGGGTGGCCACATGGCGTCCTTCCAGTCTTCTGCGACCGTTTACGAAGTGTGCTTCAACCACTTCTTCCGTGCAGCGAACGAGAAAGACGGCGGCGATCTGGTGTACTTCCAGGGCCACATCTCTCCGGGCATCTATGCACGTGCATTCCTGGAAGGTCGTCTGACTGAAGAGCAGATGAACAACTTCCGTCAGGAAGTTCACGGTAAAGGTCTGTCTTCTTATCCGCACCCTAAACTGATGCCTGAATTCTGGCAGTTCCCGACCGTATCTATGGGTCTGGGCCCAATCGGTGCGATCTACCAGGCTAAATTCCTGAAGTATCTGGAACACCGTGGTTTGAAAGACACCTCTGAGCAGACCGTTTACGCCTTCCTGGGCGACGGCGAAATGGATGAGCCAGAATCTAAAGGTGCGATCACCATCGCAACCCGTGAGAAGCTGGACAACCTGTGCTTCATCATCAACTGTAACCTGCAGCGTCTGGATGGTCCGGTAACCGGTAACGGCAAGATCATCAACGAACTGGAAGGCATCTTCGCAGGTGCTGGCTGGAACGTGATCAAAGTCATGTGGGGTTCCCGTTGGGACGAACTGCTGCGTAAAGACACCAGCGGTAAACTGATCCAACTGATGAACGAAACCGTTGACGGCGACTACCAGACCTTCAAATCCAAAGACGGTGCCTACGTGCGTGAGCACTTCTTCGGCAAATATCCAGAAACCGCAGCGCTGGTTGCCGACTGGACTGATGAGCAGATCTGGGCCCTGAACCGCGGTGGTCACGATCCGAAGAAAATCTACGCTGCACTGAAAAAAGCGCGTGAAACCAAAGGTAAAGCGACTGTAATCCTGGCCCACACCATCAAAGGTTACGGCATGGGTGATACCGCAGAAGGTAAAAACATCGCTCACCAGGTTAAGAAAATGAACATGGACGGCGTGCGCTATATCCGCGACCGTTTCAACGTTCCAGTGACCGATGAGCAGGTAGAAAACCTGTCTTACATCACCTTCCCGGAAGGCTCTGAAGAGCACAAGTACCTGCACGAACGTCGTCAGGCGCTGAAAGGCTACCTGCCAGCTCGTCAGCCTAACTTCACCGAGAAGCTGGAACTGCCAGCGCTGGAAGACTTCTCTCAGCTGCTGGAAGAGCAGAACAAAGAGATCTCTACCACTATCGCTTTCGTTCGTGCCCTGAACGTGATGCTGAAGAACAAGTCGATCAAAGATCGCCTGGTGCCAATCATCGCCGACGAAGCGCGTACTTTCGGTATGGAAGGTCTGTTCCGTCAGATCGGTATCTACAGCCCGAACGGCCAGCAGTACACCCCGCAGGACCGTGAGCAGGTTGCATACTACAAAGAAGACGAGAAAGGTCAGATTCTGCAGGAAGGTATCAACGAGCTGGGCGCAGGCGCATCCTGGCTGGCTGCTGCGACCTCTTACAGCACCAACAACCTGCCGATGATCCCGTTCTACATCTACTACTCCATGTTCGGGTTCCAGCGTATTGGTGACCTGTGCTGGCAGGCAGGCGACCAGCAGGCTCGCGGCTTCCTGATCGGTGGTACTTCTGGTCGTACGACTCTGAACGGTGAAGGTCTGCAGCACGAAGATGGCCACAGCCACATTCAGTCTCTGACTATTCCTAACTGTATCTCTTACGACCCGTCTTACGCGTACGAAGTGGCAGTCATTATGCATGACGGCCTGCAGCGCATGTACGGTGAAGCGCAAGAGAACATTTACTACTACATCACCACCCTGAACGAAAACTACCACATGCCGGCAATGCCAGCAGGTGCCGAGGAAGGTATCCGTAAAGGTATCTACAAACTCGAAACCATTGAAGGTAGCAAAGGTAAAGTTCAGCTGCTGGGCTCCGGTTCTATCCTGCGTCACGTTCGTGAAGCAGCGCAGATCCTGGCGAAAGACTACGGTGTGGGTTCCGACGTGTACTCTGTGACTTCCTTCACCGAACTGGCGCGTGATGGCCAGGATTGTGAGCGCTGGAACATGCTGCACCCAATGGAAACCCCACGCGTACCGTACATCGCTCAGGTGATGAACGACGCGCCAGCGGTGGCGTCTACTGACTATATGAAACTGTTCGCTGAGCAGGTTCGTACTTACGTTCCAGCTGATGATTATCGCGTACTGGGTACTGACGGCTTCGGTCGTTCTGACAGCCGCGAAAACCTGCGTCACCACTTCGAAGTTGATGCTTCTTACGTGGTTGTAGCAGCACTGGGCGAACTGGCTAAACGTGGCGAAATCGATAAGAAAGTGGTTGCGGACGCAATTACCAAATTCAACATCGATGCAGAAAAAGTTAACCCGCGTCTGGCGTAAGAGGTAAAAGAATAATGGCTATCGAAATCAATGTACCGGACATCGGGGCTGATGAAGTTGAAATCACCGAGATCCTGGTCAAAGTGGGCGACAAAGTTGAAGCTGAACAGTCGCTGATCACCGTAGAAGGCGATAAAGCCTCTATGGAAGTCCCGTCTCCTCAGGCTGGCATCGTTAAGGAGATCAAAGTCTCCGTTGGCGATAAAACCGAGACCGGCAAACTGATCATGATTTTCGATTCCGCCGACGGTGCAGCAGCTGCTGCACCTGCGCAGGAAGAGAAAAAAGAAGCCGCTCCGGCCGCCGCTGCTCCAGCAGCTGCCGCAGCAGCGAAAGAAGTGAACGTGCCTGACATCGGCGGTGACGAAGTTGAAGTCACTGAAATCCTGGTGAAAGTGGGCGATACCGTTGCGGCCGAGCAGTCACTGATCACCGTAGAAGGCGACAAAGCCTCTATGGAAGTGCCGGCTCCGTTCGCCGGTACCGTAAAAGAGATCAAGATCAACACCGGCGACAAAGTGTCTACCGGGTCGCTTATCATGATCTTCGAAGTGGCGGGTGCTGCACCTGCTGCCGCGCCTGCACAGGCCGCTGCTCCGGCTCCGGCCGCTGCACCAGCCGCTGCTGGCGGTGCGAAAGACGTTAACGTACCGGACATCGGCGGTGACGAAGTTGAAGTCACCGAAGTGATGGTAAAAGTGGGCGACAAAGTTGCCGCTGAACAGTCACTGATCACCGTTGAAGGCGACAAGGCTTCCATGGAAGTGCCTGCGCCGTTCGCCGGTACCGTTAAAGAGATCAAAATCAGCACCGGCGACAAAGTGTCTACCGGCTCCCTGATCATGGTCTTCGAAGTGGAAGGCGCTGCGCCTGCCGCAGCTCCGGCTGCCGCGGCTGCTCCAGCACCGGCTGCTGCACCGGCTCAGGCTGCTAAACCAGCCGCTGCCCCTGCTGCAAAAGCAGAAAAATCAGAGTTCGCTGAAAACGACGCTTACGTCCACGCGACTCCGCTGATTCGTCGCCTGGCGCGCGAATTCGGCGTGAACCTGGCGAAAGTGAAAGGGACCGGCCGTAAGGGTCGTATCCTGCGCGAAGACGTTCAGGCTTACGTGAAAGACGCGGTGAAACGCGCCGAAGCTGCACCTGCGGCAGCCGCTGGCGGCGGTATCCCGGGCATGCTGCCATGGCCGAAAGTGGACTTCAGCAAGTTCGGCGAAATCGAAGAAGTGGAGCTGGGCCGTATCCAGAAAATCTCTGGTGCTAACCTGAGCCGTAACTGGGTGATGATCCCGCACGTTACCCACTTCGACAAAACCGATATCACCGATCTGGAAGCGTTCCGTAAACAGCAGAACGCCGAAGCCGAGAAGCGTAAGCTGGACGTGAAATTCACCCCAGTGGTCTTCATCATGAAAGCCGTTGCCGCTGCTCTGGAGCAGATGCCACGCTTCAACAGCTCCCTGTCCGAAGACGGCCAGAAGCTGACGCTGAAGAAATACATCAACATCGGTGTTGCGGTAGATACGCCAAATGGTCTGGTTGTTCCGGTCTTCAAAGACGTGAACAAGAAGAGCATCACTGAGCTGTCCCGTGAACTGACCACCATCTCCAAGAAAGCGCGTGATGGTAAGCTGACTGCCGGCGAAATGCAGGGCGGCTGCTTCACTATCTCCAGCATCGGCGGCCTGGGTACTACCCACTTCGCGCCGATTGTGAACGCGCCGGAAGTGGCTATCCTCGGTGTGTCCAAGTCCGCGATGGAGCCGGTGTGGAATGGCAAAGAGTTCGTGCCGCGTCTGATGATGCCAATCTCTCTGTCCTTCGACCACCGCGTGATCGACGGGGCTGATGGTGCGCGTTTCATCACCATCATCAACAACATGCTGAGCGACATTCGCCGCCTGGTGATGTAATCGAAAAGCCGGCCAGTCGGCCGGCTTTTTTCTGATAATCTCATGGTGTTTATGAGGTTATTGGTGAAAGCGACAATTCGTGAGCCGTTTGTTGTTTCAAAATTGTTAACAATTTTGTAAACTGCGGGCGGATAGAACGACCCGGTGGACGACGGGTATAAACTAAGAGGTCATGATGAGCACAGAAATCAAAACTCAGGTCGTAGTACTTGGGGCAGGCCCGGCAGGTTACTCCGCAGCATTTCGTGCAGCGGATTTAGGTCTGGAAACCGTCATCGTAGAACGTTACAGCACCCTCGGCGGTGTTTGTCTGAACGTCGGCTGTATCCCTTCTAAAGCGCTGCTGCACGTAGCGAAAGTTATCGAAGAAGCCAAAGCGCTGGCTGAACACGGTATCGTCTTCGGCGAGCCAAAAACCGATATCGACAAAATCCGTACCTGGAAAGAGAAAGTTATCACTCAGCTGACCGGCGGTCTGGCGGGTATGGCCAAAGGCCGTAAAGTGAAAGTGGTAAACGGTCTGGGTAAATTCACCGGTGCGAACACCCTGGAAGTGGAAGGCGAAAACGGCAAAACCGTTATCAACTTCGACAACGCGATCATCGCGGCAGGCTCTCGCCCAATCGAACTGCCATTCATTCCACATGAAGATCCACGCGTGTGGGATTCCACTGATGCCCTGGAGCTGAAAACCGTTCCTAAGCGTCTGCTGGTTATGGGCGGCGGTATCATCGGTCTGGAAATGGGTACCGTGTACCATGCGCTGGGTTCAGACATTGACGTGGTTGAAATGTTCGACCAGGTTATCCCGGCTGCTGACAAAGACATCGTTAAAGTCTTCACCAAGCGCATCAGCAAGAAGTTTAACCTGATGCTGGAAACCAAAGTGACTGCCGTTGAAGCGAAAGAAGACGGTATTTACGTTTCCATGGAAGGCAAAAAAGCCCCATCCGAACCACAGCGTTACGACGCCGTGCTGGTGGCTATCGGTCGTGTACCGAACGGTAAAAATCTCGACGCGGGCAAAGCTGGCGTGGAAGTGGATGACCGTGGCTTCATCCGCGTTGACAAACAGCTGCGCACCAACGTGCCGCACATCTTTGCTATCGGCGACATCGTCGGTCAGCCAATGCTGGCGCACAAAGGCGTTCACGAAGGTCACGTTGCCGCTGAAGTTATCGCCGGCATGAAGCACTACTTCGATCCGAAAGTGATCCCATCTATCGCGTACACCGAGCCAGAAGTTGCATGGGTCGGTCTGACCGAGAAAGAAGCGAAAGAGAAAGGCATCAGCTACGAAACCGCCACCTTCCCGTGGGCTGCTTCTGGCCGTGCTATCGCGTCCGACTGCGCAGACGGTATGACCAAACTGATCTTCGACAAAGAGACTCACCGCGTTATCGGTGGTGCAATTGTCGGCACCAACGGCGGTGAGCTGCTGGGTGAAATCGGTCTGGCTATCGAAATGGGCTGTGACGCGGAAGACATCGCGCTGACCATCCACGCGCACCCGACGCTGCACGAGTCCGTGGGCCTGGCGGCTGAAGTGTTTGAAGGTAGCATTACCGACCTGCCAAACGCGAAAGCGAAGAAGAAATAAGTTTCTTCAGATGAAAAAAGCGGCCTGAGGCCGCTTTTTTTATGCGCGGCGTTCAGGGGGCTACAGGCTGCCAGGTGTTATCAGGTGCGTATGAGGCCAGCGCCCGGGCCTTCTGCTCCGAATCGCTGCCGAGATCGGACTGGTACACCTTGTCGTCCTGGTTTATCACAAAGCTCATGACGCCTGTCTGACCATAGCTGACAGGCCACGCCACCATCGCGAAACCGTGATTATCCGGCAGGATGCGGAAGCGATAGCCATGGTAGCCCGCACCCGGCTCTTTCGGACTGAACGCCGGACCAAGAGGGCTTGGCGCTTCACCAGGCGAAACGGGCCAGTACAGACCGTCCTTCTTCCCTTCAGAACTGACAATCTTCTGCGCGTATTTCTGATTCATCGCAAAATAGCTCTGCTGCGCGGCCACGTAAGCATGCAGGGCTTCGATGGCGGCAAGTTCGTTGCGCCCAATTTCGCGGGTCAGGATCTCCTCGGCGCCTTCTTTGATGTCAAACTGCCAGCCGGAGGCGGTTTTGATCACCGGAATGGGAAGTTGCCAGCCGCTGTCTCCGACAACCAGATGCGCTTTATCGCCTTCGACAATGGTGTTATGACGGACTTTCCAGTCGCGCAGAAAGCGATCGACTGCGTCAGGATCAACGCCTTCAGATGGCAGAAAATCGCGCCAGTTTTCGCCGAGCAGGTTGTTCATCGCGCTTTCATTTTGCTCGCGGATGGCGCTTTCCAGCGCATTGGTAGCCTGTTCTGGTGAGCTGAAGGATTGCTGCGCCATGACGGTCGCCGAGACCATGAACAACACCATTCCACTGAGTAATTTACGTTTCATGTCGGCTCCCTTAGCGATGACGGAATTCACGGTGTTCAGCACGTCCAGCCGCTGCCGGGCGTAGCTGCTGCTGACGAGCGGCGAGGTGTCTGCTTTGCGCCCCACGCTGCTGCTGCGCCTGCCAGTTGGCGGAACGGCTGTCGTTGCCGCTCAGTGCATTGGCCCGGAGCTGACTGTTTCGCTGCTGGAAGGGACGTTGCTGAGAGGGCTGAACCCGTTTCTCTTGTCTCTGCGCGGCGGTCTGGCGGTTTTCTCGCTGCTGCGTGGTGGCCCGCTTCGCCGTCTGCGGTTTGGTGTCATAGCCACGGTAGTTATTGCGCTGAGAAATCTGTTTCAGCTGTTCACTTGAGGCCTGTCGCTGCGCCGCTTTCGTGCCCGGGCGAGCAGTCTGTGGGAAGGTTTTACCTGTCGATTTCTCCATCTGGCTCAGCGCCGCCTGACGCTGGCTATCGCGATTAACCGGTTGTTGCGTTGCACTAAGCCCCGTGGCCGTGTTGGTGGAGTGGAAACGCGTGTTGAGCTGGTTTGTCGGGTAGGGGACACCTTCCCGATAGGCCGGGTTGTGCTGCCAGGTACGGTTGGCGTCCGTCAGACGTTGTCCGCTGATTTTATTGAAGTTCTCAACGTTAATATTGATGTTGTTATCACCGTTGCGGTTGTAGCCGCCGTGATTATCCCAGTCACCGTCATGATGATGGTCCCAGTCATCGTCATCATCCCAGTCGATGTTGCTGAAGATAGCATAAGTTGTGGCGACACCCAGGCTGAAACCTAAGCCGTTGACGAAGCTGTTGCCAAACTGCTCTCCGGGCGTGGGCGGTAGATAGGTCGGAGGATAAGCGGTGTTGGGCCAGGTTCCGTAAACCGTATTCGGGTTATAGGTGGGAACATAAACGACCTGCGGATCGGCAGATTCAATTTTGATCACCGTCGGGGCCGGTGCGGACGTGGTGGTTGACGTTGACTCGGTGGTGCTGGTTTTTGCCGGTGCGGGTTTCGTTACCGTGGTGACCGTCTGCTGAGGCGTAGATTGCAAGGCGCCGGTCTTCTGCGCCAGCGCGCGCAGGCGTTGTACCGAATCCATCACATCTTTCGGCTGCGCGAGAAACGCATCGCCCAAATTTTGTACCCACGGCGGATTCTCTCCCATCAGCGACATAAGCTGAGGAAACGCGACCAGGGATTTTACGCTGGAATCCCAGGGCTGGCTGGCAACGGCCTGAATCGCGGCGTCCCCTTCCATTTTGGGGTTGTCTTTGGACCACTGCGCCGCTTGAATCACGTTGGCCGGGTAGGTCGAGGCCATCAAGATTTGTGACAGCAGAGCATCCGGGTAGAGCGCGATGGGGGCAATCCACTGATCGATTTGCGCGGCAGTGTAGGTTGGCGCGACGACAGGGGCCGGCTGGGCTGCGGTAGGCGCTGACGGTGGTTGCGCGACGGGGGCCGACGCAGCGGGTTCCGTTGCACGGCTTTTGACAAACATGACGCCTGAGGCGGCAAACAGCCCGGCACTGCACAGCAGGACAAGCAGATGTGGCTTAAAGGGCAACTTCATAAAATGACTCCAACGAGACAGGCGCTGTGCCGTGAGGCGTTACGGTTGGCGTGAGTATTATTCACCCGTCTTTTACTGTTTTGACTTTTATTGGGAAGCGTCCGGTACGTCCGGATAAAGAGTGTGAGTATTTATTACACAATTATATGCGATGCGGGAAAAGGCGCCGGGAATTCAGAAGGCCGCTCTTGCGAGCGGCCAGCAGCTAGTTGCCGAGGTTGACGACAAACAGCACCGTGATTTCGGATATGTTTCAGCCACCGTGCAGCGCGGTAAGCAGTAAACCAATTGCAACGATCAGCGCAGTGATTCGCATCTCCATTGCGTGCGTTCCTGTACAGGCTACGCGGGTTCCTTCTTCACCGGAAAAGGCAGAACCAGGCAAATGAGTACATTGCCGCGTAGGTTACGGAACTGCTTCCGGGCCCGGTGACTGATTGCTACACCAGCGAAGCAGGCCGGGGGCAACAGTATTACAGCCGAAATGGACTGAAAAGAGGTGAAATGCAGTTTCATCCTTTTACATTCGAAACTGGATGGCGGCTCGTAAACACAAAACATGTGCTTGCGGATCTGCATACTCAGGAGCATTATTCATGCCGAGTGCATTGCCGCAAATCTGCCAACCCGGTGTGCTACCACCGCAAGGCAACAAAATAACCGCTACCAGGCGGTTTTTTTGTCCCCAAAATTCACCTCGCCTCCCCGCTACACCATGCTTAACGATTCAGCAAACTTTTTAATGTTGCTTTTTTGTAAACGGATTAACACTGTGCAGAAATCCTGCTATGCTGCCCGACGCGGTATCGGGCATTTACCCTACAAACTGCTGTCTCACAGGAGCGTGAAGAGAACGCCCGCCGCATATGACAATGAGAGCGAGGAGAACCGTCGTGCTAGAAGAATACCGTAAGCACGTAGCAGAACGTGCCGCCGAGGGAATTGTACCCAAACCTTTAGATGCAACCCAAATGGCCGCGCTCGTCGAGCTGCTGAAGAACCCGCCTAAGGGCGAAGAAGAATTCCTGTTAGATCTGTTGATCAACCGCGTACCGCCTGGCGTAGATGAAGCTGCCTACGTAAAAGCCGGATTCCTTGCTGCTATCGCCAAAGGCGAAGCCACCTCCCCACTGGTTACTCCTGAAAAAGCCATTGAACTGCTCGGCACCATGCAGGGTGGTTACAACATTCATCCGCTGATTGACGCGCTGGATAACGACAAGCTGGCACCGATTGCCGCTAAAGCGCTCTCTTCCACGCTGCTGATGTTCGATAACTTCTACGACGTAGAAGAAAAAGCCAAAGCGGGCAACGTCTATGCGAAGCAGGTGATGCAGTCCTGGGCCGATGCCGAATGGTTCCTGAACCGCCCTGCGCTGGCGGAAAAAATTACCGTGACCGTCTTTAAGGTGACCGGTGAAACCAACACCGATGACCTGTCTCCGGCACCGGACGCGTGGTCTCGTCCTGATATCCCGCTGCACGCCCTGGCGATGCTGAAAAACGCCCGTGAAGGCATTGAGCCAGATCAGCCGGGCGTGGTGGGCCCGATCAAACAGATCGAAGCGCTGCAACAAAAAGGTTTCCCGCTGGCCTACGTCGGTGACGTTGTGGGTACCGGCTCTTCCCGTAAGTCCGCCACCAACTCCGTACTGTGGTTCATGGGCGACGACATTCCGCACGTGCCGAACAAGCGCGGCGGCGGCCTGTGCCTCGGTGGCAAAATTGCGCCAATCTTCTTCAACACCATGGAAGATGCGGGCGCGCTGCCAATTGAAGTGGATGTGAGCAACCTGAACATGGGCGACGTGATTGACGTCTATCCGTATAAAGGCGAAGTGCGCAACCACGAAACCAACGAGCTGCTGGCAAGCTTCGAACTGAAAACCGACGTGCTGATTGACGAAGTGCGTGCCGGTGGCCGTATTCCGCTGATCATCGGGCGCGGCCTGACCACCAAAGCGCGTGAAGCGCTGGGTCTGCCGCACTCCGACGTTTTCCGTCACGCGAAAGACGTGGCAGAAAGCAACCGCGGCTTCTCGCTGGCACAGAAAATGGTGGGTCGCGCGTGCGGCGTAGCCGGTATTCGCCCTGGCGCATACTGCGAGCCGAAGATGACCTCTGTGGGCTCTCAGGACACCACTGGCCCAATGACCCGTGACGAACTGAAAGACCTGGCGTGCCTTGGCTTCTCTTCTGACCTGGTGATGCAGTCCTTCTGCCACACGGCGGCCTATCCGAAGCCGGTTGACGTGACCACGCACCACACGCTGCCAGACTTCATCATGAACCGCGGCGGCGTGTCACTGCGTCCGGGTGACGGCGTCATCCACTCCTGGCTGAACCGTATGCTGCTGCCGGATACCGTGGGTACCGGCGGTGACTCCCATACCCGTTTCCCAATCGGTATCTCCTTCCCGGCGGGCTCCGGCCTGGTGGCGTTTGCTGCAGCGACCGGCGTAATGCCGCTGGACATGCCTGAATCGGTGCTGGTGCGCTTCAAGGGCAAAATGCAGCCGGGCATCACTCTGCGCGACCTGGTTCACGCGATCCCGCTGTATGCCATCAAACAGGGCCTGCTGACCGTTGAGAAGAAAGGCAAGAAAAACATCTTCTCTGGCCGCATCCTGGAAATTGAAGGTCTGCCGGATCTGAAAGTGGAGCAGGCGTTCGAGCTGACCGACGCCTCCGCCGAGCGTTCTGCGGCTGGCTGTACCATCAAGCTGAACAAAGAGCCGATCATTGAGTATCTGACCTCCAACATCGTGCTGCTGAAGTGGATGATCGCAGAAGGCTACGGCGATCGTCGTACGCTGGAGCGTCGTATTCAGGGCATGGAGAAATGGCTGGCGGATCCGCAACTGCTGGAAGCTGACGCAGACGCAGAGTACGCGGCGGTGATCGACATCGATCTGGCGGATATTAAAGAGCCAATCCTCTGTGCGCCGAACGATCCGGACGATGCGCGTCTGCTCTCTGACGTGCAGGGCGATAAGATCGACGAAGTGTTTATCGGCTCCTGCATGACCAACATCGGCCACTTCCGTGCTGCCGGTAAGCTGCTGGATACCCACAAAGGCCAGCTGCCGACCCGCCTGTGGGTGGCTCCGCCAACCCGTATGGACGCGGCTCAGTTGACCGAAGAGGGTTACTACAGCGTGTTCGGTAAGAGCGGGGCGCGTATCGAAATCCCTGGCTGCTCCCTGTGTATGGGTAACCAGGCGCGTGTGGCCGACGGTGCGACGGTGGTTTCCACCTCTACCCGTAACTTCCCGAACCGTTTAGGTACTGGTGCGAACGTCTACCTGGCCTCTGCGGAGCTGGCGGCGGTTGCGGCGCTGATTGGCAAACTGCCAACGCCGGAAGAGTACCAGACCTTCGTGGCGCAGGTGGATAAGACGGCGGTGGATACCTATCGCTATCTGAACTTCGACCAGCTTTCTCAGTACACCGAGAAGGCTGACGGGGTTATCTTCCAGACGGCGGTATAAACAGCAAAACCGTCTCTACGAGACGGTTTTTAGTGTTTGCACCCTCTCCCACGGGAGAGGGACGGGGTGAGGGCATCAGGCCGCAGGGTCTTGCTCTCACCTTTTTATTTTCATTCCTCCCACCTCTCCCGCTTTTTTTCTTTCCCTCTGCTGCGATAATTACCCTAATGGCTTTGCAGAGGAAAACACTATGGATTACGAATTTTTGCGCGACATCACCGGCGTGGTGAAAGTGCGCATGTCGATGGGGCACGAAGCCGTTGGACACTGGTTTAACGAAGAGGTGAAAGAAAATCTCGCCCTTCTTGATGAAGTCGAACAGGCGGCAAATACGGTGAAAGGCAGCGAGCGCTCCTGGCAACGCGCCGGGCACGAATATACGCTGTGGATGGACGGTGAAGAGGTCATGGTGCGCGCCAACCAGCTTGAGTTTTCAGGGGATGAGATGGAAGAGGGGATGAGCTACTACGACGAAGAGAGCCTGTCGCTGTGCGGCGTGGAAGACTTCCTGCTGGTAGTGAATGCCTACCGTGAGTTTATGAAACAGAAGTAACTCCCCGAAGCGTCCCTGCTCCGGGCAACACTTACACGGCCGGAATATTGCGGCCGTAGTAGATTTCGCGCATCTCTTTCCAGAGCAGGTCGGTGATGACCTTGCGCTCTTCTTCACTTAAATCTTCCGGCTTCGTGTGGAACATGTAGTGCTTAAGGTCGAACTCCTTAAGCATCATCTTGGTATGGAAGATGTTTTCCTGGTACACGTTCACGTCCATCATGTCATACAGCGATTTCATGTCCTCGGACATAAAGTTCTGAATGGAGTTGATCTCGTGGTCGATGAAGTGCTTCATGCCGTTGATATCACGGGTAAAACCGCGCACGCGATAATCAATCGTGACGATGTCCGATTCCAGCTGGTGGATTAAATAGTTCAGCGCGTTCAGCGGGGAAATCACGCCGCAGGTCGACACTTCAATATCGGCGCGGAACGTGCACAGCCCGCCTTCCGGGTGGCTTTCCGGGTAGGTGTGAACGCAGATATGGCTTTTGTCGAGGTGGGCGACGACCACTTCGGGCAGCGGACCCGGGTGTTCAGTTTTGTCGATAAGCTGCGGGTCGACCGGCTCTTCACTGACCAGAATGGTGACGCTGGCACCCTGGGGCTCATAATCCTGTCGTGCGATGTTCAGAATATTGGCACCGATGATCGAGCAGGTTTCTGACAGGATCTCGGTCAGACGGTTGGCGTTGTAGAGTTCATCGATATAGGCGATGTAACCATCGCGTTCTTCCGCTGTTTTGGCATAGCAGATATCGTAAATACAAAAACTCAGGCTTTTAGTCAGGTTGTTAAAGCCATGTAGTTTAAGCTTTTTCAATTAGCTCACCCCCTTAGTGGATAATGCGTCTTGCAGGTACTGCGGCAGAGCAAACGCTGCGGTATGAATAGCCGGATTGTAGTAGCGGCACGTGAGCCCGGCCTGATGGAAGCGGGCCTGGATAATTTCGGTAGAGAGATGACGCAGCACGTCGTTATCCGTTGCCCATGCAAAGGTCATGATCCCGCCGTAGTACGTCGGAATTGCCGCCTGATAGAAGCTGACGTCACCGAAATAGGTGCTGAGCTTGCGATGGCTGTCGAGCGCTTCGTCCTGCTGCAGGAAGCAGACACCGTTTTGTGCGACGAAGATCCCGCCCGGGTTCAGGCAGCGCTTGCAGCCTTCGTAGAACGAGGAGGTAAACAGCGACGCGCCGGGGCCGATGGGGTCGGTGCAGTCAGAGATAATCACGTCGAAGGTCTGCGTGGTCTGGTTAACAAAGTTAACGCCGTCGTCGATAACCAGATTAAAGCGCGGATCGTCATAGCTGCCGGCATTATGGTTGGGCAGGTACTGGCGGCAGAAAGAGACCACGCCCGCATCGATCTCAACCATGGTGATGGTTTCAATGGAACGATGACGTGAAACCTCGCGCAGCATTGCGCCGTCGCCGCCGCCGATAATCAGAACATGCTTCGCGTGTCCGTGGGCCAGCAGCGGAACGTGGGTCATCATCTCATGATAGATAAACTCGTCGCGCTCGGTCGTTTGCACAACGCCATCCAGGGCCATCACGCGGCCAAAGGCGGCGTTTTCGAAGATGATCAGATCCTGGTGATCCGTTTTCTCATGATAGAGCACGTTATCAACGGCAAAGTACTGACCAAACTGGTCATGCAGTGTTTCATGCCACAACGTGTGGTCGGCCATACGCGGACTCCTCCTTTGTTAACATCCGTAACGCTCACAAAAAATGAGCGAAACATGATAGCTAACTATAACCGTGGTTGCACGGGTATAGGTTGAACAGGGGGCGTCGGGAAGGTTATTTCACGTAGGCGAGCAGGCTGAGCGAATCGCGGGCCAGCGCTTTGCATTTTTTAGCCGTGGGAATGCCAATACCGCTCAAGTCACGGTAGCTGTCTTCACCGAGCGCCTTCATGTCAAAGCTGTCGTAATTGCTGAGATCCCACTGGTTCTGCTGGGCGAAAAAGACCAGCGCGCGGCGAATTTGCCCGTTGGGTAAATTCTGGTAGCCACAATCATTTTTCAGGAATACAAAAACCGCCGTTAAATCGGCCATATCTTCCGCTTCATTTTCACTGAGCGCATAGCTGTTCGCACACATTGCCATCAGGCTTCCGAACAAAATTGTCCTGAAAAACGTCTTCATTGCTTCTACCACTTCTTCACGGAAAATTAACGTTAGCACACTTGATGCCAGTGCGACGATCTTTATTATTGCCGCTTTACTTGACCTTCCGGTAAGGGGAGGGTTTATGCTCAAAAGATCGCCTGCTGGAAATAAGGAAATGAACATGCAACGTCGTGATTTTTTAAAATATTCCGCTGTGCTGGGGGTTGCCAGCGCATTACCACTCTGGAGCCGCGCGGTTTTTGCGGCTGAAAGGCCTGCCTTACCCATTCCTGACTTACTGACCGCAGACGCCCGTAGCCGTATTCAGCTCGTTGTTCAGGCCGGTAAAACCTCCTTCGGTGGGCACAGCGCCACAACCTGGGGCTACAACGGCAATCTGCTCGGCCCGGCGCTTCAGTTACGCAAAGGGAAAGCGGTTACGGTGGATATCCGTAATACGCTTGCCGAGGAGACCACGCTGCACTGGCACGGGCTGGAAGTTCCGGGCGAAGTGGATGGTGGTCCCCAGGGTGTTATCAAGCCTGGGGGTAAACGCAGCGTAACCTTTACCCCTGACCAGCGGGCGGCAACCTGCTGGTTCCACCCGCATCAGCACGGCAAAACGGGCCATCAGGTGGCAATGGGGCTGGCCGGACTGGTGTTGATTGAGGATGACGAAAGCCGTCTCCTGCGCCTGCCAAAACAGTGGGGTATCGATGATGTGCCGGTGATTGTGCAGGACAAAAAATTCAGCGCGGACGGGCAGATTGACTACCAGCTGGACGTGATGAGCGCGGCGGTCGGCTGGTTTGGCGATACGCTGCTGGCCAACGGCGCGATCTATCCGCAGCACGCCGCCCCGAAAGGCTGGCTGCGCCTGCGCTTGCTTAACGGCTGTAACGCCCGCTCGCTGAACTTCGCCACCAGCGATAAGCGCCCGCTTTACGTGGTGGCAAGCGACGGCGGCCTGCTGCCAGAACCGGTAAAAGTGAGCGAGCTGCCGATGCTGATGGGCGAACGCTTCGAAGTGCTGGTGGACATCAGCGATGGCAAAGCGTTTGACCTCGTGACCCTGCCGGTCAGCCAGATGGGGATGGCCGTCGCGCCGTTTGATAAACCGCATCCGGTGTTGCGCATTCAGCCACTACAGATCACCGCCTCCGGTACGCTGCCGGACACCCTGACCACGCTGCCTGCGCTCCCGTCGCTGGATGGGCTCACGCAGCGTAAGCTTCAGCTCTCCATGGACCCGATGCTCGACATGATGGGCATGCAGGCGCTGATGAAAAAGTATGGCAATCAGGCCATGGCGGGAATGCACCACGGACAGATGATGAGCCACATGAATATGGACCACGGCAAAATGGGCGGTATGGATCACGGCGGTCACGGGTTCGATTTCCACAACGCCAACAAGATCAACGGCAAAGCGTTCGATATGAACACGCCGATGTTTGCCGCCACGAAGGGGCAGTTTGAGCGCTGGGTGGTTTCAGGGGAAGGGGACATGATGCTGCACCCGTTCCATATCCACGGCACGCAGTTCCGTATTCTGTCTGAGAACGGTAAAGCGCCGGAAGCGCATCGAGCAGGCTGGAAAGATACGGTGAGAGTGGAAGGCGGCGTCAGCGAGGTGCTGGTGAAGTTCGACCACGAAGCGCCTGAAGAGTTTGCCTATATGGCGCACTGTCATCTGCTGGAGCATGAAGATACGGGGATGATGCTCGGTTTTACCGTATAAAAAAAGCCGGGTGGCGGCTTCGCCTTACCCGGCCTGCATTGCTAAAAACGGCAACTTTCGTTGCCGTTTTGCTTTTATTTGCCTTCGTCCGGCAATGCATACGCGACAATATAGTCGCCCATCTTCGTACCAAACGAACCGTGACCACCCGCAGAAATGACAACGTACTGCTTGCCATTCACTTCATAGGTCATCGGCGTTGCCTGTCCACCGGCCGGCAGACGGCCTTGCCACAGTTTTTCACCGTTGGTCATATTGTACGCGCGCAGGTAGTTATCTGCGGTTGCCGCGATGAACAGCACGTTACCGGCTGTGGAGATTGGACCACCCAGCATTGGCATACCCATATTGAACGGCACCGGAACCGGCATCGGGAACGGCATGCTGTCCTGTGGGGTACCAATACGTTTTTTCCAGACGATCTGGTTGGTTTTCAGATCCAGACCGGAAATGTAACCCCAGGCAGGCTGTTTACACGGCAGACCAAACGGAGACAGGAACGGGTTCAGGGTAACGCCAAACGGTACGCCATACTGCGGCTGGATACCGGCTTCGGTCCCGCTGCCTTTCGCGTCTTTCGGCTGCTCCATCGGGTTACCCGGACCGCGTGGGATCAGACGGGAAACGAACGGCAGCGCCATTGGGTTGGCAATCGCTACCTGACGGTTAGGGTCGACGGAAATACCGCCCCACTCGAACATTCCCAGGTTGCCCGGGAAGACCAGCGTGCCCTGCTCAGACGGCGGTGTGAAGATGCCTTCATAGCGCAACTGATGGAACATCACGCGGCACACCAGCTGGTCAAACATGGTGGCACCCCACATGTCTGCACCGCTGAGGTCTTTCTTCGGACGGAAGCTCAGGTCAGAGAACGGCTGGGTTTTGCTGACGTAGTCGCCTTTGGCCGCACCCTGCGGAACCGGTTTTTCCGGGGCAGGCACAACCAGCTTACCGTTGCTGCGATCCAGCACGAAGATGTTGCCGGTTTTAGCCGGAGCGTAAATGACCGGCACGGTTTTGCCGTTAACGGTAATGTCCGCCAGCGTCGGCTGGGACGGCATATCCATATCCCACAGATCGTGGTGAACGGTCTGATAGCTCCACGCCAGCTTACCGGTGGTTGCGTTCAGCGCCAGGATAGCGCTCGCATAACGTTCCTGCTCCGGCGTGCGGTTACCGCCCCAGATATCCGGCGTGGATACGCCCATCGGCAGGTAGACCAGGTCCAGCTTCGCGTCATACGCGGCTGGTGCCCAGGAGTTCGGCGAGTTGAAGGTAAAGGTGTGCTCGTCAGACGGGATCGCGTTTGGATCTTTCGCGCCCGGGTCGAAAGCCCACAGCAGTTTACCGGTGTTCACGTCGAAACCACGGATAACGCCGGAGGTTTCACGCGTAGAGAAGTTATCCGTTACCGAACCGGCAATCACGATGGTTTTATCGGTGATGATTGGCGGGGAGGTTGGCTCATACAGACCCGGCGTGGTGTCCGGCATGTTGGTCTGCAGGTTCAGAATGCCTTTGTTGGCGAAGGTTTCGCACAGCTTGCCGGTCTCAGCGTTGATGGCAAACAGACGGCCATCGTTCACCGGCAGCATAATGCGGCGAGGACAGTCAGCAATGACTTCCGGGCTGGCATTATCGGCGCGCGCTTCGTGGTAAGAAACGCCGCGGCAGGTGACATGCTGGAAGGACGGGTTGGAGTTCAGCTGTGGATCAAAGTGCCATTTCTCTTTACCGGTGGCCGCGTCGAGCGCGAACAGACGCTGGTGCGCCGTACACAGGTAGAGCATATCGCCGACTTTAATTGGCGTCACTTCATTGGTCAGTTCACCCGGATCGTTCGGCATCTTCAGGTCGCCGGTACGGAATACCCAGGCTTCTTTCAGGTTCTTAACGTTGTCCGCGTTGATCTGCTTCAGCGGGGAGTAGCGTTGACCTTCCTGGTTACGGCCATAAGCAGGCCAGTCACCGTCAGCGATCTGCGAGATAGCTGCCGCAGGCGTGGACTCCGCGTTCAGCGTACCGTTGATCTCCTGCGGGTCGTTAAAGCCAGCCCAGGTGAGAATGCCGCCGCTGATTAACAGAGCCACCAGCAGGGCTGCAACGGCACCGCTGGAAGGGACAATCAGGCGGCGCCAGACAAACGGCAGGATCAGCCAGATACCGAAGAAGACCAGGATGTCGCTGCGCGGCGTCAGGGCCCAGAAATCGAAACCGACTTCCCAGACGCCCCAGATCATGGTGGCAAGAAGGAGGGCGGCATACAGCCACAGTGCGGATTGTTTTCTACGCCAGAGCAGGACGGTTACGCCAAGCATAACCAGGCCCGCAATCGGGTAGTACCAGGAGCCGCCGATCGCGACCAGCCATACGCCACCGATTAACAGGTACAGGCCGCAGAAGGCGGCGAATAGCGCTGTTAGTGTCACCAGTAGACGCGGCTGTTTAGTGTTTGTTTCAGCCATAGAAAGTGTACTCGTCAGTTTTTGTTAATAATTTGCTAGCAACTAATTATAGGTGTTAACAAGTGTGATCGGAATCACAATATTTGCTTTTTATAACTCATACGCCAGGCTTATCCATTTACTGATATAATGGCTGGCTTGCGTATCGATGCCGGAGCAAGATTCATCCGCATTGAAAGATTTTCATCAAAATCATTTGGTTAGTAATATGAAACATACTGTTGAAGTGATGATCCCGGAAGCCGAGATCAAAGCGCGTATCGCCGAACTGGGTCGTCAAATCACCGAGCATTACAAGGACAGCGGCAGCGAAATGGTGCTGGTTGGTCTGCTGCGCGGTTCTTTCATGTTCATGGCAGACCTGTGCCGTGAAGTGCAGGTACCGCACGAGGTCGATTTTATGACCGCTTCCAGCTACGGCAGCGGCATGTCCACAACCCGTGATGTGAAAATCCTGAAAGATCTGGATGAAGATATTCGTGGCAAAGATGTGTTGATCGTTGAGGACATTATCGACTCCGGCAACACCCTTTCAAAGGTGCGCGAGATCCTGAGCCTGCGCGAGCCGAAATCGCTGGCGATTTGTACGCTGCTGGATAAACCGGAGCGTCGTGAAGTGCAGGTGCCGGTGGAGTTTGTCGGTTTCTCCATCCCGGACGAGTTCGTGGTGGGTTACGGCATTGATTACGCGCAGCGTTATCGTCATCTGCCGTATGTTGGGAAAGTGGTATTGCTGGACGAGTAATTGCGGGCTGATGCCCTCACTCCGACCCTCTCCCACGGGGAGAGGGCGAAAACCCCCGGCTTTATTTATGGTTCACATGCTTAAGCTTGAGGTTGGCAATCCCCGAACGGTAACGCTGCTCCAGCGTTTCGCGATTGGTGGCGGTGACTTCCAGATTGCGCAGCAGGCCATCGTGAATACCGTACGCCCACCCGTGGATTGATACCTTCTGCCCGCGTTTCCACGCCGACTGCATGATGGTCGAATGCCCAAGGTTATATACCTGCTCCATCACGTTCAGCTCGCACAGCGTGTCCATGCGTCGCTCCTGCGGCATTTCGCCGAGCAGTGAACTATGTTTGAACCAGATATCGCGGATGTGCAGCAGCCAGTTATCAATTAAACCCAGTTCCGGGTTTTCAACCGCCGCCTGCACGCCGCCGCAGCCGTAGTGGCCGCAAATAATGATGTGCTCGACTTCCAGGACGTCAACGGCATACTGAACCACGGAAAGGCAGTTGAGATCGGTATGAATCACCAGGTTGGCGACGTTGCGGTGAACAAACAGTTCGCCGGGCTCAAGGCCGGTCAGGCGCTCGGCAGGTACGCGGCTGTCTGAACAGCCAATCCAGAGAAAGCGCGGGTTCTGGGCTTGTGCGAGTTTTCCAAAAAATCCGGGGTCTTCCTCCACCAGCATTTTTGACCATAGTGCATTGTTGCTAATGAGTGTATCTATGTCGTTCATGGAGGTTAGCGACCTGTAACCAAGTAATTGCGTTGCGCTACTATAGGGTAACCCCACTTTTAATGAAACCACACAACGTGTGTAAGAACTGAAGGTAAGTTAAATTCATGGCAATTGCACTGGAGCTTGAGCAGCTTAAAAAAACCTATCCGGGTGGCGTTCAGGCGCTACGCGGGATAGACCTAAAAGCAGAGGCCGGGGATTTTTACGCGCTTCTGGGGCCGAACGGGGCGGGGAAATCCACCACCATCGGGATCATCAGCTCGCTGGTGAATAAAACGTCCGGACGGGTGAGCGTCTTTGGTTACGACCTGCAAAAAGATGTGGTAAACGCCAAGCGCCAACTGGGGCTGGTACCGCAGGAGTTCAACTTCAACCCGTTTGAGACGGTGCAGCAGATTGTCGTTAACCAGGCGGGTTATTACGGCGTTGAGCGTAAAGAGGCGCTTGAGCGTAGCGAAAAGTACCTGAAACAGCTCGATCTGTGGGAAAAGCGTAACGAACGAGCGCGGATGTTGTCCGGGGGGATGAAGCGCCGCCTGATGATTGCCCGTGCGCTGATGCACGAGCCGAAGCTGCTGATCCTTGATGAACCCACCGCAGGCGTGGATATCGAACTGCGTCGTTCTATGTGGGGTTTCCTAAAGGATCTTAATGACAAAGGCACCACCATCATTTTGACCACCCACTACCTTGAAGAAGCAGAGATGCTATGCCGCAACATCGGCATCATTCAGCACGGCGAGCTGGTGGAGAACACCTCGATGAAGGATCTGCTCTCCAAGCTGAAATCCGAAACGTTTATTCTCGATCTGGCGGCAAAAAGCCCGCTACCGAAGCTTGAAGGGTACCAGTATCGCCTGGTTGATACCTCAACGCTGGAAGTGGAAGTGCTGCGCGAGCAGGGGATCAACAGCGTGTTCTCCCAACTGAGCGCGCAGGGGATTCAGGTTTTAAGCATGCGTAACAAAGCGAACCGACTGGAAGAGCTGTTTGTCTCTCTGGTGCAGGATAAACAAGGAGACAAGGCATGACGCATCTTTATTGGGTCGCGCTGAAAAGTATCTGGGCGAAAGAGATAAACCGCTTTATGCGTATCTGGGTGCAAACCCTGGTACCGCCGGTCATCACCATGACGCTCTATTTCATCATATTCGGCAACCTGATTGGTTCCCGCATTGGTGAGATGCACGGTTTTACCTATATGCAGTTTATCGTGCCGGGTCTGATTATGATGGCGGTGATCACCAACGCCTACGCAAACGTGGCCTCGTCGTTCTTTAGCGCTAAGTTCCAGCGTAATATTGAAGAGTTGCTGGTGGCGCCGGTGCCAACGCACGTCATCATAGCCGGTTACGTGGGCGGCGGCGTGGCGCGCGGGCTGTGCGTGGGCATCCTGGTGACGGCGATTTCGCTGTTCTTCGTGCCGTTCCAGGTGCACTCGTGGCTGTTCGTGGCGCTGACTCTGCTGCTGACGGCAATTCTGTTCTCGCTGGCCGGTCTGCTGAATGCGGTGTTCGCTAAAACGTTTGACGACATCAGCCTGATCCCGACCTTTGTGCTGACGCCGCTGACCTATCTCGGCGGGGTGTTCTACTCCCTGACGCTGCTGCCGCCGTTCTGGCAGGCGCTGTCGCATCTGAACCCGATCGTCTACATGATCAGCGGCTTCCGCTTTGGCTTCCTCGGCATTACCGATGTTCCGCTGTTTACCACGGTGGCGGTGCTGGTGGTGTTCATCATCGCCTTCTACCTGCTGTGCTGGTATCTGATCCAGCGCGGGCGCGGTCTGCGTAGTTAACCCTCTGCCCGGCGACGCTCTGGTTGCCGGGCACTTTCTTTGACTGTTATCACCGTAAGCAAACCTTCACTCCGCTAAACTACTTGCCTGCTAAGGAGAGAGTTATGCTGGGATGGGTGATCACCTGCCACGATGAACGAGCGCAGGACATGCTGGATAAGCTTGAGGCCAAATTTGGCCCGCTGGCGCAATGCCGGGTGGTTAACTACTGGCGCGGGTTGAGCACCAACATGCTCAGCCGGATGATGTGCGATGCCCTGCATGAAACGGATACCGGTGATGGGGTGATTTTTCTTACCGATAAATCCGGCGCGGCGCCTTACCGCGCGGCCGCTTTGCTGAGCCACAAGCATGATAATTGTGAAGTGATCTCCGGTATCAGCCTGCCTTTACTCGAAGCCCTCTATCCGCTTCGCGCCTCATTGAGCAGCGCAGAGTTTCGGCACGCTATCGTGGCGGAGGGCCAGCCGGAAGTGAGCAGCCTGTGGCACCAGCAGCAGAAAAACCCGCCTTTCGTTCTGCTTCACGATCTGTATAAGCATTAAACATTGGTATTGATGTCGCTTTTGCTACAATGGCGACTGATTTCCCGTGTCGATTTATATCCTATGTTCATGCGCGTGTTCTTTCTCCTTTTGCTGCTGGTTTCCGGCGGGGCGTCTGCCAGCCTGATAAGTCAGCAAGGGCTTCCTGCTCAATATATGCAAACCACTGAGGATGCTGCCATCTGGGCTCAGGTAGGTAACTCCGTGGTTAATGTGGGCAATATTCGCGCAGGGCAGATCATCGCAGTCTTTCCCGCGGCGGCGGATTATTACGAATTTCGCTTCGGGTTCGGTACCGGCTTTATTGATAAAGACCACCTTGAGAAAGTGCAGGGCAAGCAACGCGTTGAGGACAGCCTGGGCGACCTGAACAAGCCGCTCAGTAACCAGAACCTCATCACCTGGAAAGATACGCCCGTCTATAACGCGCCCAGCAGCGGAAGCGCGCCCTTTGGTACTCTGAGCGCCAACCTGCGTTATCCCATTCTGAACAAACTTAAAGACCGCCTGAACCAGACCTGGTATCAGATCCGCATCGGCAACCGCCTGGCGTGGATAAGCAGCCTGGACGCGCAGGAAGATAACGGCATTCCGGTTCTGACCTATCACCATATCCTGCGCGATGAGGAGAACACCCGTTTTCGTCATACCTCCACCACCACCAGCGTGCGCGCGTTCAGCAACCAGATGACCTGGCTTCGCGACCAGGGGTACACCACGCTGACGATGTATCAGCTGGAAGGCTACGTGCGCAACAAGATGAACCTGCCCGCGAAGGCGGTGGTGATTACCTTTGACGACGGCCTGAAGTCGGTGAGCCGCTACGCGTATCCTGTGCTGAAAGAGTATGGCTTCAACGCGACGGCGTTTATCATTTCGTCACGTATTAAAGGCCATCCGCAGAAGTGGGATCCTAAATCGCTGCAGTTTATGAGCGTACAGGAAATTAAGGGCATTCAGGATGTGTTCGACATTCAGTCGCACACTCACTTCCTGCACCGCGTGGACGGGTATAAACACCCGATCTTACTGAGCCGCAGCTATCACGTGATCCTGTTTGATTTTGAGCGTTCTCGTCGCGCGCTGTCACAGTTCAACCCGCGTGTGCTCTACCTTTCTTATCCCTTTGGCGGCTATGACAATAAGGCGATCAAGGCGGCGAATGATGCCGGTTTCCATCTGGCCGTGACCACGGTGAAGGGGAAGGTGAAGCCGGGGGATAATCCGTTTTTACTGAAACGACTCTATATTTTAAGAACGGATTCGCTGGAGACGATGTCGCGGCTGATCAGCAATCAGCCGCAGGGATAAGCTATTCGTAGGTGATCTGCAACGTGCCGATAGCGCTGAACGTTCCTGAAGTGACTTTTTCTGTACCAGATTTAACCAACTGAGCCGTGAGAGACTCGCTAAATGACGGGATGATAGTGTTCCCTTTTGTCGCATAGTTGTTAGTTGAATTAGGCACCGCCAGGCTGTTGTCCGGCCACTTCAGCAACACGCCCACGCCTTTTGCCGCATTCGACGATGCGGTGTTCGCGAGTAAAGAGCCATCAGTCCCGGTTGTCTTGCTGGTGGTCAACTTCATCGTAATTTTGCGTGTGTTGGTGCAATTCCCTGACACGGTAGCAGAGACTTTTTGCGTGTTATCGTTCTCGACATCGGAAACATCATACTCCCCCAGATCTACGCTTTTAGGAGCCGTAAGAGTGCAGGTCGGTTTTTCAACAGGAACATTGAAGGCCATATCGGGTATCGTGATTAACGGACGTGGATGGTCACTTTCATCTGAGCTCCAGGGGTTACCTACGACAATATTGCCAATATTCCCGGCCACTGGACCAATCTGTGTGACGCTTGCGGGCACGCCAGCATATGAGGGTAATTGATAAAATTCCATACGGGCATACCACCATACTGCTTTAACCAGATCTGAATTATCCCCCTGATTGGCCGTTTCTACATAACTTCCTGTAGTCGAAGGGAAAAAGGCATTAAAAGCGTTGTTGGTCGGGTACATGGCCAGCGTATAGGCGATCCCCGTTACGTTAGTTTTAAAGAGTGCTTTTCCGTCCACGCCACCGACGACCAGTGTACTGTCCGTTTTCTGATAGACGCGCTCGCCATCTCTACCCATTGAGCACCAGGAGTAGAGGCCCGGAGTCACCTGCAAATCAATAAGGCCGCTTATTTTTGTTGGCGCGCTGACGCTCTCCAGGGGAACGATCTTGGGCTTTGCACCTTTGACATCCGAAATAGGCTGAACACTGTAACCATTAAATTTGCATTCATACAAATCGGCCGATGCAGAAAAACTTATTGCAAGAATTGACAAAGCAAGGCCTGCACCTTTTATGAAGAAATGACTTGTTCCGGCTCCTGCTATATAACACATTCAAAAATTCCTTATATCCGATGCTTGGTATATTTTAATTGTAAGTAACGCTGACCAGCACGCTTGTGGTAACTTTCCCCGCGCTGACAATCCCTGTGTCTTGATAACGGGCATAGAAATTATAATTTGTTAAATACTGGCTTTCGGTTTGGTTAGATACATCAAAAATAACATCTGACGTTCCTGACGCATTGACCACATTGGTATTGTCTTTTTCTGAGAAAATCACAACGCCGACGTTCTCTGCTCCTCCCCCAGAGGCGGGAATTTCATTGGCGAACACCTGTTGAGAGCTTCCGATAACTATCCCACTTTGAGGTTTAAACTCAAAATGCAGGGTTTTTGCCAGTCCAGATTCACTTTCCGCACAGCTTTTCAGCTGTATTTCGAAGCGAGTTCCCCCAGCTGCGTCACCGGGTTGTAGCCGTGGGCTGCCGTCGGAGTTATAAAACCAACCTTTGCCAACGATCGGTAAAATAACTTTGCCATCATTCGGAATACTTACCTGACACGTATTGTTGATGATGTTTGCCGTCATATCCATCTCCAGGCTCGAGGCAAAACCTGCTGCGGGAAACCCCAGACAGCAGGCGAGCCATAACATCGCACTTCTAAAGTTTAAGCGGGAGTGGAACATCCTGTTTAAGCTATCAGTCTTAATAAACATTATTGATAGGTCACGATAAAAGTCACAGGGGCGCTGACCGAACCAGTGGTCACGTCAGAAATGGTTTTATCTTTAGCAATAACGATGCGCGCATCCATTTCAAATTTTCCCGCCCCGTTAGACAGGTTGACGATAGAAGTTGGGGCCGTGGCGCAGTTCAGCAGGGAACCTGAGTCGACAGAACCTTTCCAGATTTCAAAACCAACGTTATGTCCGGCTGCATATGAGTTCCCATTTTTGGCATTGCCAGTACAGGACCCGCCAGCACCCGGCGTGGCTTGAACGGAGGCATTTTTGACCCCGGCACAGTTAGTGAACGCGATTTTGAATGCCCCTGTTCGGTTCTGGCTCACCAGATCGGACTTAAATACATCGCCAAACGGCAAAATGCTAATAGGAGCCCCGCTCGCATCCTGAATCTCGGCATTACAGGTTCCGGCTTCAATGGTGGACGTAAAGGTGGCCTGAACGCTCGTCGTACCCGTAATGGCGCTTAAACAAACGGAAGGCAGGATGGCAGTCATCGCAAACACCAGTGATGTCATTTTCTTTTTCATATTAACGCTCCGTATTGCGCCAGTTATTCATAGGTGAAATTAAACGTAGCGATACCGCTAAAGTTGCCGGTCATTCCTTGCCCGCTTGCAGTTTCCACCAGCGTCGCCAGGAGTTGAACTTCGCCAGCACTTATTTCTCCGCTCGACCAGACGAGGCGCTGAGTATCAGTGGATGAATTAATGACAAAAGGGGCATCCGGAGTGGCGGTGCGGGAAATCGCCACGCCAATATTTTCTGCGCTGCCCTCACCGGAGAGTGAGTTTTTAATTGCCGTATTCAGTGGGCTGGCACTACCACTAATGGTCGTGTTCAGCTTTGTCAGACTCGAAGGGCATGAGACCATTTTGAGTTTAAAATTTGTTGTTGCTTTGGCATTTTTGAGGATGATGTAATCCAGGCGTACCTTGCCGTCGGTGCCAATGGGAATAACGTTGCTGGAGCCATCACCGCTGCCACCTTCAATTTTCATATCGCAGGTGGTGTCACGGATATTAGCGGTAAAGGTAATATCGAGATTATCGGCGTATGTTCCGAGCGACAGCGCCATCAGACTCGAACTTAATACCCATAATCCTGTTTTTTTCCCAGGTTTAAAAAGCATGCTCTAACTCCTTTTATAATACTGTGATGCGGCAGGTCTGGCCTGTCAGCAGCGTTGTTGGTCCAATCTTTTTCGCATTGGGCGGAATCTGATAGGAGACAGTACAGGATGTGCCGGACTCACTTCCCCAGACGATTTTTAACAACCCTTTATCTTCAATTCCGCGAATCCAGGCTTGCCCGGCCTGGCCTACGCTACCTACGGATACGCCTTGCTCAGTTTGAACATCGGCACCAAGCGGAATAAACCCACCGTCGTCACGCGTCAGTTCCATTAACACTGAACGCCCTTGATCGGTCTCAAAATTAACCAGCACAACGGCACCGCTACGAGGGACAGTAGTGGAACGGGTATTTTTCACTTCAACGTCAGAGCGCATATCGCTGATATCAAGACCGACGTTGTTTTCACGGTAGGCAGACAGATAGGGCATAAGGGCATAGCCTGAAGAGCCAATTTCACCGTTACCGATGGAGACTCGGGCACCTTCTGCTCCCTCAGCTTTAATCAGCGCAAGCGTATCGCTTTCGCTAATGCTGCCAGGGGCGAGTGTTATGCCACCAGAGTGCAGAATCATCCCGCCGCTATAGCTGGCGGAATATTGTCGGCTATCGTCATCGGATGCGGAGACGGAAAGACTCACCGGTCCATGCGGGCCGTTATAACTCCCGTAACCGCTTAGCTGATTTAATGTATCGTCGTTACGCGTGGTGCTTTCGGTGATGCTGTAACTGAACCGGTTATCTTCGGTGTTGCCGTTGGCGCTGGCGTTAAAACTTCCACCGCCTTTTAGATCGCTGCCGATGCCCGTGGTGAGGGATGAGAACCCGCCTGCACGCTTGCCGTTACCCATCAGCGTGTCGAAAGGAATTGTGAGGCTCAGATAGACACTATCATCTTTTTCCCCGAACTCGTTGTAGGTGCGCTGCACGGAGAGGCTGTAACTTCCCCAGCTTAACGATTGACTGTGGCCAACCGAGTACTGCGCTGATGAGCTGCTTTCATTCCAGTAGTCCTGCCAGGTGGAGTTGACATACAGCGATCCCAAATCAAGGCCGTTAAAGGCCAACGGCTGGCTGATGTTCACCTGGATCTGGTTCTTCATGCGCTGGAAAGTCTGGTACACATCGCTGTTATCACGGTCAGGGTTAAGCTCCCTGTCACGGTATTTGATCTCGTTGGTCAAGGAAGCTGCATCGCTCAGGCTGAGATAGTCAGATGTCGAAAACCGGTATGCTGCTACGTTGAAAGAGGTATTCGTGGCTTCCATGAGTTTGCTGTAGGAGATACGATAACTCTCACCCTTAAGATGCCGTAAGCCGTCGATCCGGGCATCAGAATGCGTGACATCAAAGGCGAATGCGCCAATGCGGGTGTTCATTGCCAAACCCACCAATGCGGCGTAAAAATCGCTATCGGTGTACTCCAGACCCGCATAACCTGTGAAGGTATTGGTTAATCCATAATAGCCCGTGGCGTAACCTACCTTTGGCTTGTCACGTAGGTTATCGTCACGCAGTTCACCCACGCCGACATCCCATCGGGAGTAGCCCGGGCGCAGCATTTGCGCGACCGAGGAATACGCGACCGAGAAGGAACGTTTGCTGCCATCCGCTTCTTCTACAGTGACGATAAGATCGCTGCCATAACCCGTCGTACTGAGATCTGAGATTTCAAAGGGCCCCGGCGGGACGGAGGTTTCGTAAATCGTGTTTCCGCTCTGGGCGATCGTGACTTTGGCGTTGCTGTTTGCCACACCCCGAATCACCGGCGCATAAGTCGATATGCCATTAGGAAGCATACGATCATCGTTATATAAACGCGCCCCGCGCAGACTAATGGAATCGAAAGCATCTCCACGGGTGTAGGAATCTCCCGCGATAAACTGTGCTTTCAGCGGCGTGATATCACGCTGGAGATAAATGTCCTGGCTGGCGTAATGGGTACCGGAATCCCGATCCCAGTTCAGATTACCTCGTGCCCGGAGCCGCCACGGGCCCAGGTTTGCTCCATAGCGCAACCCTGCGTAGGCCGTATCGGTGCTGTAATCAGACGTGTCCGCGTGCCAGCCGTTAAGATCCCAGGAGAGCATCGCCGCCGGGATCCCGTCTTCCCAAAGAGAAGGATCGACAAATCCCGCCGGGCGCTGAATGACGAAAGCCTGGGGAATAGAAAGGTCCAACTCCTGTGTGGAAGGATCGTAAGCCACACGTGAGCCGGGATAGGCGTCTGACACAGAGACGCACGTATCTTCGGAATCATCTCCGGCTGGTTTAAGTTGCTCGGTTGCTACATTTGTCTGGGTGAGCAGTTTACGCGTGATGCAGGGCGTAGCGCGCGGTGTACCATTCTCCTTAAACACAAGATCCGTGGTAATGGAAGGTTTTCCGTTAATAACCACCTTCACCTTATACGTCCCGGCAAGAACAGGGTTGCCTTTTGAAAAACGGCTGACATCAATTGATGTACCGGTGTTATAAAGAAACTGATCGTTAAACTGCACGTCTTCTTCTTTATTATTTTCAGCAGCAAATGCACAAAACGGCAATACCGCACTTATCGATAAAAATAGTAGTGAACGTTTAAACCGCATGATGTACTCTGTCCCAGAGTTAAGCTAATTATAGTTATTCCGAATGATACGAGGCGGATAAATAATCAATTCTGTATGGATTCATACTTATCAATTCCACCGAAATCATTGATGGCTTGCCAGGTGATTTTGTTATACCCCAGGGTGTTATGATTTTTTACGTTCATAGTCTGGCTTGAGAATGGCTCAATATAATGCGTTTCAATATCGTAACTTTTAGCACCAGCAATAAGCGTTGCCCCCGCCAGTGATACATAATAAGGTGAATCATTCTTCGCACTTAAAACGATATTTTGACCTTGCCGGGTTTCAGTCCATTTAAGATTTTTAGCCGCATCTGTCGGTTCTCCTTTCAAACCTGTAGGCCGGAAAAAGAGTTTTATGCGGGTACGGAATGCCAGCTGAAGCATGCTTTGCGTATCGCTTTCCTTTGCCTTTGGCGGAACTTCCAGAACGTTAAACCAGAACAGGGATTCTTTATCTTTTGGCAATGACTGACCAAGCCAGGTGATTCTGACCGTTTGCCCTTTTTGCGGTTCTACACGCGATACAGGAGGCGTGACAATAAAGGGAAGTTTCAGCTCTTGAGGATTAGTGGTATCTCTTCCGTCATCGAGCCAGGTTTGTACCAGTAAAGGTCTGGTGCCACGGTTATCCATAGACACCGTTACGTCTTTTGCCGATTCTGGATAAATGACACGGGTGCCGGAAATCACAATATCTGCACTGGCGTTAAGAGCAAAAACGCTCACCGAGGCCAGCAGCAGGGCTTTTAATCCGCTCTTAATATTCAGTAAGTACATGTCTACTCTCAAATAATACGAAAAAATGTGCCCGGCTGGGCACATTAACAGGACGAATAAAATTATTCGTAGCTCATGGTGAAGTAAGCGTTGGCGCTGACTTTACCTGACTGTACAGGGCTAGTATCTTTCACCCAGTTGGAGCCAGGGACATAAGCAACACGGTAGAACAGTTTACCGGAGCCGGCTTTCAGGTCTGTTTTCTGCGTATTATTGTCAGGCTGGCCTACCATAATACGAGATGAAATGGTTGGGGCATTGTTAAACAGGGCAAGTGCAACGTTGGTTGCAGAGCCTTGTACGTTAGCATCGGGTTCAATAGTACCGTTCGCAATAGCGCCCATATTTTTTGACATGAAGCTTGCAGAGGCATTCTTTAATGTCTCAGGGCAATTGGTGAGCAGCAGTTCAAAGTTTTTGGAACCGACGCCAGTATCAATAGTTGTGGATTCAACTTCAGATTTTTTAACGACGGGTAAGGTAATAGTAATATTGCTTTGTGATTCACCATTGGAGGTGGAAATATTACATGTTGTGTCTGTTACCGCACCATCAAAGGTGATTAAACCAAGATCCGTATCTGCGATTGCTGAAAAAGAACCTACTGCAAACAAAGCTACAGCTGAAGCTAATAACGTTTTTTTTAACATAATTGAAATTCCATTTAAAAAACATTGTAATGATTTAATACAAGCAAAATGATGATAGGGATCTCTGTATACGTTGGGTATTTAGAATTACTAAAAGTTATAATTAGAAAAAATTAAAGATTGATAAGTCATTGAAAAAGATCTTGAAAATGATCTCAAAAAAACACTGGGGATTATTTTTTATTGCGTTGATGTGGTATTGGCAGGCTTGGATTATTAATGGCATTGATCATTTCCCATTCGCATATAACTGAGGGGAATGTTTATTGAAGAAAGAAGACGCGAAAAGAGAGGTCAAAATAAGTGAAATGAGTAAAGAGATGCTATTTACATAATTCAGAATGATGTGTTTTTTCCTGTTAAGGAGCGGATCCAGAGGGTTCCGCTCCTTGTTGGAATCAGGCAACCTGAACCGGAATCGCCTTTGCGGTGCGCTTCATTTCATTGTCGCCTTCGAAGTAGGCCACTTTAGGCTGCCAGCGGCGGGCTTCTTCGTCAGACATCATCACGAAGCTGGCGATGATCACAATGTCGCCCACGTCCGCACAGTGCGCCGCAGCGCCGTTAACGGAGATGATTTTAGAACCGCGCTCGGCGGCAATCGCATAAGTAGAGAAGCGTTTACCGTTGTTCACGTTCCAGATATCAATCGCTTCGTTTTCAAGGATACCCGCCGCGTCGAGAAAATCCTGGTCAATGGCGCAGGAGCCTTCATAGTGCAGGTCGGCCTGCGTGACTTTCACACGGTGAAGCTTACCTTGCAGCATTTTGCGAATCATTACGTTTACCTTTAATTATCAAGGGTGAAGAACTACGCCAGCTCAACCACTTTATTGTCAATCAGGCGTGCCTGGCCGAGCCATGCCGCCACCAGGATGACTGCGCGCTTGCTGTTCTGGGTTAATTCCAGCAGCGTATCAGCATCACGAATTTGTACGTCGTCAGCACGAAGGCCCTTATCGTTAAGCGCCTGCTCGGCAAGGGCAATAATCTCTTCTGCTGTTAACTCTTTTGCCAGCATCTGCTCTGCCATGGTGTTCATAACCTTGCTCAGGCCCGGCGCGATTTTACGCTGTTCGGCGGTCAGGTAACCATTCCGCGAGCTGAGTGCCAGACCGTCTTTCGCACGCACAATCGGTACGCCGACGATCTCAATATCGTAACCCATGTCAGCAACCATCTTGCGGATCAGCGCCAGCTGCTGGAAATCTTTCTCACCGAAGCAGGCAACGTCCGGCTGCACCAGGTTAAATAGCTTGCTGACGATGGTGGAGACGCCGCGGAAGTGGCCCGGACGGCTTGCTCCTTCCAGCATGGTGGAAATGCCCGGGACGTCAACGTAGGTCGCCTCTTCGGTACCCTGCGGGTAAACGTCCGCCGGTGCAGGTGAGAAGACGATATCCGCGTGGCGTTTTTTGAGCTTCTCGCAATCTTCCTGCAGGGTGCGCGGATAGCGTGCCAGATCGTCGGCGCGGTCAAACTGCATGGGGTTCACGAAGATACTGACCACCACGATATCTGCTCGCGCACGGGCTTCGTCGACGAGCTTCATGTGGCCGTCATGCAGATTGCCCATGGTCGGGACCAGTGCGATACGTTTACCTTCCTGACGCGCGCGGCGGATATGCTGGCGAAGCAGCGGCAGGGTTTCAATGATTAGCACAACGAGACTCCTTAATGGAAACTGTGTTCTTCACCCGGGTAAACACCGGATTCAACGTCGGCAATATACTGCCTGACCGCAGCGCGCATGTCGCCCGCTTCAGTGAGGAAATTTTTGGCAAATTTCGGGATATGCCCGCCAGTAATACCAAAGGCGTCGTGCATCACCAGAATCTGACCGTCGGTCACGTTGCCTGCACCAATACCAATCACCGGAATGGAGAGTGCGTCGGTGATGCGTTTCGCCAGCTCAACCGGCACGCACTCCAGCACCAGCAGCTGGGCGCCTGCGGCTTCCAGCGCCAGGGCATCCTCAAACAGCGTCTGCGCTGCGTCGCCGCGGCCCTGCACCTTATACCCGCCAAAGATGTTGACGGACTGCGGGGTCAGGCCCAAATGACCACACACCGGCACGGCGCGTTCGGTGAGCATTTTCACCGTCTCCACCAGCCAGGCGCCGCCTTCAATTTTGACCATGTTAGCACCAGCGCGCATCACTGCCGCCGCGTTTTCAAATGCCTGCTCTGGCGTGGCATAGGCCATAAACGGCAGGTCGGAAAGCAGAAGGCAGCCTGGCGCACCGCGGCGTACCGCACGGGTGTGATATGCAATATCTTCGACCGTGACCGGCAGGGTGGAATCATGTCCTTGTACCGTCATCCCTAACGAATCTCCGACCAGCATGACGTTGATCCCCTCTTCGGCAAACAGTTTGGCGAAGCTGTAGTCATACGCGGTGATGGTGGCGAAGCGTTTTTTTTCCTGTTTGCATTTCTGCAGTAAGGAGATGGTGGTTGGTTTCATACTGTTTCCTGATAGCCCAAAAGCGAATCTTTGCGCATTCTAACAGTAACATTCGAGGGAACAATGATTTTAGGCAACCGATTAACCACAATTATTCTGGGGTCAACCGGTGAGGGAAGAGGATCACCAGCGAGCGGGTCTTTCCGCGTTCAGGTTGTCCAGAACGGCCTTGAGCGGGATGCCTTCCGGGAAGGTGAGATCGGGCGCCACTTCAAAGAGCGGCCAGAGCATAAAGCCACGATTTTTCATGTCGTAATGCGGTACGGTGAGGCGTTCAGTGTTAATCACCTCATGGCCGAACAGCATAATATCGAGATCAAGCGTGCGCGGCCCCCAGCGTTCGGCTTTGCGTACGCGCCCCTGCTGCAGTTCGATGCGCTGAGTGTTGTCCAGCAGCGTTTCGGCATCGAGGGATGTTTCCAGCACCACGGCGGCGTTCAAATAATCAGGCTGATCCTGCGGGCCTAGCGGCGGCGTGCGGTAAAAGGAGGAGACCGCCACGATACGGCTTTGCGGGATCTCACCCAGCGCCTGTACGGCAGCATTCACCTGCTCCAGCGGAGAGGCTAAATTGCTGCCGATGGCGATATACGCGAGGGTCATGCTGTCCCTTCACGACGCGGTGCGCGTTTGCGCGGACGACGATGACGGCGACGCGGGGCAGGTTCTTCATCCAGCCCGGTCAGCATATCTTTCTGCTCCGGCGGGGCGGAAACCTGGAATTCGGCCCACCACTGCGCCAGGCGCTGTAGCTCCTGATTGCGTTCAGTTTCCGCACGCAGCGACAGCAGGTCGAAGGCGGCGCGGAACTTTGGATGCTCCATCAGCTTCCAGGCACGTTTGCCCTGACGGCGGGACATGCGCAGCTGAAGCTGCCAGATGTCGCGCACCAGCGTGGTAATACGTTTTGGGATAGCCAGCGTGCGGCACCCTTCGTCCAATACATCGTTCGCGGCCAGCGCGAAGGCATCGTAATAGGCGAGGCCGCTCTCCTGGGTGATTCTTTGAGCCGTTTCCAGCAGCGGGTACCAGAACATTGCCGCAAACAGGAATGCCGGGTTCACGCGCATATCGTTATGGATGCGGGTGTCGGTATTTTTCAGTACCTGCGCAATCATCCGCTCCATTGGGCTGTCACCGTTTTCGGTGAAGTAACGGGTAATGGTCGGGAACAGCGGCTGGAACAGGTTGTATTCGCGCAGAAGTTTGTAGGTTTCGAACCCGTAGCCGGCCTGCAGCAGCTTCAGCGCCTCTTCAAACAGGCGGGCAGGCGGCACGTCGTTAATCAGCGTCGCCAGACGCGGGATCGGCTCTGCGGTTTCCGGACTGATGCGCATGTTCAGCTTGGCGGCAAAACGCACGGCGCGCAGCATGCGCACCGGATCTTCACGATAGCGCGTTTCCGGCGTGCCGATCAGGCGGATCAGACCCTCTTTCAGGTCCTGCATGCCGCCGACGTAATCACGCACGGTGAAATCCGCCACGCTGTAATAAAGGCTATTGATGGTGAAGTCGCGACGCTGGGCATCTTCTTCGATAGAGCCGAAGATATTGTCGCGCAGCAGCATACCGTTCTGGCCGCGCTGTGACGTGGTGCGGTCGGATGCACCCGCTTCGTGGTGGCCGCGGAAGGTCGCCACTTCGATGATTTCCGGCCCAAACATCACGTGAGCCAGACGGAAACGGCGGCCAACGAGACGGCAGTTGCGGAATAATTTACGCACCTGCTCGGGCGTGGCGCTGGTCGTCACGTCGAAATCTTTCGGTTTTTTGCCCAGCAGTAAATCACGCACCCCACCGCCAACGAGATAGGCCTCGTAGCCCGCTTTATTCAGACGATAGAGTACCTTGAGGGCATTTTCACTGATATCTTTGCGGGAAATATTGTGCTGCTCACGCGGAATAACCGACATGTGTGGTTGTGCAATAGCGTCGTTCGCCATGCTCTCTTCGCGGCTTAGCACTTTACGGCAAAAATTAGCGACTCGGGTAAAAATGGTACACCTCGTAGTGTGTTTTGTTATGAAAAAAGCGGCTAATCATAGCTCAGCGCAACGCATTTGAGAATGCTGGATTTTTGGCACTGCCGCGAGCGTCCAGTTGGCAATGGCTATTTTCAGCAATTCGTCAATGCGCAGATCCTGCCATTCGTTGGTTACATTCTGGTTGAGAAATCGCAGCGCGTCGATCAAAACAGGACGCGGATCGCCGTCTGGCAGGGCCGGGGCGTGGTTTTGCTTGGAGAGCTTAACGCCCTGCGCATTGACCGCCAGCGGCAGATGAATGTAATCCGGCGCCGTCCAGCCAAACTGATGATAAAGCGAGATTTGCCGTACGGTCGGTTCGACCAGGTCCGCCCCGCGCACAATTTCCGTCACGCCCTGGAAATGATCGTCGACGACCACCGCCAGGTTATACGCAAACAGACCATCACGACGGTGAATAATAAAATCTTCACATGCCAGACGTTCATCCGCCCTAATCTCACCGGAGAGCCGATCGTGGAAGCGGGTGACGGGCGCGCGCTGTAGCAAGCGTACGGCGGCATTTTCCGCGGGAAGATTCAGCGTGCGGCAGTGGCCGTCATACACACCTCCCACGCTCTGGATACGCGCGCGGGTGCAGGTGCAGTTATAGGAGAGCCCCTGAGCGCTGAGCCAGGCCAGACGTTCCCGATAAGCCTCATGACGTTGTGACTGCCACAGAACGTCGCCGTCCCAGTGAAGACCGTAATGTTCCAGCTGACGCAGAATGGTGTCTGCAGCACCGGGAACTTCACGCGGAGGGTCAATATCTTCGATGCGGACGAGCCATTTACCCTGACTGGCGCGAGCCTGCAGGTAGCTGCCAAGCGCGGCAATTAATGAGCCGAAGTGTAATTCACCGGAAGGAGATGGCGCAAAGCGCCCGATATAGTGTGATTCAGACATATCAACAGTAACAAGGCGGGAGAGACTCCCGCCTTTGAAGTGTATAAACAGCGCTGGCGTTAGCCGGCCATCTGTTTTTCGCGGATTTCGGCCAGCGTTTTACAGTCGATGCACAGATCGGCGGTTGGACGCGCTTCCAGGCGACGAATACCGATTTCAACACCGCAGGATTCGCAGTAGCCAAAATCTTCGTCTTCGACTTTTTTCAGCGTTTTCTCGATCTTTTTGATCAGCTTGCGTTCGCGGTCACGGTTACGCAGTTCGAGGCTGAACTCTTCTTCCTGAGCGGCACGGTCTACCGGATCCGGGAAGTTAGCAGCTTCATCCTGCATATGCGAAACGGTGCGATCCACTTCATCCCTGAGTTGATTACGCCATGCTTCAAGAATACGCTTGAAGTGCGACAGCTGGGCTTCGTTCATATACTCTTCGCCCGGCTTCTCTTGATACGGCTCCACCCCAGCGATGGCGAGAATACTCAGGGACGATGTTTTACGGTTTTGCCCTTCTTGCATGTTGCTTCTCCTTAACACGCACTATCGATCCCCGTGTTGGGGGAAAAATCAGGTCGCTATAAATAGCAGATGCTTTTCCGTATGGCAATTATCTAAACGTAACACTTGACAAGCCTGTGAGGAAAAGCGTATTTGCGCACGCGGCCAGAACACTTATTCATCAATCGTCTAATCCCTTATAAGACAATGGGAAGAGACGATCTCAGAGTCATATTATCGGCAGAAAGTTCCGCTTTATAAGCTAAAACCTCTACCCCCTGCTTTTGTGCCTCATTCAACAGTTGTGCGTATTTAGGATCGATATGGCGGGCAGGGGAAAACCGTTCAATCGCTGTATGCAACACCGCAAACAGTAATACGGCGCGTTTGCCCGCCGCCGCAACACTCATTAGCTCTCGCAGATGCTTCTGCCCGCGTAGCGTTACCGCATCCGGAAAGAAGCCGTTTTCCTGTTCCGCTAACGTCACTGATTTTACTTCAATATAGCACTCAGGACGGCCTTCCGCCTGTAACATGAAGTCAATTCTGCTGCCTTCATCGCCGTATTTCACTTCTGTTTTATGCGTACCGTAACCCACCAGTTCGGGAATGGCGCCATTCGTCAGCGCTTCCTTAACCAGCTGATTTGCACGCAGAGTATTAACACAAATAAACGCCCCGTTTTGCGTTTCGGTTATTTCCCAGGTATGGGGATATTTGCGTTTAGTATTTTCTGAAGTGGAATACCAGACCGTGTCACCCGGTGCGGCGCAACCGGTCATGGCGCCGGTGTTGGGGCAGTGCAGGGTGAGCTCTTCGCCTTCCGGCGTCACCACGTCGGCGAGGAAGCGTTTGTAGCGTTGGATCAGCGTGGCGGACTGGAGTGCAGGACTAAACTTCATCGGAATTCCTTGTGGTGTCGCCCAACGTCCAGCGCTGTAGCGGCCTGTAGCGGGTGCGTCCCCGTGCAAAGACGGATTCATAAAGCGCGAATTCATTAACCGGAAAAGCCCAGTGAAAACCCGGCGGCGGAATGGCAACGGCCTGACCGGCATCGCGCAGCAGCGTGACGTGCGGATGAAACGGCTGCGGGCTCTGGTAACAGCCGCTGCGCGCTGCCTGCGCGCGCAACATATTGGCGAGCTGTAACAACCCGCGCGGCGGCTGGCGCGTACCCAGCCAGACCACGCGCGAACGCAGCCACTGACCCGCATCGTCAAGGTGCAGCGTAAACGCCGGCTGGGCAATACGCCCGGCCATGGCGGCTAATGCCCGCTGTTTTTCGGCGCTCACGTCACCCAAAAAGGCCAGTGTCAGGTGCAGGTTTGCCGCCGCAACGGGCCGGCCCGCTTCCGGTGGAAAATGTTCCGCGCGCCAGCGAACGATTTGCCGCTGTAGGGTGGTGGGCAATTCAATGGCAAAAAACAGCCGTTTCGAATCAGACATACGGGGGACTCGGTAATGATATGCGCCGATGCTACAATGTACGCCGACTAATGTTAACCCTCTGGAGCAGTTAGTGTCCTCATTGCCGGTCGCCGTCGTTCTTCCTGAGCTTCTCGCTGCCTTACAACATGCCCCGCAGGTTTTGCTTAACGCGCCTACGGGGGCGGGTAAATCTACCTGGCTGCCGCTGCAGATCCTTAAAGAGGGGAAGATTGCCGGGAAAATTATCCTGCTGGAGCCGCGCAGGCTGGCCGCGCGCAACGTTGCGCAGCGCCTGGCGGAACTGCTGCATGAAAAACCGGGCGAAACGGTAGGCTACCGGATGCGCGCCGAAACCTGCGTCGGCCCGTCCACGCGGCTTGAGGTGGTCACCGAGGGCATTCTTACCCGCATGCTGCAAAACGACCCGGAGTTGAACGGCGTCGGGCTGGTGATCCTGGATGAATTCCACGAGCGCAGCCTGCAGGCCGATCTGGCCCTCGCGCTGTTGCTCGACGTTCAGCAGGGGCTGCGCGACGATCTGCGGCTGCTGATTATGTCGGCGACGCTGGATAACGAGCGGCTACGACAGGTATTACCCGATGCGCCGGTCATCAGCTCAGAAGGACGGGCATTTCCTGTTGAGCGTCGCTATCAGCCGCTTCCTGCCCATCAGCGCTTTGACGAAGCGGTAGCTATTGCCACTGCAGACCTGCTTCGCCAGGCGCCCGGCTCGCTGCTGCTGTTTTTGCCCGGCGTGGGGGAGATTCAGCGCGTGCAGGAGCGGCTGGCCTCCAGGGTGGGCAGTGACGTACTGCTTTGCCCGCTCTATGGCGCCCTGTCGTTGACCGAGCAGCGTAAAGCCATCCTTCCCGCCCCGGCGGGGCAGCGTAAAGTCGTGCTGGCAACCAACATTGCCGAAACCAGTTTGACCATCGAAGGCATTCGCCTGGTGGTGGATAGCGCGCAGGAGAGGGTGGCGAGCTTTGATCCGCGAACCGGGCTGACTAAACTGCTGACACAACGCATCAGTCAGGCGTCAATGGTGCAGCGCGCGGGCCGTGCGGGGCGTCTAGAGCCGGGTATTTGCCTGCATTTGACCAGCGCGGAGCAGGCTGAACGCGCGGCACAGCAAAGCACGCCGGAGATTTTACAAAGCGATCTCTCCGGGCTGGTGATGGATCTCCTGCTTTGGGGCTGCCCGGATCCTGAACAGCTCACCTGGCTTAATCCACCGCCTGTCGTGAATCTCGCCGCCGCGCGCAGCCTGCTCACCCAGCTTGGCGCGCTGGAAGGTGAACGTCTGACGGCGCGCGGTCAGAAAATGGCGGCGCTGGGCAACGATCCGCGTCTGGCGGCGATGCTGGTGGCTGCTCAGGGCGAAGATGAAATTGCCACAGCGGCGAAACTGGCGGCTATTCTTGAGGAGCCGCCGCGCGGAGGCAGCAGCGAGCTGGGGCAGGCGTTTTCGCGCAATCAGGGAAACTGGCAGCAGCGGGCGCAGCAGTTGTGCAAACGCCTGAACTGCTGGGGCGGTTCACCTGACGGCGATAAGATTGCCTCCCTTCTGGCGCTGGCCTTCCCGGACAGGATTGCGCGCCGCCGCGGGCTGGATGGACGCTACCAACTGGCAAACGGCATGGGGGCGATGCTGGACAGCGATGATGCCCTGACGCGACATGAATGGCTGATCGCGCCGCTCCTGCTTCAGGGCAGCCAGTCTCCTGATGCCCGTATTTTACAGGCGATTGCCGTGGACATAGATGCCCTGACGCGTACCTGCCCGCAGCTGCTCCAGCAATCGGACATCGTGGAATGGGATGACGCTCAGGGGACGCTAAAGGCGTTTCGGCGTAGTCAGATTGGCAAACTGATCCTCGGGACGAAACCGCTGGCGAAGCCGTCGGAAGAAGAGTTACACCAGGCAATGCTGAACGGTATTCGTGAAAAGGGCCTTAACGTCCTGAACTGGACGCCGGAAGCTGAACAATATCGCATTCGTCTGCACTGCGCCGCGAAGTGGCTACCGGAATACGGCTGGCCCGCGGTGGATGATGAGACGCTGCTCGCGACGCTTGAGCAGTGGCTGCTGCCGCAAATGAGCGGCGTGCACTCTCTGCGCGCCCTTAAGGCGCTTGATGTTAAGACCGCGTTACAGAATTTACTGGACTGGTCATTACGTCAACGTCTGGATAGTGAGCTTCCTGGGCATTACACTGTGCCCACCGGGAGCCGGCTTGCCATTCGTTATCATGAGGATAATCCTCCGGCGCTGGCGGTTCGGATGCAGGAGATGTTTGGTGAGGCAACCACGCCGTCTATTGCGGAAGGGCGGGTGCCGTTGGTGCTTGAGTTGCTCTCGCCTGCGCATCGTCCGTTGCAGATCACCCGCGATCTGGGAGCGTTCTGGGCGGGAAGCTACCGTGAAGTGCAGAAAGAGATGAAAGGGCGCTACCCCAAACACGTATGGCCGGACGATCCGGCGAATACGGCGCCGACGCGGCGGACGAAGAAATATTCGTAGTGGGGAAAGTGCGGTCTGATGCCCTCACCCCAGCCCTCTCCCACGGAGAGAGGGAGAAAACCAATTTTGAGAGATTTCTTCTTTCACAGGCCTGTGGAAGAAAAGAAAATCTGGCCTTTGCGCCTGAAAGTTGCGGAGAAAAAGCATGGCGGGGAATGACCGCGAGCCAATAGGACGTAAGGGAAAACCCGCGCGTCCGGCGAAAGAAAAGGTAAGCCGTCGTCGCCTCAGAGATGAGGAGTATGACGATGACTATGAAGACGATTATGAGGATGAAGAACCCATGCCGCGTAAAGGAAAAGGCAAAGGGCGTAAGCCTCGTGGGAAGCGCGGCTGGTTCTGGCTGCTGCTGAAGCTGTTCATTGTTTTTG
Source organism: Enterobacter cloacae complex sp. P12RS (assembly GCF_014895875.1). NCBI lineage: Bacteria > Pseudomonadati > Pseudomonadota > Gammaproteobacteria > Enterobacterales > Enterobacteriaceae > Enterobacter > Enterobacter cloacae complex sp. P12RS. Next base: position 82,498 of record NZ_JADBQO010000001.1, read on the forward strand.
TTGTGCTGATCGCGATTTACGGCGTTTATCTGGATCAGAAGATCCGCAGCCGTATCGACGGGAAAGTCTGGCAATTGCCGGCGGCAGTGTATGGTCGCATGGTGAACCTTGAGCCGGACATGTCCATCAGCAAGAACGAGATGGTGAAACTGCTGCAAGCTACGCAGTATCGTCAGGTCACGAAAATGACCCGCCCGGGCGAATTTACCGTCCAGGCGAAAAGCATTGAGATGATCCGCCGCCCGTTCGACTTCCCGGACAGCAAAGAGGGGCAGGTGCGCGCGCGTCTGACTTTTGACGGCGATCGGCTGGAAACCATTGAGAACATGGACAATAACCGCCAGTTCGGTTTCTTCCGTCTTGATCCGCGTCTGATCACCATGCTCTCGTCCGCCAATGGCGAACAGCGCCTGTTCGTGGCGCGTAACGGCTTCCCGGATCTGCTGGTGGATACCCTGCTGGCAACCGAAGACCGCCATTTCTACGAGCACGACGGTATCAGTCTCTACTCCATCGGCCGTGCGGTGCTGGCGAACCTGACTGCGGGTCGTACCGTGCAGGGGGCGAGTACGCTTACCCAGCAGCTGGTGAAGAACCTGTTCCTCTCCAGCGAGCGTTCTTACTGGCGTAAAGCCAACGAAGCGTACATGGCCGTGCTGATGGATGCGCGCTACAGCAAGGATCGTATCCTTGAGCTGTACATGAACGAGGTGTACCTCGGCCAGAGCGGCGATAACGAGATCCGCGGCTTCCCGCTGGCGAGCCTGTACTACTTTGGCCGTCCGGTGGAAGAGCTCAGCCTTGACCAGCAGGCGCTGCTGGTGGGCATGGTGAAAGGGGCGTCCATTTATAACCCGTGGCGCAACCCGAAACTGGCGCTGGAGCGTCGTAACCTGGTACTGCGTCTGCTGCAACAGCAGCAGGTGATTGACCAGGAATTATACGACATGCTTAGCGCACGTCCGCTGGGCGTGCAGCCGCGCGGTGGGGTGATCTCTCCGCAGCCTGCTTTCATGCAGATGGTGCGCCAGGAGCTGCAAAGCAAGCTTGGTGATAAGGTCAAAGATCTCTCCGGCGTGAAGATCTTCACAACTTTTGACTCGGTAGCCCAGGACGCGGCAGAAAAAGCGGCGGTGGAAGGCATTCCGGCGCTGAAGAAACAGCGCAAGCTCTCCGATCTGGAAACCGCGATGGTGGTGGTTGACCGTAACACCGGCGAAGTGCGCGCGATGGTGGGCGGCGCAGAGCCGCAGTATGCGGGCTACAACCGCGCGATGCAGGCGCGTCGTTCGATTGGCTCTCTGGCTAAACCGGCGACCTATCTCACCGCGCTGAGCCAGCCGAATTTGTATCGCCTGAACACCTGGATCGCCGATGCGCCAATCTCCCTGCGTCAGCCTAACGGCCAGGTCTGGTCACCGCAGAACGATGATAAACAGTTCAGCGGCCAGGTGATGCTGGTGGATGCGTTAACCCGCTCCATGAACGTACCTACGGTTAACCTCGGTATGGCGCTGGGCCTGCCGGCTATTGTCGATACCTGGCAGAAGCTGGGCGTACCGAAAGATCAGCTGCACCCTGTTCCGGCGATGATTCTGGGGGCGCTTAACCTGACGCCGATCGAAGTGGCGCAGGCGTTCCAGACCATTGCCAGCGGGGGGAACCGCGCACCGCTCTCTGCCCTGCGTTCGGTGATTGCCGAAGATGGCTCCGTGCTGTATCAGAGCTTCCCGCAGGCTGAACGTGCCGTTCCTGCGCAGGCGGCCTACATGACGCTGTGGACGATGCAGCAGGTTGTGCAGCGCGGTACCGGTCGTCAGCTGGGGGCGAAGTATCCTGGTCTGCATCTGGCGGGTAAAACCGGGACCACCAACAACAACGTCGATACCTGGTTTGCCGGTATTGATGGCCGTGAAGTGGTGATCACCTGGGTAGGTCGTGACAACAACCAGCCGACCAAACTTTACGGGGCGAGCGGGGCGATGTCGATTTACCAGCGCTACCTGGCGAACCAGTCACCTGTGCCGCTGAACCTGGTCGCGCCGGAAGATATCGTCGATATGGGCGTGGATGGTTCCGGGAACTTTATCTGCGGCGGCGGGATGCGTACCCTGCCGGTCTGGACGACCAACCCGGACTCACTGTGCCAGCAGAGCCAGCCTGAACAGCCAACGGGCAACCCGTTCGATCAATCTTCTCAGCCGCAGCAGCCGCAGCAACAACCGGCCCAGCAGCAGAACGAGAAGAAAGACAGTGATGGCGTGGCCGGCTGGATCAAGGATATGTTTGGTGGGAATTAATTAATTCCCTGAATAAAAAGCCGCTTTAATATAAAGCGGCTTTTTTGTTTTTTACATTCTGCAATTTTTAAAAATATTAAATATCTAATTTAGAATTTTTAAGTTCTCATTTTTTTCATCTAAAACATGCATTTGAAATCTGCTACCTGTTGCGTAACTTTATCCTCTCTGGACACAATGAAGAATAATCTGATGTAATCGCCATAAGAAATTCACTGGCTCAAAGGATATTCCTATTTAGTCAGTCATGTGTAACATGCTGGATAACATTTCGACTCAAAATATTTGTAGTGCGAATGGATGCCACAATTGTCAAATATAAGGATATTTTTCATGAACAAAAAAGTTGTCGCTACATTTTTAGCCGGAAGCGTTATGGCCGCGCTGTCTCTGCCTGTATTTGCATCAAACGATTCCGGTACGGTGAACTTCGCCGGAAAAATTGTTGCCGATACCTGTGAAATTAACGTTGATGGCACAGGGACTAACGCTTCCACCGTCACTTTCGCAGATACCTATCCTTCGGATTTTGGTGCTGACGGTACGGTTGGCACCTCAAAAGCCTTTAAGATTGAAGTGAAAAAATGTGACCCGCTGGTCGCTAAACTGAACCTCAAGTTTAGCGGCACGACAACAGACGCCGCTAACAAGCGCTTGAAGAACGATCTGACTGGCGCAGGCAATGCGACCAACGTTGGCATCATCGTCAGCAATGAGAACGGCGCTAAAGGCGATGTTGTTTTCGACGGTTCAGTACCGGATACGGGTACCGATGTGAATAACGACGCGACCGGGGCAACGGCTTCTGTCTTTAACTACACCGCGAAAGTGATTCAGGTGGGGGATACCGCGCCAACCGCGGGCCATTACTCCTCCTCTGCAACATTCGAGGTTGTCTATCGCTAAGCAATGACGGGCAGCCTGAACGGCTGCCTTTTTGGAACATTGTATGAAGACTTTATTTAAATTGTTATGTGGTTGTTTAATTATTTCCTGCTGTTCAGTACAGGCAAGTGTTGTTCTCGGTGG
>NZ_JADBQO010000010.1:0-31618 GCF_014895875.1 Enterobacter cloacae complex sp. P12RS
GATATTCCACCGGGGTCTCCTGCCAGCGCTCTAGATGACAACAACAACAGTAACACAATTATATTTCTATAATTTTTCATAGACTACAACCTTCATCATTCGCAGATTTAGTTTCGCTATCAAACCCGAATAAATTCTTATTAACATCGTCAACATCAACTAAAGGTAACTCCACCGAAATTTTTGAATGGAATTCTTTATACGCCACAGGAATATAATACTTATAAAATTTTTGATATACAGGGGTTGCTTCTATTTTTCTGACAGTCATTTTGAATCTGGATGTTGGTTTCGTGGTACTAAACATTGATAACTTGATAGTACCTCCACCATATGCTTTACCTCCTTGGTTGCCGCCTAACCCAGCAATATCACCATTACTCGTTTTTCCATAAACAAATGTTACATGTCCATTTCCTGTAAATTCATCAGTTAATTCAACATATGTACGAAAGACCATCAATGCACCATATACAGGATTTTTTATCTCGATAAATTTCGTTTTGTCATAAACCGGAAATTGAGAAGATTTTGTAAAACTCAGAGAGTAGTCATACCCTGCTTCTTTCAGACAATAATTAGCAAACGAAGCACACCACGCCGTACTACCCATTGAGGCCTTTGATTCCATTAACTTATGATAATTATCAGTAATTTCCTTCTCTCCTGTTCCATGCCATTCTATAACCTCACGGATCGCAATTGCCATCCATGGTGCCTCCCTTTGATCATGGGGAAGCAAAGCTATCGGTTTATCAGAATTTTTAGACCCTACAGATTCCAGTATTTTTTTATTTAAATTGACCGGAGACTTCTTGACTGAGTATTCAGGTTTGATCGTTTGTTTATCTGAAGATGATACTGAATTACTGGCTTTTGAATCTTCCGTAATATTTGAAATAAATATCGACTGACCTGGATAGATTTTGTTTATATCTGCGATATTGTTCCAACGAGCGAGTTCATCAACAGTTGTGCCACTTTCTGCTGCGATCTTCGCCAGTGTATCACCCGGTGAAACTATGTATAATGAACAACTATTAATATTGGCACCATAAATCGTCAAGCTCTGACCGGGGAAGATCTTACTCACATCTTTTATATTATTGTTTTTGGCAATTTCATCAGTGCTTGTCTTATAACGCTCGGCAATTTTCGAGAGAGAGTCTCCTGACATGACGATGTACTCTATCGGCTTCTGAACACTCTTCTCACGTGGGACTTTGGGGGTCTCGGCAAGAGTTTTTGCAGAGAATTGAGAGAAATTTCTCGTAAGCATTATATTTTTCGTTTCATTTCCAGCAACAGCTGAATAAACAATATCTTCTTTTCCATTAGGATTAGTGTATCTAATAACAATAACCATTCCTTGTTTCATATGAATGATTGTTTTGAGTTTGCCATAAGCGTCTGTTTTCCACTCGTAACTAGTGCTTCCTAGTGTCACTTTAAATGGCACATCTGCAACTGGTCGGGAGCCATCAGAAACCGTCACATTTGTCACATACACCCATTTTTCAGTTCCGGGCTTCAGGCCACCTTCTTTTTTACTGATTGCATCCACAACTTTGCCGAATTCATTATCATTCAAATCAGATATTTTTTTATCTTTTGCAATTCCACTCTCTGAGCTTATAAAATTGGCATAAGCTACGGGATCATTGCCTGCGGCTTCTGGTGCATACTGCGACATCATCTCTGATATAGTATTGTCTCGATATTTTCGCTTCAATAATGCACATTTTTCACGCTCCCCTACTTCCATGCTAGAAAAAATCGCAAATGTATTTTCTTTCGGGTTATATACAGTCCCAGCACCTATCCGCCCTTTTTGCTTACCTGCATCAGGTAATGCCATAATATTCCCGGGGTTGTTAAATCTCCAATTTAATGTCCCTGCAGTTTTTAGCAAACGTGTTCCATCACCAGCTTCGTACTCAACCGTCTTGGTTTCAAGATGGTATGTCGCTTTTACAAATCTCATACATCATCCTTTTTATTTTTTTCCGTTGGTTTAAAACTGCTGTCTTTTAGTAAAACTGAAGTCATGTGATAGCCTGTGACAGCAAGCATAACATTTCCATCTACAGTGACATGCTGATTAAGTAAATTGCGTTTGGTTTTATAATCGTCACCGATAATAATGAGCTGAACATTGCTGTCCCAACCTTTTTGCTCTGTATTAGCATCAATCACGCACTTTAGCGGGCTATCTAAATGCAGGATCCAGTAAAGTAATTTTTCGTCATGCTCCCTATCTTCTCCCCAATTAGGGGGACCGTAAAACAACTCTTCTTTCATCACTCCTGAGAGTACAACCTTATCCCCCTCTTTCAGACATGCAGCATTTGCACCGGAGTTATAAAATAAGATAGCCATACTCAATATAATTTTCTTAAGCATACTTAACATTATCAACTAGCCTTTGTTAAATTTAATAAAGTTGCAATCATTGATTCAGTCAATGCTGATGCTCTATCACCTTCAGAATCCACTTCACTTAAATAAAAATCGGCATCAGTTTCTTCATCTCCCAAAAAAACCATACTTTCGTCTTCAGTTGATGAAACAGAAAGGTCTTCTTTACTCCAGGTTTCTCGCCCAATGATTAAATTTAATGTATCGCTTTCAGGAAGTACTATTTTCGGGAAGCGACCTGAACTATCTACCGTGCCAGTCGACAGGATTTTCCCATTACTGTCAGTAATGTTGTACGGCTGATTTGTCATCCAGTCCATACTTTGGCTTACACTATCGGCACCAGGGAATGCAAAACGTAAACTTTGTTTTCCAGCCTCGGGTTGTTGATGTTGGTGATTATCAGGCTGTTCCTTTCCGCTTCCCTGTTTGTCTGTATCTGATTTACCGTGGTCTGTGCCGGGCGCTGGAGCATCCAGTACGGGGAACGTTAAAAATGAAGGTTTCGCTGAAGCCTTCTGCTGCCGGTCATAAAATCCCGCCCGTGTCCGGTAATCCCCGAGCGTCGCCGCTTCAATCGCATTCGCGTCCAGCGTGATATAACTTCCGCCACCGTTCAGCGTGATCTTCTTCTTCGCAAGGATCCTGATTTCATCTTCCGTGCTGACAATGCTGATTTCCTTGCGTGCCAGCAGCGCCATCAGATCGTTCTGGGCCTGTACCTGCACCGGCCCCTGGTTCGCAATAAGCCTGATGCCCAGCTTGCGGACAAACACGCTCAGGGCACTGCCCACCCCGATGAACAGATTTTTCACCACGCTGACGTCTGCATTTTTTCCGGCCGTGGCTATCAGGTTCTGCCCGGCCGATACCTGCAGGTGCTGTCCGCTGGTCAGCGCCACACCGTCCGGGGCGCTCATCAGCAGCACCGATTTTTTCAGGTCCGTCAGATGCTGTTCCAGCAGGGTGATTTGCGCCTGAAGGTCTGCCGGGTTCGCCGTCGCCGTCTGCGCATCATCTGATATCGCCTGCATCTGCGCCCGGGCATCACCCAGGTGGCTCACCGCCGGCTTCATCTCCAGCACCTGACCCTGCGCCTTCGCCTGCGCGTCCGCGCTGATAAATATCCCTTTCTGCGCCCGTATCGCACCCCAGCTGTCCGTCCTGAGCTCAAACCCCTCACCGCGCTGCTGCTTCCCGCTGTCGACCAGGTGCCCGAGGTTCAGCTGGCTCTTGCCGCCGTATTCCGTGCTGACCTTGATATGCTCTTTCCCGCGCTCGTCATCAAGGCGGATTTTGTTGTTCGCCGGGGTACGCAGGACGTTGCGTTTGTAGTTCCGGATGGTGACGTGGTCGCCGTGCGCCGAGTCGTGCAGCACGCCGGCAATGTACGGCCGGTCCGGGTTACCGTCCTCAAAGCCAATCGCCACTTCGGTGCCCGCCAGCAGCGGCAGGTGCAGACCGTAGGTGTCCCCTGCATAAGGGCGGGACTGGCGCACCCACAGGCTTTCGAACCCGGTCTCCCAGTTATCACGGTCGAACAGCATGTTGACGCGGTAGCGGCCGTCTTTATCAATATGCCCGTAGGTGTCATTTTCGGTGGTACTGGTGACGCGGGCCGGCAGCGTACCGGCCATCACCGGACGTTCTCCCGGCTCGGGGCGGAAGCTGAAATCCGGGCTGTCCGGAATACCGTCAAAACGAAGGCTGAAGTCTTCATCCCGCCGCGCGTGGGTCTGCATCGCCGTGATGACCACGCCCTGCGCAAACACCTCCGCCACTTCATACCCGCCGGTGACTTTGAGCAGCATCCCCGGAGAGAGCGCCGGACTGCTGGTGATGGCCCGGGTCCGCGTCTGGCCGTTCAGGTAGCGCTCGTGCCGGATGCGGGCATAAAACGCCCCGGACTCGGGTGCCGGATTACGCTCATACGCGCTACCCGGCGTCAGATAATTGTCGGCATAGTGATACGCTTCTCCGTACGTGGTCGCGTCCCCCCGGGTGACGTCAACCAGCGTATTCATATCCTCTGTGGCCTGACGGTAGTTGTAGTCCCGGGTGCTGACCTGCTTCTGCACCACGTTGTGATGGCTCTCCATCCCCCACACCGAATCCACGCCCTGCGAGTGCTGGCCTGACGGCGGCACCGACGGCAGGGTCAGGCCTTTCTCGTACCCCTGCTGGCCGTCGTAAAACTCCACCACGTCGATGTTCAGGCGCGTGTCGGTGGTGAAGCGGAACCAGATACCGACCTCACCCAGCAGGCGGGTGATGAAGTGCAGGTCATTCTCGCCGTACTGCATCACCTGCTCACGTCGTGGATACTCTCTGGTGAGCGAGAACAGAAAATCCTGGCCGCGCATGCCGTGCCGCTCGCGCAGGATTTTTTCCACGATTTGCGGGACCGACATGTCCTGGTAAATCGCGTTCTGGTGCGAACGGTCAAGCAGTGCCAGTCGTGGCCGGAGCGTCAGGGCGTAATGCGTTTCATCTTTAGAGGTGCTGAGGCGTTCAAAGCCGGTCACCACCCCCTGAAGGGTGCGCACGGCCTGCTGCACTCTGATGCCGTAACCCTGGTCTACCGGGGCCTGCAGCGTCAGGGAAGCCCCTTTCATCAGCATCATCTCCTTGCTGATGGCGTGGTTACCGCTGGTGAATTCAATACGGTAGCGGAACGGTGTGCTCAGGGCTTCATCGCCTTCAAACGCCAGCACGTCGAGCGCGGACTCACAGCCTTTCACCGCCAGCAGGTGGTGGTTATGGCTGAACCTTAACGGAGGATTATTACTCATGCGTCCACTCCCTCCTGAACGTCAAATTCCAGGCCAATGCCCTCTTCTTCGCTCCAGCTCAGGTGTAACGAGTGCGGTTTCTGTTTTGCGGCCATGCAGGTCAGCAGTTGCTGGCTCAGCACCGGCAGAATTTGTTGATTCAGCAGGCTGTCGATATTGCGCGCCCCGGTATCCGGCAGCAGGCAGGCGGCGGTCAGGGCGTCATACAGGCTCTCATTAATCTGCGTGATCAGGCCGTAGTGGCGATGCAAGCGCTTGCTAACCTGTAACAGCTTCATTTCCACGATGGTACGCATGGCCGCTTCCGCCAGCGGGCGGTAAATCACGGTCTGGAAGCGGGCCAGCAACGCGGGCTGGAAGTGGTCACGCAGGATCGGACGCAGCAGTTCGTGCAGATCGCCTTCGGTGGATTCAGGTTGTTCGTCCAGCAGCTGCATCAGGTGGTCGCTGCCGAGGTTGGAGGTCATCAGAATAACGGTGTTGCGGAAGTCGATTTCACGACCTTCACCGTCGCGCATAAAGCCACGGTCGAACACCTGGTAGAACAGGTTCATCACGTCGCGGTGCGCTTTTTCGACTTCATCGAGCAGCACCACGCTGTACGGTCGCTTACGCACGGCTTCGGTGAGAATACCGCCCTGACCGTAGCCAACGTAGCCCGGAGGGGAGCCCTTCAGCTGGGAAACAGTATGAGGCTCCTGGTACTCGGACAAGTTGATGGTAATCAGTGATTTTTCACCGCCGTACATCACGTCCGCCAGAGCCAGGGCGGTTTCGGTTTTCCCCACCCCACTCGGGCCCACCAGCAGAAATACGCCCTGAGGGCCATTCTCAGATGTAAGACCCGTTTTTGCCGCACGCAGGCGCTGCGCGATGGCCGCGAGCGCCACATCCTGCCCGACCACACGTTTGCCAATTTCATCTTCCAGGGTAAGCAGTTCGGTCTGCTCATCTTTCATCAGCGATGACAGCGGAACGCCTGTCCAGTCAGCAATCACATTGGCAACGGTGCGTACATCCACATCTAGCGAGAGCAGCGGGTTGCTGTGCTGCATGCCGTGCAGTTCCTGCTGCAGCGCGTGCGTCTCGCTCTGACGGGAGATGTCCTGGCGGCTTTCCAGCAGTTGTTCCGTGAGTTTCAGTTCCTGCCCGTACTGAGTTTCAAGCTCGTCGAGAGCAACGATAAGATCGTTCTCTTCCTGCTCAATGACGGTCAGGCGTTCACCATGGCTCTGATTGCCTACAGCAATATCTTCCAGCAGTGCCAGCTTCTCCATTTCAAGAGAGGTGATCTGCGAGCGAATGCAGGTCAGCTGCTCCGGCACGGTGTCGAGGCTCATGCGGACGCGCGCTGCGGCGGTGTCGAGCAGGTCAACCGCCTTGTCCGGCAGCTGGCGACCCGTCAGATAGCGGCGAGAAAGCGTAACTGCCGCGCGTACCGCATCGTCGGTAATGTGCACGTTATGGTGCTCGGCGTAGCGGGACTTCAGACCACGGAGCATCAGACAGGCGGTGTCGTCATCCGGCTCGTCCACTTTGACCATCTGGAAGCGGCGCTCCAGTGCGGCATCGCGTTCAAAGTACTGCTTGTACTCACTCCAGGTGGTGGCTGCAATGGTACGCAGTTCACCACGCGCCAGCGCTGGTTTCAGCAGGTTCGCTGCATCGGCGCCGCCTGCCTGGTTGCCTGCGCCGATGATGGTATGCGCTTCATCAATAAACAGCAGGACCGGGGACGGGGATTGCTGCACCGCGTCGATGACGTTTTTCAGCCGCTGTTCGAACTCACCTTTCACGCCCGCGCCGGCCTGTAGCAGGCCCAGGTCGAGGGTACGCAGAGTGACCGTTTTCAGGGATTCAGGCACATTACCCTCGGCAATACGCAATGCCAGACCTTCAACCAGTGCGGTTTTCCCCACGCCCGGCTCGCCGACCAGAATCGGGTTGTTTTTGCGGCGACGAGAAAGGATGTCCACCATCTGCCGGATTTCTGTGTCACGGCCAAACACAGGATCGATCTTCCCTTCCTTCGCTTTGGCGGTGACATCGAGGGTGAATTTATCCAGCGCGTTCTGCAGCGCAGGACTCAGTTCCCCCTCTTCCATGTCCATACCAGCCGGACGCCCGACAAATTCCACTTCACCTCCGTGGTTCTGTGCCAGCTCAGCTTCGCGCTGCATTTCCGGACGCTCATCCGATTGCGCATCCAGCAACGGTCTCAGGCGCTCCAGCTGGCTCTGGCCAAGCGTTAACAACGGCCAGAGGCCGTCACAACGAGCCAGTTTTGGTTTTTCCACCAGCGCCATCAGCAGATGGACGCTGCGAATGTGCTCTTCACCATTGAGTGAGGCCAGTAGCCAGGCTTGCTGCATCAGAGTCTGGATGTCTTCTGAGAGCTGGGGCCGATGGCGCACGGAGCGAGGTTGTTTATCCAGCCAGCCGAGCAGATCCTGCCAGATGCCATCCATATCCCACTCGTAGCGGCGTGCCAGCACAGTGAGATCCCCCTCGCCTTGCTCCAGCAGCTTCAACAGCCAGTGCTCCGGCAGAATTTCGGCATGGGCACGGGTCTGGCAGAGCGATGCCGCCCCTTCCATCGCGCGGGCGCAGTAAGGGTTCAGACGACGTAACAGGATGGCTGGATTTTCCATGAGATTCTCTCTTTGTCGGTTCCTGGACACGCTACCGCCCCTCGCTGTTCACCAAAGCGCATAAGGTCAGGCAGGCAGGTTGTGTTTTCTTTGCTGAGCGCCCGCGTCTCAGGCGCTCAGCAAAAAACTGCGGGCAGGAAAAACCTGCCCGCATCAGGATTACGCGGTGGCGCGTTCGTTCCAGGAATCGGAATGAATGATGTTGCCGTCTTTGTAGGTCCAGGTGATTTTTTCGTAACGCAGCTCGATCTGCTCAAGGTGGTTATGCTTCTCGAAAGAAGGATCCTTGATGTCGTGCATTACCGGGTTCACTTTCACCACCTTGACGTTTTCAAGTTTGGTGTTGAAGTACTCCACTTCCTGGCCCGCATCGTTGATTTTGTACCACTTAAACTCAGCGGATTTCAGGGTCTGACCCGTGGTCACCGCCTTGTACAGGTACGGGCTGGAGGAGTCGATTTCCTTAGTGAACAGGAACGGGGTGTGGATACGGGTCCCGGTCAGCTTGCCGGTGTTGTTATCGGTCGGGATGTACAGGTTGTGCTGCTGTGCCACCACTTCGATGCTGCCTTCACGATCCTGAACGTCCACAGACCCTTTAATGTCCGCGCCGCCGTCGTCCTTCAGCCAAAGATAAACAGGAATTGCCATGTTAATTACTCCGTTTTATTTTCTGAGACGCCATCATCCTGCGATGACGCCGGGTGTTTGCCGGGTATCTGACAGGCATTGGCCTGCGGTACCAGACTGATTTCGACACGACGGTTGAGCGCCCGCCCTTCCGGAGTGTCGTTGGTTGCGGCAGGACGGCTTTCGCCATAGCCCTGTACCGCAAAACAGCTTTCCGGCACGTCGCCGGTGTCACGCATCCAGTTGCGTACCGCTTCGGCACGTTTCAGGGACAGCGTCTGGTTCAGTTGTGGATTGCCGGTGTTATCGGTATGCCCTGACACAACAATCAGCCAGCCCGGTTTTGCTTTGATACCGACCAGGGAATTGACCAGCAGCTTCGTCGAACCGGGTTTAAGGTCGTATCTGCCGGTATCGAACAGCGACATGCTGTCGAGGCGCACAATTTTCGGTACTGGTTTGGGCTGCGGCTGAGGTTTGGGGGGCGGAGGAACATACGAACGGATGGCCTCCAGCACCGGCATCCGGAGTCGCTCCCCCTGATAAAGCCCCAGGCCTAATCGGGCCGGTACGCCGTTACGCGCCTGGTCATCCAGCAATGCCGCATCCTTGTGCAGGACGGCAACGGCGTCGGCTTTCGGACCGTAGTCATCCATAGAAATGCGATCGTAACGGACAATATCGAAGCTCACGCGATGCACTAGCTGGCGATTATTCCAGCCACTACAAAGCAGCGCGGTAATAGCAGCCAGGGTGAAAATGCCAAGGACGCAACGCCAGGTCCGGGCACGGGGAGTGAGTCCTCCCCCTTCCGGTAGCTGTGGCAGGATGAAATCCGGAAGTGGGGAGATCACCGTACTGTCCGTTCCCACCGGGTGCCAGCCAGACACCTGCTGCATGGCGGTATGACGCGACAACCACGCCGTCCAGGCCGATGACGCAAGGCTTCCGGCAAGAATCGGCCCCATTCCCCCCAGCATTGCTGCAGGTGCAATGGCCGGAACATCAGGATTATCATCGATGAATACCGCCTGGACATGCTGATGGAACCAACTCATCAGGCTATTCATCAGCACCTGCTGCTGCATCACAGGCGCACCGCCGGTGGTGACCCATGCGGCAATTGAACAAGGCGCATTCGACTCACGCCAGACAGTCCACCCTTCACCCGGAATAGCGGCCTGCCAGAGCATGTCATCCGTCATCGCACTGCCAATCTGACCATTTAGAATCAATGGCACAGAATGTCCCGTTTCTTTACGCAACTGACTAATTTGCCAGCGCAAAGCCAACAGACGACTTGTCAGGGCTTCGCTGTCGACGTGTTTCTGCGGACAGACACTGACCATCACCGACAGCTGACACCCCCAGTCCGGGCGCTGCAACAGTACCTGACGGGCAACCTGCTCCAGATCCTGATGATCCTCAACGCGGATCCAGCATCCCTGCGTGACGGTCAGTACCGGTGACTGTTGCGGCCAGGTCAGAGGCATATCACCACAAACCAGCACCACAGGTTGACGGTAAGTGGTTTCAGGTAGGTCATCCAGACGCAGGCTGGCGTCATGCTCCGCACGAGGTCTGGCGATATACCAGAACGCGACGATAACCCCGATCATCGCCAGCAGAACGAGCACTGAAGCCAGCCGGGATAACGGCAAAAAAGCCAGGCATACCACAGCACTCAGCAGGGCGGCCCACAGCGCAAGCCCGCGCTGTTGTACAGGACTCATTTTATGACTCCCGGCAACAGGGTCAGCAGCATCTGATCGAGCCATTGATCCAGTCCCCACCAGAGCGCGGCAAGAACAATCACGCTCAGGCCGATACGAGCGGGCCATGACGCCAGCCAGCCTCCCGTCCCCCGTCCGGTGCGACTCTCTGCCAGAACAGGGTGAGTCTGCGGATAGCTGAACGGCGTAACACGTTCATTGAGGGCGCTGACCAGCTTCTGACGCTCAGGATCGCTTAGCGAGCGGTAACTACCCAGAAAACCGAGCATCATTACCCGCTGAAAGCAGGTCAGTACGGCATTGTCTGGTGCAGGTTCACGCAGCACATCGCGCATCCTGTCACACAAGGTGTCACCGGCGTCCATCGTGCCGAGGAAGTGTCCCTGCAAAGGAATGTCATACCACTGCACACAGGCATCATCCTCTACACCGCGGCCTTTTACCGCTTCATCAAGCAATGCACATTGTGCAGTGAGGATATGCCTACAGCTGGCTTCATCGAGCTCACTCGCTTTTAGTTCACGCTGAACGCGCTCTACATCAGCGATACAGCGTTCCCATAAGACCCGACCTTCACCTTCCTGAAACAACGGGCCATGGCGAAGGCTGATGACCTGAAGCCAGGTATCCTGCAGCAGTGCGTCAATATCAACAGGCACGGCAATGCCGCGTTTACGCTCACTCATGTTCTCAGTACCGCAAAGAGTTCAAGTTCAGGCTCACCAAGCATGCCCGGGACGTAAAACATGCATGTCCCGCTCTGGAGCATTTCGGCCGCCAAAGGATGCGAGAGGTCGAGACTGAAATACTGATTTTCCAGGCGCAGCGGAATGGCGGCTGGCACATGACGCAGCGGCATCAGCGGTACACCCACGCGGGATGAGTTGACGATCCCACGCACATGGTCAGGACTGCCGACCTTACACTGGCGCGGGAACTGTTCCTGCAACTGCGCCACCGGTATCGGCGACCGTACAGAAAGATAGTAATCCGCTCCTTCGCGCAGACGCGGGTCATGCAGGCGAGCCTGCCAGAAGTGCAGTCGTGGGTCATAGTCGAGCGTCAGAGCCACCACGCGGGACGGCAGACTGGCTTCAAGCAGATCGCTAAGTAAATCAAACAACGGCGGAAATACCGCGTTGAGTTGCTCATGATGCCAGACCGGAATGGCGTTCACCTGGTGCTCCAGAGAAAATGTCAGCAAGCTCCCCGCCAGGCGAGAAAGCTCCGGATACAGACGTTCCGGCGGGCTTTGCAGATTACGCTGGAACTGACCCAGTACGGGCTCAGCGCTATTCAGCGCGTTGAGCAGCCAGAACAGAGAGACATCAGCCACGGCAAAGTCAGCCATACGCTCATTGCTTTCGCGCCGCATTGCCATCAGACGACAGAGTCGGGCCCGTAACTGGGTCATCAACTGTTCCAGTTGCATCACCAGCCAGCGGCTGCCTTGAATGGCCAACAGAGGGGGGAGAAACGTCTCATCTAATTGCCATGCACCCTGCGAATCTTGCTCCAGCCGGGCGACCGGACAAGTCAGGTAATCGCTGTTGTTCTGATGCGCAAAACGCAGGGTCAGTTCCGGCTGCATTACCGCAATCTGACGGGTGTCTTCTCCATACGCATTGCGCACATCCCGCCAGCGCTGGCGATAACGCACCGGGCGCTCGGCCACTTCATCGGGTTTAAGGCAGTTACCGCCATTCGCCCGCAGTAGCGGAAGCGCCAGCATCACCGTCACCTCCTGCGATTCACTTTCAAGCGACAACACAGGCGGCAGAGAATCTGCATTGTCTGTATCAATCAGCGTTCCGTCCTGAAAACGGACATGCAGATGACGGGCCTGGAGACGTCCAAGCTTGAGAGATTCCGGTTCGAAAGTGGCGTCAATGACCCCCCAGGGTGAGATGAGTCCCAGCCGGGCAATACATTCGGCAGACCAGGCCGCATACGCGACCTGTTGCTGAAAATGCTGGGGAGAGACCATAATGCCCCTACCCCATAACGGTTGTTCCGTTTTCATCGGCTTCCTGCCTGTTTTTACGCTTTCGCTTTCGGCATCTGTGAAACAAGCGACAAATTGACGTCCATCCCTTCCACCTGGAAGTGCGGAATCGCATACAATTTCACGCGGAAGAAGCCCGGGTTATCCTCAATATCTTCCACCACCACTTTCGCGTCACGCAGTGGGTGAGACGCCTGAAGTTCATCGCCCGGATCGGTCATTTCGGTCACCAGACTGCGGACCCAGGTGTTCAGCTCCAGCTCCAGAAGTAGGCGATCCTTAGTGGTGCCAATGTTTTCGCGCTGAATCAGCTTCAGGTAGTGGGCGATACGCGACAGCAGGAAGATGTACGGAAGACGCGCATTGATGCGGCTGTTCGCCGTTGCATCTGCGGTGTCATACAGCGCCGGTTTCTGCGTGGAGTTAGCCGAGAAGAAGCAGGCGTAGTCGCGGTTTTTGTAATAGGACAAAGGAATGAAGCCCAGATTCGCGAATTCGAATTCACGGGTTTCAGGAATCATCACTTCGCTCGGGATTTTTACCTGATTGCCAGTACCGAGATCGTACAGATGGATAGGCAGGTCCTGAACCGCACCACCAGCCTGTGGCCCACGGATCTGTACACACCAGCCATTATTGATGAAGCTGCGCACCATGTTGGACGCAAAAGCAAACGATGCGTTGGTCCACAGGTATTTGTCGTGATCCGGACCTTTGACCTCTTCGACATAATTGAAGCTGCGAACCGGAACGGTATCCGGGCCATACGGCAAACGTCCCAGTACGCGGGGCATCACCAGACCGATGTAGCGCGCGTCGTCCGTATCGCGGAACGATTTCCACTTGATGTACTCGGCGCGGTCAAAATAGTTACCAATATCTTTAATCGCCGCAACGTCTTCCATTGACTCCTTGAGGAAGAATTTCGGGCCTGCCGAGCCAATAAACGGCATATGTGCCGCAGCAGAGACTTTAGAGATATTGCGCAGCAGAGCGACATCCTGCGCTGAAGCGTCGAACTCGTAAGCGGAAATCAGCGCCGCAATCGGCTCGCCGCCCGGGGTATCATATTCGTCGATGTAGGTGTGTTTATAAAGACCACTCTGGATCACCTCCGGACAGTCTTCAAAGTCCTGGCGCAGGTCTTCTTTAGACATACTCAGAAGCTCAATTTTCACGTTCTGGCGAAAATCGGTTTTATCCACCAGCGACTTCACCCCACGCCACAGGCTCTCAACCGCCTGAAATTCATCATGGTGCATTACAGCGTCCAACTGGCGGCTGATCTGAAAATCAAGCTCAGCGATATGGTGATCAATCAGGCTTTTATCCAGTTTTTCGACTTTCGAGCCTGCTTTGGTCAGACACTCCAGAAAGACCTGCATACCTGCAGTCAGACGTTCATCGGCGGTGGCATCCGACATCGCCTGCGCATCTTGCCAGATATCCAGCGCGCTCAACTCAGAGACCGGGCTCAGATTGATCTTCTCAAACAGGGAAGCGTAAACCCCACCCGCTGCTGGGCGCTCCAGCACCACGCTTTCACCGCCAGTAATATTATTTTGTACAGACATGAGCATTCCTTGATTAATCCGTTAAAACAGCCTGATGGTTAGGATTTTTTTGACGCCAGTGCGGATAATTCATTTCGCAACTCAGCGCTAAGCGACTGGTCAAGAACGATTTTTTCCAGCTCTTTTCGGAAAGTCTGGTTATCCAAAAGGTTGGCTTTCAAATCACGGAGCAAGTTGCGCATCGCCAGCATCGCCTTCAGTTGCGGTATCTGAGCAGCCACCTGCTCTGGCGTGAAATCTTTCATGCTCTGGAAAGTCAGCTGAATGTTGTCCTCACCGCCATCATCAGCCAGCGTATTTTTAACGGTCAGATTAACTTTTGGGGAATATTCGGAAAGAACGCTATCAAAATTGTTCTTCGTGATATTAACCTTTTCGCGCTCAAATATTGGCGCTGTGTCCTGCCCATTACTAAAATCACCCGCAACAAGCAATTTCAATGGTAATTCCATTTTCTTGCTTGCTCCGCCAGTATGCAGGTCAAGCTTTAGGTTAATACGTGCCTTAGGCACTTCATTCTGAAAACTGTCAGCCATCTCATCATCCCTCTTTGGTTTTGCTATGCCAACTTCACGGTATCGCGTTGATGCGCAATCATAGAATAATGATCGACACAAAATCAAATACGCAGATCATTAACCCGCAATGAGAAATTTCTTAAGAATTTTCTGCTAAACTATTATTGTGTAATGCCCTGCCAAGGCAGAAAAAGGAACTACTCTTTTCGCGCAAACCAAATATTTATATCGTTAAAAGGATCGCAACCAGTGAGAAACTAATAAAAACAACTTATTTTGATTTGCATCACGACACCTTGTCAAAAAAGCATGAATTAACTGAAAGAAGCTATTGAGGGACGCAAAAAAGAAGATACGAAAGAAGTATGAAAAGTGAATATTTTATTGATGGCATGAATAATATATAAGATTTTTCCTTGTGAAAATTCTTATTTATTATATGTAGTAAAAAATTCATTTCCGGATACTTAACGAGTCGTCAATCATTAATACCGTGCTTGCTCGTGAATTGACTTTATCCTTGCACAGAGGCTTCAGCTCGTCGCGCAAGAAGGAGGGATGCTCTCAATGCGGCTGTTTATAAAATCTGTAAAATCAAACACCTCCTGGATCGTCGCTTTTTTAATCAAAAACGAGTAATAGCACATATCGTATAACGGTGTTACATTATACCGCCCACCCAACGTCAGCTATGGCCAGGTAACGCCGTAAAGATCGGTAAAGCCTGCAACCATGACCTTGTACTACGGTCTAATAGGCACGTGGTATCGCACTAAGCGTTACTTTCACCGGCTCTACATAGGTTTCTCTATTTTGTCTCAATCCAAATTTCAACGCGCGTTTTTACACCCGCGTTACTGGTTTACATGGTTTGGTCTTGGCGTTCTCTGGCTGCTGGTACAGCTCCCCTACCCTGTGCTGCGTATGCTGGGGTCGAAACTGGGCAGCGCATCCCGCTATTTCCTGAAGCGTCGCGAATCTATCGCGCGTAAAAACATCGAGCTTTGCTTTCCTCAGTACAATGCTGAAGAGCGCGAAAAACTGATCTCTGAAAACTTTAAATCCATCGGCATGGCGCTGCTTGAAACCGGCATGGCCTGGTTCTGGCCGGATGAACGCGTCCGCAAATGGTTTGATGTAGAAGGACTGGACAACCTTAAACGCGCTCAGCTGCAAAAACGCGGCGTGATGGTTGTTGGCGTGCACTTTATGTCGCTGGAGCTTGGCGGGCGCGTGATGGGCCTTTGTCAGCCAATGATGGCAACCTACAGACCGCACAACAGTGCACTAATGGAGTGGGTTCAGACGCGAGGCCGCATGCGCTCCAATAAAGCGATGATCAGCCGTAACAACCTGCGCGGTATGGTTGGCGCCCTGAAGAAAGGTGAGGCCGTCTGGTTTGCTCCTGACCAGGATTACGGACGCAAAGGCAGCAGCTTTGCCCCCTTCTTTGCCGTGAAGGATGTAGCGACGACCAACGGGACTTTCGTCATTTCGCGTTTGTCAGGTGCCTCCATGCTGACCGTGACGATGGTGAGAAAAGCGGATAAGTCAGGCTACCGTCTGCACATCTCTCCGGAAATGGCTAACTATCCGGAAAACGAGTGTGAAGCGGCAGCGTTTATCAATAAGGTCATCGAAACTGAAATCATGCGCGCACCGGAGCAATATCTCTGGATGCATCGCCGTTTCAAAACGCGTCCTCTTGGCGAAGCCTCCCTCTATATTTAAGCCCTGCATGAAGGTTAGTTTCGCTAAGAAACTAGCCTTTTCAAGCACCTGTCATCTCACTGCAAAACCGTCTTTGAAGGCGTCGCCCAATGTGAATTTATTGCGCTGTGAAATCAAACTGTCGCCGTTCCACGACACTCGTAAGTGGCGGAAATTATTTAAAAAAATCCCTCTTGTCACCCCTCATTTTTAAGCGTACATTAGCGCCGTCTGGCACCAGGAAAGCACAGAATTCTGAGCGGGAGTCATCGGCGTAACGGGAAAATTCTCATTTCTGTTTAGCCGGGATTTCAGTTCTCTATAATCAGTTGGACTCTGTTTTTAAATGCGTACCACAAGATACGCGGAGCGATGAAACGTGAAATATTTCTTTATGGGCATTTCGGTGATCGTTTTAGTCTGGGCCGGAACCTTTGCCCTGATGATCTAGTGAGAACATGCAGTCAAAAAAACAGGAGCCATTTGGCTCCTGTTTTTTGTCATGAGGACACGGGGTTTACAGCAACGCTCTTTGCTGAGAGCAGGCCATCGGCACGGAACATACTCTTGATGCCCCTCACCGCCTGACGAATACGGTCGCTGTTTTCGATTAAAGCAAAGCGCACGTGGGTGTCGCCATAATCACCAAAGCCGATGCCCGGGGACACACACACCTTCGCGTCACGCAGCAGCTTTTTAGCAAACTCCAGCGAACCCATCGCTGCGTACGGTTCCGGAATTTTCGCCCAGACGTACATGGACGCTTTCGGCATCTCCACCATCCAGCCAGCCTCATGTAACCCTTTTACGAGTACGTCGCGGCGACGTTTATATTGAGCAGCAATGTCGTGAACGCACTGCTGATCGCCCTCCAGAGCGGCAATAGCGGCAACCTGCAGCGGCGTGAAGGTACCGTAATCGTGGTAACTCTTGATGCGCGCCAGTGCACTTACCAGCGTTTTGTTACCCACCATAAAGCCAATACGCCAGCCCGCCATGTTGTAGCTTTTCGACAGGGTAAAGAACTCCACCGCCACGTCACGCGCGCCCGGAACCTGCATTATCGACGGGGCTTTCCAGCCGTCATAGACGATATCGGCGTAGGCTAAATCATGAACCACCAGCACGTCATAACGCTTGGCCAGAGCGACAACTTTCTCGAAGAAGTCAAGCTCCACGCACTGGGCCGTTGGGTTCGACGGGAAACCGAGGATCATCATCTTGGGTTTCGGGTAGCTTTCGCGAATGGCACGTTCCAGTTCGTTAAAGAAATCGACACCTTCCACCAGCGGAACAGAGCGCACCTGCGCCCCGGCAATCACCGCGCCGTAGATATGGATTGGGTAACTAGGATTGGGTACCAGCACCGTATCACCGTGATCCAGCGTGGCCAGCATCAGATGTGCCAACCCTTCTTTCGAGCCGATGGTGACAATCGCCTCACTTTCAGGATCGATATCAACCTGATAACGATCCTGATACCAGCGCGAGATCGCGCGACGTAACCTGGGAATACCGCGCGAGGTTGAGTAGCCATGCGTATCCGGGCGCTGGGCAACCGTGCAGAGCTTTTCAACGATATGCGGTGGCGTTGGGCCGTCAGGGTTACCCATGCTGAAATCGATAATATCTTCGCCGCGCCGACGCGCAGCCATCTTCAGTTCAGCAGTGATATTGAAAACATAAGGGGGGAGACGATCGATACGCGTAAAACGGCGTTCAGGACTGAATTCAGCCATAGATTCCTCAGATTAACGTTAGCGCCCGGACCGTCCGAGCGACGCTGCCACCGATGTGGCGTGCTTAGAAAATAACCTGAAAAAAATCACCCTGTCGAGAGGGAAATGAAAAAAAAGCGCCCGCGTGAAAACCGGAACACTGCAATGCCTGAAAATGGAAACAGGGTTCTGATATTGGCTTTCCGTTAGCCGTTATTTAACACAATGATATCAAAACAGTTACCTGGTGATTTGGCGCTGAGAAAAAATCGGGTAGCATCAATCCTCACCTGACAATCCCCTTTGTAAAATATGGTTTTTCCTCATTTGATAAACCCGACGGATAGCTGGTCAATACGCCCCAGGTTTTTTATCATAGTTCTTTCCCGTTTGCCCAGGTCTGCTCCGTGCACGAGATATTCACTATGCTGCTGGCGGTTTTTGACCGTGCGGCATTAATGCTGATTTGCCTGTTCTTCCTGATTCGCATTCGCCTGTTTCGCGAGCTTTTGCATAAATCCGCACACTCGCCGAAAGAGCTGCTGGCGGTTACCGCCATCTTTTCCCTGTTCGCACTGTTCAGCACCTGGTCCGGGGTGCCGGTAGAGGGTTCGCTGGTTAACGTGCGCATTATCGCCGTCATGTCCGGCGGAATTTTGTTTGGCCCGTGGGTGGGTGTCATCACCGGCGTGATTGCCGGGACCCATCGCTACCTGATTGATATCGGTGGCGTAACGGCAGTGCCATGCTTTATCACCAGCATTATCGCCGGGGTGCTTTCCGGCTGGATCGGCCGCAAGATCCCCAAAAAACAGCGCTGGCGCGCCGGGATTGCTGCGGGCATGGTGTGCGAAACGCTGACCATGATCCTGGTCGTCGTCTGGGCCCCCACCACCGCGCTGGGGCTGGATATCGTCTCGAAAATCGGTATTCCTATGATCCTGGGCAGCGTCTGCATCGGTTTTATCGTGCTGCTGGTGCAGAGCGTTGAAGGGGAAAAAGAGGCCAGCGCCGCCCGTCAGGCCAAGCTGGCGCTGGATATTGCCAACAAAACGCTGCCGCTCTTTCGCCACGTTAACGCGGAGTCGCTGCGCCAGGTCTGCGAGATCATCCGCCATGACATTCACGCTGACGCCGTCGCCATTACCAATATCGACCACGTGCTGGCCTACGTAGGCGTTGGAGAACACAACTATTGCGACAGTGATGACACCATTAGTCCGACCACCAGACAGGCGATTAACTACGGAAAAATCATCATTAAAAACAATGATGAAGCTCACCGAACGCCGGAAATTCACTCGATGCTGGTGATCCCGCTATGGGAAAAAGGCGTTGTGACGGGCACGCTGAAAATTTATTACTGCCACGCGCATCAGATCACCTCCACGCTGCAGGAGATGGCCATTGGCCTGTCGCAGATTATCTCTACTCAGCTTGAGGTCTCCCGGGCAGAACAGCTGCGTGAGATGGCAAATAAGGCAGAGCTGCGCGCGCTGCAGAGCAAAATTAATCCCCATTTCCTGTTTAACGCGCTCAACGCTATCTCCTCTTCCATTCGTTTGAATCCGGACACCGCGCGCCAGCTGATTTTTAACCTGTCGCGCTATCTGCGCTACAACATCGAACTGAAAGATGACGAGCAGATCGATATTAAAAAAGAGCTTTATCAGATCAAAGACTATATCGCGATTGAGCAGGCGCGCTTTGGCGACAAGCTCACGGTGATTTACGATATTGATGAAGAGGTCAACTGCGTGATCCCGAGCCTGCTGATCCAGCCGCTGGTTGAAAACGCGATTGTTCACGGTATTCAGCCCTGTAAAGGCAAAGGGGTGGTCACCATCAGCATCACCGAAAGCGGCAACCGGGTGCGAATTGCGGTACGCGATACCGGCCACGGGATTGACCCAAAAGTCATTGAGCGCGTGGAGTCTAACGAGATGCCCGGGAATAAAATCGGGCTGCTGAACGTGCACCACAGAGTCAAGCTTCTCTACGGCGACGGGCTGCATATTCATCGTCTTGAACCAGGCACTGAAATCGCTTTTTACGTCCCGAATGAGCGCTCCCCTGTTCATGCGGCGACATCTTTATTACCTCAGGGTGAGTAATATGAAAGTCATCATCGTTGAAGATGAATTCCTGGCTCAACAGGAACTAACCTGGCTTATCAAAACCCACAGCCAGATGGAGATTGTGGGTACGTTTGATGATGGTCTGGACGTGCTGAAGTTTCTGCAGCATAACCGGGTTGACGCGATTTTTCTGGATATCAATATTCCCTCGCTGGACGGCGTGCTGCTGGCGCAAAATATCAATCAGTTTGCCCATAAGCCGTTTATTGTGTTCGTTACCGCATGGAAAGAGCATGCCGTAGAAGCCTTCGAGCTGGAGGCATTTGACTATATTCTGAAGCCTTACCAGGAGTCGCGAATTGTCAGCATGCTGCAAAAGCTGGAGGCTGCATGGCAGCAACAGAGCGCTCCGGCTACCGCCAGCCCGACGATACGGGAAAACGACACCATTAATCTGGTCAAAGATGAGCGCATCATCGTGACCCCGGTCAACGATATCTACTACGCCGAAGCGCACGAAAAGATGACGTTTGTCTATACGCGGCGGGAATCGTATGTCATGGCGATGAACATTACCGAATTCTGCAGCAAGCTTCCGGCAGCCCACTTTTTCCGTTGCCACCGTTCGTTTTGCGTCAATTTAAACAAGATCCGCGAGATCGAACCGTGGTTTAACAACACCTATATTTTGCGCCTGAGGGATTTGGATTTTCAGGTGCCGGTGAGCCGCAGCAAAGTGAAAGAGTTCCGCCAGCTGATGCACCTGTAACGAAAGAGCCCTCTCCCGCGGGAGAGGGTAATGATGCATCAGAGGATTTGGCCGAGAACCTGACGCAGATGGGCACCCGAACCCAGAAGGCCTGGGTTATCATGCACGATGAGATAAACGGGAATGTCCTGTACGTAGCTTCTGAAACGCCCTTTATCTTCAAACCCGCCGCGGAAACCGGAGGCTTTAAAGAAGTCGAGGAAGCGCGGCACGATCCCGCCCGCAATATAGACCCCGCCAAAGGTGCCCAGCGTCAGCGCCAGGTTGCCGCCGAACCGTCCCATAATGACGCAGAACAGCGAAAGAGCGCGACGGCAGTCGATGCAGCTGTCCGCCAGCGCGCGTTCAGTGACGTCTTTCGGCTGCAGGTTTTCCGGCAGACGACCGTCCGATTTCACAATCGCACGATACAGGTTCACCAGCCCCGGCCCTGACAGGACGCGCTCGGCGGAAACGTGGCCGATCTCCGCGCGTAACTCTTCGAGGATAATGCCCTCTTCTTCGCTGTTTGGCGCAAAGTCCACATGGCCGCCTTCACCCGGCAGGCTCACCCAGCGCTGAGCAACATGCACCAGGTGCGACACGCCCAGGCCGGTACCGGCCCCGTAAACCGCAATCGGCTTGCCTTCGACCGGTTCAGCGCCGCCAAACTGAATCAGGTGCTCCGGCTTCAGCATCGGGATCGCCATGGACACCGCGGTGAAGTCATTGATGATTTCCAGATGCGCAAAACCGAGATTCTTTTTCATCTCTGCGATGGAGAATGCCCAGGTATGGTTGGTCATTGCGACCCAGTCGCCGGTTATCGGGCAGGCAATGGCGATGCAGCCGTCCTCGACGCTCACCTGATGCTCTTCCAGATAGACGCGAACAACGGCCTCAAGGCTTGGGTAATCCAGCCCTGAGTAGGTTTTCGCCCGGGAAATTTCACCGCTACTTACATCGCATAATGCGAGACGCGCGTTCGTGCCGCCCACATCGCCTACCAAAGCATACTTTGTCATTCTTCTACTGCTCCGCTAAAGTCAGAATAAATCTTTCGGACACTGTAAATTCAAGGCGTGATAACAACAACGACCGGAAGGTGAATGCCCGTGGATTATCGATCTTCGTCACAGAATAACTTTACCGTTTCAGCACCTTTTGCACTATTGCCATAAGGCTTAATATGCAAAGTAACGTCATTGCATTTTGTACAAGGAAATCATCATGCTCCACCCGCGAGCCAGAACCATGCTGTTGCTGGCAATTCCGGCGCTGATCATTGGCGTGGCCTCAAGCCTGGTCCTTATCGTCGTGATGAAAATCGCGTCGGTGTTGCAAACTCTCTTATGGACAGCGCTTCCGGCAAAACTGGGGGTCACCGCGGATTCTTCGGCGTGGATCATCCTGATGCTGACGTTAACCGGTATTGCGGTGGGTCTGGCGATCCGTTTCAGTCCCGGCCACGCCGGACCGGACCCGGCGCTGGAACCCCTTATTGGCGCCCCGGTTCCCCCCTCTGCACTGCCGGGGCTGATCGTCGCGTTGATCGTGGGCCTGGCGGGCGGCGTTAGCCTGGGTCCCGAGCATCCGATTATGGCGGTGAATATTGGCCTGGCGGTGTTCCTCGGCGCACGCATTCTGCCTCGCGTCGGCGCGCTGGACTGGACCATCCTCGCCTCCGCAGGCACCATCGGGGCGCTTTTTGGCACGCCTGTCGCTGCTGCCCTGATCTTTTCTCAGACGTTGGCCAGTGATAACGACGTCCCGCTCTGGGATAAGCTGTTCGCTCCACTGATGGCCGCGGCTGCCGGCGCGCTGACGACAAGCCTGTTTTTCCATCCCCATTTTTCCCTCTCTCTGCCGCACTACGGAGAGATGCGGATTGCAGATATATTCAGCGGCGCCATCGTCGTCGCGATCGCCATCGCGCTGGGCATGGTGGCGGTATGGTGTCTTCCGCGCCTGCACCGGCTGGTGCATAAACTCAAACATCCGGTATTGATTCTGGGAACAGGTGGGTTAATCCTCGGTGTTTTAGGGGCAATTGGCGGAACGGTGACCCTGTTCAAAGGTCTGGACGAGATGCAGCAGCTGGCCTTCAGCCAGGTGTTTAGCGTGTCCGATTACCTCTTGTTTGCCGTCATCAAGCTGGCGGCGCTTGTCGTTGCTGCAGCGTGCGGTTTCCGCGGCGGGCGTATCTTCCCGGCGGTGTTTGTCGGCGTGGCGCTGGGGCTGATGCTGCACGAGCATGTCGACGCGGTTCCGGCGGCGATTACCGTATCCTGCTCTATTCTGGGGCTGGTACTGGTGGTGACGCGCGATGCATGGCTGAGCCTGTTTATGGCGGCGGTGGTGGTGCCGGATTCGACGCTGTTCCCGCTGCTCTGCATCGTGATGTTGCCCGCCTGGCTCCTGCTGGCGGGCAAACCGATGATGATGGCCTGGCGAAACGACAAATAATCAGGCGCTATTGCGCGCTTCCAGCGCTTTGGTAATTGCTCCCAGCAGCGGCGGGATATCCGCTTTTGGCAGCATCACCTCAATTAGCGAGAGCCGCTCGTGGTGCGCCACTTTTTCCAGCACGTCCGCCAGCTGCTCCGCTTCACTGACTTGCCAGCACTGGGCCTGAGGATCGAGGCTCAGGGCCTGCGGGATTTGCGTCCAGTTCCATAGCGCAATGTCATTGTAACGCTGTTCCGGCCCGTGAATTGCCCTTTCAACCGTGTATCCTTCGTTGTTGAGCACCAGAATGATGGGATGTTGTTTATCACGCAACATTGACCCGAGCTCCTGAATGGTCAGCTGTGCCGCGCCATCCCCCGTCAGCACAATCACCCGCCGGTTCGGGCATGCCGTTTGCGCACCGAACGCCGCGGCCAGGGTGTAGCCGATCGAGCCCCACAGCGGCTGGACGATAAAATTCACGTCGGCAGGCAAACGCAGGTCAATCGCGCCGAAGGCCGAGGTGCCCTGATCGGCCAGGATGATGTCTCCCGGGCGAATAAACGTTTGCAGCGTTTGCCAGAAATTCTCCTGCGTAAGCGAGCCGTCCGGCTGAGGGAAATTCATCGCGCTGTGCGATGCCGGAACAGGCTTATCGTGAATATGCTGTTTGCACAGCTCCAGCAGCGCTTCAATGGCCTGGGCCATCGGGATGCCGGTAAACCAGGTATCGCCGACGCGGGCGGCATGAGGCTGGACTTCTATCGTCTGTGCAGGCGTTAACTGATGGGTAAACCCGGCCGTCAGAGTATCGGTAAAACGCGTGCCGATGCACAGCACCGTATCCGCCCCCTCTATCGCCTCTTTTACCGGACCGGCACTGGCTGAACCGCTGTATGTACCGTAAAAACCGGCGTTACGTTCGTCGAATATGCCTTTGCCCATCAGCATCGTGGCATGCGCCATCGGCACATCCTTCACCCACTTCTGCAGCGCGTGCTTCAGCCCATGGCGCAGGACAAGAAAATCCGCTAACAGCGCGGTACGCTTACTCGCTGCCAGTTGACGCTCCGCAGCATCCCGGAACGCTTTCAGGCAGGCGCTATCGGCATGCGCATGCCGAAGCGTGAGAGCGTTTACAGGCGGCGTAGCGGCTTTTTTTGCCACATCGGCAGGTAACATCAAATAGCCGGGGCGACGTTCCCGGAGCATCGTCGTCAGTACCCGGTCGATTTCATAACAGGCGTTTTGTTCGGTCAGGATCGCCTGTGCAACGGTGATCGGCTCGCTCATATGGTAAAAGTGACGGAACTCACCATCGCCCAGCGTATGGTGCAGCAGTTCCCCTCTTTGCTGAGACGCCATCCCCGGCGCGCCAACAATATGCAGCACCGGAACGTGCTCGGCATAGCTGCCCGCAATGCCGTTCATGGCACTTAATTCGCCGACGCCAAACGTCGTCAGCAGCGCGGCGAAGCCCTTACAGCGGGCATATCCGTCAGCGGCATAAGAGGCGTTTAACTCGTTGGCACAGCCCACCCAGCAGATGTCCGGGCTGTCTATTACGTGGTCGAGAAACTGCAGGTTATAGTCGCCCGGCACGCCAAACAGATGATCGGCTCCACAATCTGTAAGACGGTCCAGCAGGTAATCGGCGACGCAGTACGGGGTACGCATAAACAGGTATCCTTCTGATGTTGACCTCACTTTGAGTATTAAATAAGCGTGATGGCTGTCCAGAATTGGCGATAAGAAGGCTATGGAAAGAATGCTTTACAAAAAATGCTGAGCTATGCTGCTTTTTTTCACGTTAATGTAAACGTATACACTGATTTTTCTCTTCAGCACGAGAGGTCATACGAATGGGTTATCAGCCGGACAAAAATCGTTATCAGACAATGGAGTATCGCCGCTGTGGGCGAAGCGGACTCAGGTTGCCCGCGGTCTCGCTGGGGCTGTGGCATAACTTTGGTGACGCCACGCTCATCGAAAATAGCCGTCAACTTTTACAGCGCGCGTTCGATCTGGGTATTACGCATTTCGACCTTGCCAATAACTATGGTCCCCCGCAGGGGTCCGCCGAGCGTAATTTCGGCCGTATTTTGCAGGAGGATTTCCTGCCCTGGCGCGACGAACTGATCGTCTCCACGAAAGCGGGATATACCATGTGGGACGGCCCTTACGGCGACTGGGGATCGCGCAAATATCTGCTGGCAAGCCTCGATCAAAGCCTGAAGCGCATGGGGCTGGAATATGTCGATATCTTCTATCATCACCGTCCGGACCCGGAAACGCCGCTACAGGAAACCATGAAAGCGCTTGACCATCTGGTGCGCCAGGGCAAAGCCCTGTATGTCGGGTTATCCAACTATCCTGCCGAGCTGGCGCGAAAAGCGATTGATATCCTGAATGACCTGGGCACGCCCTGCCTGATCCACCAGCCGAAATACTCGATGTTCGAACGTGCGCCGGAAGAGGGTTTGCTGGATGTTCTGCAGGAAAAAGGGGTCGGCTGTATTCCCTTCTCGCCGCTGGCAGGGGGACAGTTGACCAACCGGTATCTTAACGGTATTCCCGCCGATTCCCGTGCGGCAAGCGGCAGTCAATTCCTTAACCCGGAACAGATCACCGAAGAAAAGCTTGAGAAGGTGCGCCAGCTAAACGCCCTGGCAGAAAGCCGCGGCCAGAAACTCTCGCAGATGGCGCTTGCCTGGGTGTTACGCCATGAGGAGGTCACGTCGGTGCTAATCGGGGCCAGCAAAACGGCTCAGATTGATGATGCCGTGGGTATGCTGGAAAACCGCCAGTTTACCGCAGAAGAACTTTCTCTAATTGACCAGATCCTGAGCAGTTCAAAATAAAACCACTTTTAGCAAAAAGTGCTCTTCCTCGGGAATTCGGAGTTGAGGCGATGAAACGAGCCTTTACCAACTCGTAATATTGCGTTAACAGGCCCCACGAAGGCCCCGATCGTGAAGGAGAAAGAGTATGTTCAGGTCACTGATTCTTGCAGCGGTATTACTGGCTTCAGCCCCGCTGGTCGCCACTGCTGGCGAAATCACCCTGTTGCCATCAGTAAAATTACAAATTGGCGATCGTGACGACTACGGCAGATACTGGGACGGTGGCTACTGGCGCGACCGTGATTACTGGC
This sequence comes from Enterobacter cloacae complex sp. P12RS, assembly GCF_014895875.1. Classification (NCBI taxonomy): domain Bacteria; kingdom Pseudomonadati; phylum Pseudomonadota; class Gammaproteobacteria; order Enterobacterales; family Enterobacteriaceae; genus Enterobacter; species Enterobacter cloacae complex sp. P12RS. The sequence goes on from NZ_JADBQO010000010.1 coordinate 26,178, forward strand.
ATCGTCACTATGAGTGGCGCGGCGATCGCTGGTGGAAACATGACAACGGCAGACACCGCGGCTGGTATAAAGACAACGCCTATGAGCGCGGTTACCGTGAAGGCTGGCGGGATCGTGATGACCGTCGCGGCTGGGGTCGCGGCAAAGGTCATGGTCACGGCCATCATCATTAATCCAAAAGGAGCCCCTGCGGCTCCTTTTTTGTTAAAGACCCAGCGCGGTTCCCACCAACAACCACAAGTTCAGCGCCACGACTACCAGCACGATGGCCCACCCGGTCCGTTTCACCAGCGTCGAGTTGACCAGTTCCCCCATCAGGGTTTTGTCGCTGGTAAAGATCAGCAGCGGCACCAGCGCCAGCGCAATACCAAAGCTCAGCAGCACCTGGCTCATCACCAGAATTCGCGTTGGATCGAGCCCCATCAGAATCACGATAAACGACGGAAGCATGGTGATAAAACGACGCACCCACAATGGAATATGGAAGCGAACAAATCCCTGCATCACCACCTGCCCTGCCAGCGTCCCCACCACCGTGGAGGAGAGACCGGCGGCAACCAGGCTCAGACCAAATATCGTGGCAGCAGCATGGCTCAGTAACGGCTTGAGCGTGAGGTAAGCCTGGTCGAGATCGGCGACACCAGTATGACCGTTAAAGTGGAAAGCGGCGGCTGCGGTGGCCATCATCGCCAGATTCACAAAACCCGCGATGGTCATGGCGATTGCCACATCCCATTTGGTTGCCGAGTAGCGTTCTTTACGCGTCCCGCCGTGCAGATGCTGGGTTAACGAGGAGTGCAAATAAATGACATGCGGCATAATGGTCGCCCCAAGGACCCCGGCGGCCAGGAAAACCGCTTCCGAAGTTGGCAGGCTTGGGATCACCATGCCTTTTGCGAGCTGCGCCAGATTCGGCTGTGAGAAAATCAGCTCGACGATGTACGCCGCAGCAACAAACAGCAGCAGGCCACCAATGACCTTCTCCAGTGGTTTTTGACCCCGACGTTGCAGCATCAGGATCAGGAATGTGGCAATCCCGGTCAGCACCGCTCCCTGTAACAGCGACACGCCCAGAATCAGCTTAAAGCCGATCGCTGCCCCGATAAATTCAGCGAGATCGGTTGCCATGGCGATAATTTCCGCCTGAACCCAGTAGAGCCACACCGCCGGACGGGGATAATGATCGCGAATTTGCTCCGCCAGGTTTTTACCCGTGGCAATCCCCAGTTTTGCAGAGAGCATCTGAATCAGCATCGCCATCAGGTTTGCCCAGACGACCACCCACAGCAGCTTATAGCCGAAACTGGCCCCGGCCTGAATATTGGTCGCAAAATTACCCGGATCGATATAGCCGATGGCAGCAATAAAAGCAGGTCCCATTAATGCGAACCGCAACTTGCGCGCGGCTCTACCACTGCTACCCTCTACGCGACTGTTTGTCATTATCTGCCTCTGGAAATATAGCCTTTGCTATGTTTAATGCTATCAAAATGAGAATGATTATCAAGATCATTTAGAGAGTTTAAAATGATTTCTCTGATAGCTAAGAACAATAGATGGGCAGGTGGTGCGACATCACAGAATGTGAAAATGCGCGGTCATTTGTGAAGCGTAGCACACAAACTTAACTTTTCACTCATTTACCTAACATAACAAAAATGTATTGTGGATCACTAATTTTGAGACTCGTCACAGGATGTAACTATAGTGTGTCCCTGATCTCGTTTTCTTTTCGCTTGTTACATAGAATGTGCACGAAAATTAAACCTGCCTCATATTTGGAGCAAATATGGACCGCGTCCTTCATTTTGTCCTGGCACTTGTTGTCGTTACTGCACTCGCATTGCTGGTCAGCACAGACCGCAAAAAAATTCGTATTCGTTATGTTGTCCAGCTGCTGGTCATTGAAGTTTTACTTGCGTGGTTCTTCCTGAACTCCAACGTAGGCCTCGGCTTCGTGAAAGGCTTCTCCGAAATGTTCGAAAAACTGCTCGGATTTGCCAACGAAGGGACAAACTTTGTCTTCGGTAAAATGAACGACGAAGGTCTGGCATTCTTCTTCCTGAAGGTACTGTGCCCAATCGTCTTCATCTCCGCGCTGATCGGTATTCTGCAGCACATCCGCGTTCTGCCGTTCGTTATTCGTGGCATTGGTTTCCTGTTATCCAAAGTAAACGGCATGGGTAAGCTGGAATCTTTCAACGCCGTAAGTTCCCTGATCCTCGGTCAGTCTGAGAACTTCATCGCGTATAAAGATATCCTCGGCAAAATGTCCCGTAACCGCATGTACACCATGGCGGCAACCGCAATGTCTACCGTTTCCATGTCTATCGTGGGCGCGTACATGACCATGCTGGAGCCAAAATATGTGGTTGCAGCGCTGGTTCTGAATATGTTCAGCACCTTTATCGTTCTGTCGCTGATCAACCCGTATCGCGTTGACGCCAGCGAAGAGAACATCCAGATGTCTAACCTGCACGAAGGTCAGAGCTTCTTCGAAATGCTGGGTGAGTACATCCTGGCCGGTTTCAAAGTGGCGATTATCGTTGCCGCGATGCTGATCGGCTTTATCGCCCTGATCTCCGCACTGAACGCCCTGTTCGCCGCTGTGCTGGGCATCTCCTTCCAGGGCATCCTGGGCTACATCTTCTACCCTGTCGCATGGGTGATGGGTGTTCCAGCTCACGAAGCGCTGCAGGTGGGCAGTATCATGGCGACCAAACTGGTTTCTAACGAATTCGTTGCGATGATGGATCTGCAGAAAATCGCCAGTACGCTCTCTCCACGTGCGGAAGGCATTCTGTCCGTATTCCTGGTCTCCTTCGCGAACTTCTCGTCCATCGGTATTATCGCCGGTGCGATTAAAGGCCTGAACGAAGAACAGGGTAACGTGGTTTCTCGCTTTGGCCTGAAACTGGTTTACGGCTCCACCCTGGTGAGCGTCCTGTCAGCTTCTATCGCTGCGCTGGTTCTGTAACGTTTACCGTTAAAAAAACCGGGAGACTTGCTCCCGGTTTTTTTATGCCCGCAATTCTTCCAGCGGTTTGGGTTTGCCTATCAGGTAGCCCTGGAGATAGTCCACGCCGAAGCGTAGCAGCATCTCCCGCTGCGCTGGCGTCTCAACATATTCGGCCACCACGCACAGTGATTTCGTCTTCGCCAGATTACATATCGACTGGACGATCATTGCGTCCATATCATCAGTACAAATATCTTTCACGAAACAGCCGTCAATTTTAATGATGTCTGCCTGCAGGCGTCTCAGACGCTCGTAGTTGGCGTAGCCGGTACCAAAATCATCGATGGCAATCCTGAAACCGTAGTCCCGCAACTGCTGAATGTTGTGGATGCTGCAGCCGGAATTGGAGAAGGCCTGCTCTTCGGTGATCTCAATCACGACAGCCTGAGGCGCAACGCCGTACCGTTCAAAGAGCGCACAAATCTCAGTCGCCACCTCATTTTGCATCAGCGTAAGCGGCATCAGATTGACAGAGAAACGGGCGCCAGCCTGCGTCGCTGGGTGATCGCGCAGCCACAGCAATAATTTTTCCATGACGCACATATCAAACCGGTGGCTGAGGTTGAACTGGGCAATCAGGGGAATAAAGCGGTCAGGGGTGATGATCTCGCCCTCGCTCTCCATACGCGCCAGAATTTCGTAGTACCCGCTACCGTCCGCCTTCTGGATCGGCTGCGCATACAAATGGAACTGCCCCGCCTCCAGGGCGTGCTTAATCCGCGCCAGCATCAGGACACGCTCCGTTGTTTGTCCTGATGCAGCTTCCAGGCTATTCGTCAGCGCAAGAACGTTGTGTGCTCCGCAGGATTGCTCGGCCAGCCAGCTCAGTTGCCCCAGCGTGTGGTGCAGTTTCTCACCGTTTTCGACCATTCCCCAGGACGCGCCAAATTCGATATCCAGCCCGGTATTGTTCCAGAAAATCTTACGGCTGTTCAGCCGATCAACCATATGCTGGAGGCGCTCGGCCGTTCCCTGCCCAAGCAATACCAGCACCAGCTCGCTTCCCGGCAGCTGGAAAAGCGTCTCATCTTTTTGCAACAGCGGCTGGAGAGAAGACGTGATCATTCGTTTGCAGTGCACCCGCATGAGAATGCCGTAATGGCGACTTAAAAACTCCAGATTATCCATTCTCAGGCAACACACTTTGGCATCCGGGTGGTCGAGGAGAAAATCTTCCAGCGCACGAATGTTGGGTAATCCGGTCAGCGGATCGGTGAGCGCTCTGTCCTGCCAGCCCTGCTTCAACCATTCGCTTCGCTGATAGATACGCGACATATAAAGCAGGCAGATAGCAAAAGAGATCAGTACCGACAGGATAAAGGAGAGCGAATGGCCCGACTCCACTCCGTTAAGAAAGTTGTAATTGTAGGTCAACAGCAGAAGCGCAGAGGTGGCCCACAGCAGAGAGATAAGCGCGTAGCTCAGACGGCTAATCGCTAACGTAAAGAGAATGAAAATAATCGGCATCAAATAGCCCGCAATAACAGGCGACTCAAAAGGCGCACATAAAATTGCGATGATGGCGATTAACAGCATCAGCCAGACGAATATATATAATGATTTCTTGTGTAAAAACACGGGCTTCACACTTCGCCGCCAGAACTTGATGGCATAACGAGGATTAATAATCATTCTTAACGGATAATAGAACATCATGGTAAAAATCATCGCCGCGCATATCAGGCTTTGAATATCAACAACGTTATAAATTACCGTTCCTTCGCCGAAAAAAGTTGAGATTGTGACCGGAAAATCAAAGAAATAGCCAGCGAGATACATCGACATTTTAATGCCTATCGGCACCATAAAGCCGAGCCAAAATATGCGTAACCCAATGTGCCTGTTGGGCATACAGTAGCGCCAGCGCCGGCCCAGCAGAAGGCGCAGAACACCGCAGGCAGCGAATACGGAGAGAGTCTGACAGAACAGTAATACTGAATATTGTAGCGGTGCTAAATTAACGTTAAATATATTAGCAACCATAAAACTTATCAGAATAGGCAGAATACCGCGGCGCCCCAATAACAGCATAATCGCTAGCATAACGCTTAACGGGAGCCACGCTAAATAAACGTCGTGTTCATTAACAATTGCACGCGGGGAGAGATAACGGGAAACGGGAACCGCAATCAGACAGATCGCCAGAGCAATTATAAATATCTTTACATTATTATACGATTTTCTATTCATTAAGCTGGGGAGATTATTATCCGTTCATATCATTGACCGCATGGATAATAGGTTTATTAATTACGCGAATCAAGTTGAAGTCTATTTATAGACTGATTTATTGATTTCGGTTGAGGTGAGATATGGAAAAAAACCATTTTGGCAACAAAATACGTTTAGGGGTGTTACAAAAACATAAAAAAAACCCTCGTCTTTTGACGAGGGTTTAAAATTTTGGTGGAGCTAAGCGGGA
>NZ_JADBQO010000010.1:31704-34477 GCF_014895875.1 Enterobacter cloacae complex sp. P12RS
GGGATCGAACCGCTGACCTCCTGCATGCCATGCAGGCGCTCTCCCAGCTGAGCTATAGCCCCATCGTAAAGCTGTCATGTTGACGGGCGGCATAATATGAATTCCGCCGCGGAGTGTCAACGGCAAAATCAATAGCCGCGGTTCAATCGCCGAAAAATCATGCAAATGAATCACTTTGCGAGCCTGCTCGCAGTCATGAGTTAAGCCTGTCACGTTTTCACGTAAAACGGTGCTATAAAATGAGCCGTTAATTAACCCCACGAATATTCAGGAAATTGCATGATCAAGGAACGAATGACGCCGGAAGAGTTAGCCCTGCTCACTGGCTATAGCCGACAGACCATCAATAAATGGGTACGCAAAGAGGGTTGGATAACGTCGCCTAAGCCCGGTGTCCAGGGGGGTAAAGCGCGTCTGGTGCATGTGAACGAAAAGGTGCGTGACTTTATCCGCAGCGCACGCCGGGCAACGGAAACATCCGCTGTGCCTGACGGCATCAGCACTGACGGTTCACTTCATACCCTACTCCTGACGCTGGCCAATGAAATGACGCCGGAAGAGCAGAAGCAGTTGACATCGCTGCTATTGCGGGAAGGGATTACCGGTTTGTTGCAACGTTTAGGGATTCGCGACCAGAATTAATATGAAAAGACTACGTAGCAAAATGACCACGGAAGAGCTGGCGGAGAATTTGGGTGTTGCCAGACAAACGGTAAATCGCTGGATACGGCAGCAGGGGTGGAAAACCGAAGGACTTAATGGCGTAAAAGGCGGTCGGGCGCGGCTCATTCACGTTGATGCACGCGTGAAGGAACATATTATGAGCCTCCCGGCTATCCGTAACCGCCAGGCGGTTTATCATCTGGCTGAGGTGGCCTCATCCTACAATGAACAGCCTTCACGTCTGCGTCCGGGCATTATCGAAACGCTGGAGAGTATGACTGAGCTTGAACAGCAGCGTCTGGATACCTTACTGAAGCGCGAAGGCATACGCGGTTTTCTTGCTCGTCTGGGTATTGCCGAATAAAAGGCAAAAAAAACGGCAGGATACCCTGCCGTTTTTCTTATAGATGGCTTAATTACTGCTGATTTTCACGTTCTGCAATAAAATCCAGCGCCTTGTTGATGCGCGCCACGCTGCGTGACTTGCCGATGGCATGGACAGTCACATCCAGAGCCGGAGACTGACCCGCGCCGGTCACCGCAACGCGCAGCGGCATACCGACTTTGCCCATGCCCACTTCCAGTTCGTCTGCGGTCGCCTGAATGGCGTGATGCACATTTTCAGCGGTCCACTCGGTGAGCGCAGCAAGCTTGTCACGCACCACTTCCAGCGGCTGACGCGCAACCGGGCGGAGGTGCTTCTTCGCGGCGTCAGCGTCGAACTCATCAAACTCTTCATAGAAGTAGCGGCAGCTTTCGGCAATTTCTTTCAGCGTTTTGCAGCGCTCGCCGAGCAGTTTTACCAGGTCCGCCAGCTCAGGGCCAGTGCGGGTATCAATGTTTGCCTGCTCAATGTGCCACTGCAGGTAAGTCGCCACATATTCCGGCGGCATGGTATTGATGTAGTGATGGTTGAGCCACAGCAGCTTGTCGGTGTTGAATGCGCTGGCAGATTTGCTCACAGAGCTCAGAGAGAACAGTTCGATCATCTCTTCGCGGCTGAAGATCTCCTGGTCGCCGTGAGCCCAGCCCAGACGCACCAGATAGTTCAGCAGCGCTTCCGGCAGATAGCCGTCGTCGCGATACTGCATGACGCTGACCGCACCGTGACGTTTAGACAGCTTTTTACCGTCGTCGCCGTTGATCATGGAGACGTGCGCATAGACCGGAACAGGTGCATTCAGCGCTTTCAGGATGTTGATCTGGCGTGGGGTATTGTTGATATGGTCTTCACCACGGATAACGTGGGTAATTTCCATATCCCAGTCATCAACCACGACGCAGAAGTTATAGGTTGGGGAACCGTCGGTACGGCGTATGATCAGATCGTCCAGCTCCTGGTTGCTGAATTCGATCGGGCCACGGATCTGGTCGTCGAAAATCACCGAGCCATCCTGCGGGTTAGCAAAACGCACCACGCATGGCTCATCAGCGGCATGCTCGCTGTGGTCGTGGCGGCAGCGGCCGTCATAACGCGGTTTTTCACCGTTCGCCATCTGCTCTTCACGCAGCGCATCCAGACGCTCTTTGGAGCAGTAGCACTTATACGCCGTGCCCGCGACCAGCATCTCATCAATAACAGCGTTATAGCGGTCAAAACGTTTGGTCTGGAAATACGGGCCTTCGTCCCACTGCAGGTTCAGCCAGTTCATACCATCCATAATGGCTTCAATTGCTTCCGGCGTGGAGCGCTCAAGATCGGTATCTTCTATACGCAGCACGAACTCACCTTGGTTGTGGCGTGCAAAAAGCCAGGAATAGAGAGCAGTACGAGCACCACCGACGTGCAGATAGCCTGTCGGGCTCGGCGCGAAGCGAGTTTTGATTTTCATGAAATGGCCTTACGTTATAAAGATGCCGGCAATCGGCAAATCCCGGGGAAAAAACGATGGGCAATATTCTATCACTGTGGGGGGATTCCTCAATGTCGATCCCTTTATCGTGGCGGAGTTTGCTGTTTTTGTTTAGAAATCATGCGCCACCGCCCGTTTTGCGATCGTTTTGTTTAATTTTACGACGAACGAATAAAAACTTTAGAAAATGCGTTGACTCATTTTCAACTCTCCCTATAATGCGACTCCACACAGCGGGGGTGATTAGCTCAGTTGGT
>NZ_JADBQO010000010.1:34811-208623 GCF_014895875.1 Enterobacter cloacae complex sp. P12RS
GCTTTTTTGCTATCTGCGATATAAAAATGTGAACCTGCCGCATTTTCCTCAAGCTAATCCCGTCGGTGCCGATACCTCTGTTTTATAACGCGAGGAAAAAGTATGACGACCATTCAGGCTTCAACCCAACAGATTCAAACCAGCGGCGCGAGTGGCACTTCGAGCAGTAACGATATCTCTGCGCAAATCACCCGCATTCTCGACAAGATCAAAAAGCTGACCCAGCAGTTAAAAGAGCTGGCAAACAGCCCCGGCAGTGCAGATGAGAAGAAGAAGCAGCAGGAACTGATTCAGACCCAGATCAAAGTGCTGCAGGCACAGCTCGCCGCACTGCAGCGCCAGCAGGCCGAAGAAGCTCAGAAGAAGCAGGATCAAAAACTGGGCAAAGTAGAAGGCGTGAATAGCCCGTCAGACACTAATCAGATTGATATCTACATCTAATCGTCTGATGCGTTAAACAGTGGATCGCGTATGCGGGCCTCGGTTAATCGTTGTGCCTGGATACGCACCACTTCCCAGATGGCCTGCGCCGCACCCGAGAGAGAACGATTTTTTCGCCGCACCAGCATCAGCTTTCGTTCGACAACGGGCGTCAGCCGCTTCACCGCCAGCTGGCTTCCCTGCGGCAGGGGAAGCGCCAGAGCGGGCAACACGCTGATGCCAATTCCGGCTTCCACCATCGGAAACAGCGTGGCCGGATGACCAATCTCCTGCACGATCGTTGCCTTAACGCCCTGATTCACCAGCGCGGAATCAATCAGCGGACGGCTGCCTGAGGCATAATCCTGTAAAACCAGGTTCGCCCCCTGCAGGGACTGCCAGCTGACCTCGAGCAACGCTGCCAGCGGGTCGTCGTCACGGCAGAGCAGCAAAAAAGGCTCAGAAAGAACGCTTTCGCATTCCAGATCGCTCACCTGGCCAGGATCGATCACAATACCAAAATCCACATCGCCCTGGCGGATGCTCTCCAGCACCCACTGCTGCGGTCTGTCATGCAGGACAAAATCAATATCAGGATAGCGATGGTTTCCCTCGGCAATACATTGCGGGATAAGGTGCGCGGATATCGTCTGGCTGGCCGCAACCCGCACGGTGCCCGACAGCTGCTGCCCCAGCCTCCCCACGTCTCTGAGCGTGCTGTTCAGCTCATCAAGCAGCCGTTCAAGACGCAGGGCCAGCTGCTGCCCCGCTTCGGTCAGGACCACTTCGCGCGTGGTGCGATCAAGCAACCTAACGCCGGTCTGGTTTTCCAGCTCCTTCACGCTGTGGCTGACCGCCGACTGGCTCAGGCCAATCATCTCCCCTGCCCGGCTAAAGCTGCGGGCATGGGCGACGGTGACGAAAATGCGAAGCTGGCGTAGGGAATAATTCATCTGTTTAATTCATGAATGGATGCAATAAATCAATTTTATTTCTCAAATGGAAAAAAGCACAATAGCGACATCTGTTTTCAGGAGTCATTATGAAACTATTTCGTATTCTTGATCCGTTTACGCTCACCCTGGTGGCCACCGTTTTACTGGCCTCGTTCTTCCCTGCTCGCGGCGGTTTCGTCCCTTTTTTTGAGGGACTGACGACAGCCGCCATCGCACTGCTGTTCTTTATGCACGGCGCAAAGCTCTCCCGCGAGGCGATTATCGCTGGCGGTAGCCACTGGCGACTGCACCTCTGGGTGATGTGCAGCACGTTTATTCTGTTCCCGATCCTCGGGGTGCTGTTTGCCTGGTGGGCACCGGTTAACGTCGATCCGGCGCTCTACACCGGTTTCCTGTATCTCTGTATTCTCCCGGCCACCGTGCAGTCTGCCATTGCCTTTACCTCTCTTGCCGGAGGGAACGTTGCAGCCGCGGTCTGCTCCGCATCGGCATCCAGCCTGTTGGGGATTTTCGTCTCCCCGCTGCTGGTGGGCCTGCTGATGAACATGCACGGCGCGGAAGGTAACCTTGAGCAAGTCGGCAAAATCTGCCTGCAACTGCTGCTGCCGTTTGTCCTGGGCCATCTCTCACGTCCGTGGACCGGGGCGTTCGTGGCGAAGCATAAGAAATGGATCTCCAAAACCGACCAGTCTTCGATTCTGCTGGTGGTCTATTCCGCCTTCAGCGAAGCGGTCGTAAACGGGATCTGGCATAAGGTGGGTGCAGGCTCGCTGCTGTTTATCGTGGTGGTCAGCCTCGTTCTGCTGGCAATTGTCATTGCGGTGAACGTTTTTGTGGCGCGCAAATGCGGCTTCAGCAAAGCCGATGAGATCACCATCGTCTTCTGCGGCTCCAAAAAGAGCCTGGCGAACGGCATCCCGATGGCGAACATTCTGTTCCCCACCTCGGTGATCGGGATGATGGTGCTGCCGCTGATGATTTTCCATCAGATCCAGCTGATGGTCTGCGCGGTGCTGGCGCGTCGCTACAAGCGCCAGACGGAAAAGCTGGCGCAGGAAGAGACCCGCGCCGCGAAGGCTTAAGGACGCTTCAGGGGCTGCACCAGCTGGGTCAGCCCCTCGGTTTTGATCAGTAACGTGATAGCCATCAGCTCGCCCAGGCGCCCGGCGGGGAATTCGTCCTTGCGGGCGAACCACAGCAGGTACTCCTCCGGCAAATCGATCAGCCTGCGGCCCTTGTATTTACCGAAAGGCATTTCCGTATTGGCGATCTCAACGAGCTGCTCTTTCTCCACGTTACTCTCCTAACAGGCGCATCATTTCTGCTTCGTCGATAACCTCAATGCCGAGCTCCTGGGCTTTCGCCAGCTTCGAACCCGCAGCTTCGCCGGCAATCACCAGGTCGGTTTTCTTCGACACGCTGCCCGCCACTTTGGCCCCCAGCGCCACCAGACGCGCTTTTGCATCGTCGCGTGAAAGCTGGCTAAGGCTACCGGTTAGCACCACGGTTTTACCGGCAAATGGGCTATCAATTTCTTCGGCGTTGACTACCACCGGCGCAGGCCATTTAATGCCCTCTTCCAGCAGCTTGCCGATGACCTCGCGGTTGCTCTCTTCGGCAAAGAAGTTAAAGACGTGCGTGGCGACGACGATGCCGACGTCCGGCACTTTCTGCAGCTCGTCGATGCTTGCCTTTTCCAGCGCCTCCAGCGTACCAAAGTACGCGGCTAAACCTGCCGCCGTCGCTTCGCCGACTTCACGAATGCCCAGCGCGTACAGGAAGCGGGCGAAGGTCGTCTCTTTCGCTGCTTCCAGCGCGTTAACCACGTTCTGGGCTGACTTCGGCCCCATGCGATCCAGACCGGTCAGTTTGCCCGCCGTGAGCCTGAACAGATCCGCTGGCGTATGGACATACTCTTTCTCAACCAGCTGATCGATAATCTTGTCGCCCATGCCGTCAACGTCCATTGCGCGACGGGAAACAAAGTGCTTAAGCGACTCTTTACGCTGCGCGCCGCAGATCAGGCCGCCCGTACAGCGGGCCACCGCTTCGCCTTCCACACGCTCTACGTCAGAGCCGCATACCGGGCAGTGGGTCGGGAAAACGACCTCGCGCGTATCATCAGGACGTTCTGACTCAACAACGTTCACCACCTGCGGGATAACATCGCCCGCGCGGCGAATCACCACTTTGTCACCGATGCGCAGGCCGAGGCGTTCGATTTCATCGGCGTTGTGCAGCGTAGCGTTACTCACCAGCACGCCTGCGACCTGCACCGGCTCCAGTCGAGCGACCGGAGTAATAGCGCCCGTACGGCCCACCTGAAATTCCACGTCGCGAACGAAGGTCATCTGCTCCTGGGCAGGGAATTTAAACGCCACCGCCCAGCGCGGTGCACGCGCCACAAAGCCCAGCTGCTCCTGCAGCGCCAGCGAATTGACCTTGATGACAACGCCATCAATATCAAAGCCGAGCGTCGGACGGTCCTCTTCCACTTTGTGGTAGAACGCCAGCACCGCTTCCGGCGAGTCGCAGAGCTGAACGCGGTTGCTCACCGGCAGGCCCCAGGCTTTAAACTGCAGCAGACGCCCGAGGTGCGTATCCGGTAACTCACCACCTTCCAGAATACCGACGCCGTAGCAGAAGAAAGTAAGCGGTCGCTTCGCGGTGATGCGCGGGTCAAGCTGGCGCAGAGAGCCTGCCGCCGCGTTACGCGGGTTAGCAAACACTTTCCCGCCGGTGCGACGCGCCTCTTCGTTAATTTTCTCGAATCCCGCCTGCGGCAGGAACACCTCGCCGCGCACTTCCAGACGCGCGGGAATGTTGTCTCCCTGCAGCTTCAGCGGGATCGCGCGGATGGTTCGCACGTTAGTGGTGATGTCTTCACCCGTCGTACCGTCGCCACGCGTGGCGGCACGCACCAGCACGCCGTTTTCATAGAGAAGGCTGACCGCCAGGCCGTCGAGCTTCAGCTCGCAGCACCAGGTGAGGGAATTGCTGCTTTTCAGACGGTCCTGCACGCGCTTGTTAAACGCGAGGAAGCTCTCTTCATCAAAGACGTTGTCCAGCGACAGCATCGGCACTTCGTGACGCACCTGGCTGAAAGCCCCCAGCGGCTCGGCGCCGACGCGCTGGGTCGGAGAATCTGGCGTAATCAGTTCCGGGTGCTGCGCCTCCAGCTCGCGCAGCTCGCGCATCAGCCGGTCATACTCCGCATCAGGCACTTCCGGTGCGTCCATAACATGATAGAGATATTCATGATGGCGAAGCGTGGTTCGCAGTTCAGTGAGTTGTTGTTCGATTGAGTCCATATCGCACCATCAATGAGAAAAAACCCCCGACAGGCGGGGGTTGAGGAGGAGTTGAAGTAAACGCGACAATTACGCGTTGGCTTCCTTCACTTCGCGGATGCGGTCCTGATACTCGCGCAGCTTCTGCGGGGTCATCATTCGACGCTGATCGTCGAGCACCACACCACCCACTTCATCAGCGATGTGCTGAGCGGACTGCAGCATCAGCTTGAAGTTTTGCAGCTCGTCGCCGTAGGACGGTACCTGCATAAAGATAGTGACACCCGGTGTCACGAAATCACCGGTCATTTCCGGGTCAAAGGTGCCTGGGTTGACCATATTGGCCAGGCTAAACAGCGCCGGACCACTACCGTCAGGGCTCAGGTGGCGATGGAAAATGTTCATATCGCCAAACTTGAAGCCTGCCTGTTGAATACTGTTGAGCAACACGTCACCGTTGAGATGGCTGCCGTGATGCGCGGCCACGTTCATGATGATCACCGCTTCTTTACGCTGCGGCTTTTCAACAACCGGTTCAGGCTCGACGACCGGCTCTGGCTCAACGTGCGGAGCCGGAGCGGGCTGCGGCGCAGGCTGTACATGAACAGGCTGCTGCGGCTGTTGCACAGGTTGCTGTTGCACGGGCTGCTGCACAGGTTGCTGTTGAACCGGCTGTGGCGCAGCGGGCTGCTGTTGGACAGGCGGTTGCGGCGGCTGACGTACAGGTTCTTCCACTGGCTGCGGCGCTGGCTGGCGCGGCTGGGCAGAGGCATACGGCGGTTGATACTGGTGCTGCGGAGCGCGGGGGGCTTCATGCTCCCCATGAGCCGCGCCGGGCGCAGTATTGACCCGATGAACACGAACTTCACCCACGCCGTCGTCGTCGCTACCGGTGATGTCATCTTCAGTGTCATCATCATCACGACTGGACTTCATGCGCTTCAGTGGGCGATCGCGAAACATCGAGGAACGTTCTTTACGGCTGGTCCAGAACCCATGTACCAGTAAAGCGATTATGGCGATCGCGCCAACAATGATTAATATCAGACGCAAATCCTGCATCATTATATTCTCTGTTGTTCTAACACCTTGCCACCACGGCAAACATTTACTCACTAAGAGTATTTGCCGTTTACGTCAAGTGCAAGTGTGTGCAGAGCATTCGCAGCATAAAGATGAAGTAAATCGTGCTTTTTGCTGGTTTTTCGAACATTTCCGAACTGGTCATTGGTCCGCAAGTGGATAATATAGGCGGGCAATTCCACTGGTTGTGAAAAAAGGAGTACAGCCTGGTTATGGTTTCAACATCGTCTTCTCCCCCGCGCAGCGGCGTCTGGTATTTTTCTCAGGGCTGGAAGCTGGTTTCACTGCCAGGTATCCGTCGCTTCGTCATTCTGCCGCTGCTGATCAACATTATTCTGATGGGCGGCGCGTTCTGGTGGCTGTTCACAAAGCTCGAAAGCTGGATCCCGTCGCTGATGAGCTACGTGCCGGACTGGCTGCAGTGGCTTAACTACCTGCTCTGGCCGGTGGCGGTCATCTCCGTGCTGCTGGTATTCGGCTATTTATTCTCAACGATCGCGAACTGGATAGCCGCGCCGTTTAACGGCCTGCTGGCGGAACAGCTGGAGGCGCGGCTTACCGGCGCGACGCCACCGGACACGGGCGTGCTGGGGATCGTGAAAGATATCCCGCGCATTATGAAGCGCGAGTGGCAGAAGTTTGCCTGGTACCTCCCCCGCGCGGTTGTACTGCTTGCCCTCTACTTTGTCCCCGGCATTGGCCAGACGGTTGCGCCGGTGCTGTGGTTTCTGTTCAGCGCCTGGATGCTGGCCATCCAGTACTGCGACTATCCGTTCGATAACCACAAGGTGCCGTTTAAAGCGATGCGCACCGCTCTGCGCACCCGGAAGGTCGCCAATATGCAGTTCGGCGCGCTGACCAGCCTGTTCACCATGATTCCCTTCCTTAATTTGTTCATCATGCCGGTTGCGGTTTGCGGCGCGACGGCGATGTGGGTGGACTGTTATCGTGCTAAGCACGCGTTATGGAAATAATGCAAAAATGTGTAAAGCAGGGGTGGCTTATGCCGCCCCTTATTCCATACTGATCCCCATTATTTCCTTGCAGTATATAGATATGCGAATTCCTTACTTCCCCCTACCTGCTTAGCAGGTATGCTGGGTCGGAATCCCAATTTCATACAGTTAAGGACAGGCCATGAGTAAGATTTATGAAGACAACTCGCTGACTATCGGTCATACGCCCCTGGTTCGACTGAACCGTATCGGTAATGGACGCATTCTGGCGAAGGTCGAATCACGCAACCCGAGCTTCAGCGTAAAATGCCGCATCGGTGCAAACATGATTTGGGATGCTGAAAAACGCGGCGCGCTGAAGCCAGGCGTTGAGCTGGTGGAACCGACCAGCGGTAACACCGGTATCGCTCTGGCCTATGTTGCTGCCGCACGCGGCTACAAGCTGACCCTGACCATGCCGGAAACCATGAGCATCGAACGTCGCAAACTGCTCAAAGCGCTGGGGGCGAACCTGGTCCTGACCGAAGGCGCGAAGGGCATGAAAGGGGCCATTCAGAAAGCGGAAGAGATCGTGGCCAGCGATCCGGCGAAATATCTTCTGCTGCAGCAGTTCAGCAACCCGGCTAACCCTGAAATTCACGAGAAGACCACCGGTCCGGAAATCTGGGAAGATACTGACGGCCAGGTTGACGTATTTATCTCCGGCGTCGGCACCGGCGGCACGCTGACCGGCGTGTCTCGCTATATTAAAGGCACAAAAGGTAAAAAAGAGCTGATTACCGTTGCCGTTGAACCTACCGACTCCCCGGTTATCGCTCAGGCGCTGGCGGGTGAAGAGCTTAAGCCTGGCCCGCATAAAATTCAGGGCATCGGCGCGGGCTTCATTCCGGGTAACCTGGATCTGAAGCTGATCGATAAAGTCGTTGCCATCACGAACGAAGAAGCCATCTCTACCGCGCGTCGTCTGATGGATGAAGAAGGCATTCTGGCGGGTATCTCTTCCGGTGCGGCCGTTGCGGCAGCGCTCAAACTTCAGGAAGATGAAGCCTTTACCAATAAGAATATTGTGGTTATCCTTCCTTCTTCGGGTGAGCGTTACCTGAGCACCGCACTGTTTGCCGATCTGTTCACGGAAAAAGAGCTGCAACAGTAGTGCCAGTATGTTAATAACGCGTAAAAAAGCACCTTTTCGGGTGCTTTTTTGTGGCCTGCTTCAAACTTTTGACCCTCCTGGCATTGCTTCACCCCGATGTGTCTGGTATTTAAACCAGCAATTATTTTGAAGCGTGAAATTAATCAGTGAACGAAATACCCTTGCTGAATCGATTTTATGATTTGGTTCAAGTCTTCCTTTCGCTGCATAATGTTTAATGACGATTGAAACGTCAGCGCTAACAATACAGGCTAAAGTTAAGCCGCCAGGCTAGACTTTAGTTCCACAACACTAAACCTATAAGTTGGGGAAATACAATGTTCCAGCAAGAAGTTACCATTACCGCTCCGAACGGTCTGCACACCCGCCCTGCTGCTCAGTTTGTTAAAGAAGCGAAAGGCTTCACTTCTGAAATCACTGTAACTTCCAACGGCAAAAGCGCTAGCGCAAAAAGCCTGTTCAAACTGCAGACTCTGGGCCTGACTCAGGGCACCGTTGTTACCATCTCTGCTGAAGGTGAAGACGAGCAGAAAGCAGTTGAGCATCTGGTTAAACTGATGGCTGAGCTCGAGTAAGTTTCCGGGTTCTTTTAAATATCAGTCACAAGTAAGGTAGGGTTATGATTTCAGGCATTTTAGCATCCCCGGGTATCGCTTTCGGCAAAGCACTGCTGCTGAAAGAAGACGAGATCGTCATCGACCGGAAAAAAATTTCTGCCGACAAGGTTGATCAGGAAGTTGAACGTTTTCTGAGCGGTCGTGCCAAGGCATCTGCGCAACTGGAAGCGATCAAAACTAAAGCTGGCGAAACTTTCGGTGAAGAAAAAGAAGCCATCTTCGAAGGGCACATCATGCTGCTCGAAGATGAGGAGCTGGAGCAGGAAATCATAGCCCTGATTAAAGATAAAGGCATGACGGCCGACGCGGCTGCGCATGAAGTTATCGAAGGTCAGGCAACTGCCCTGGAAGAGCTGGATGATGAATACCTGAAAGAGCGTGCGGCTGACGTACGTGACATCGGTAAGCGCCTGCTGCGCAACATCCTGGGCCTGGCCATTATCGACCTGAGCGCGATTCAGGATGAAGTGATCCTGGTTGCCGCTGACCTCACCCCGTCTGAAACCGCACAGCTGAACCTGAAAAAGGTTCTCGGTTTCATCACCGACGCGGGTGGCCGTACCTCCCACACCTCAATCATGGCGCGTTCTCTGGAACTGCCTGCGATCGTGGGCACCGGTAGCGTCACCTCTCAGGTGAAAAACGGCGACTATCTGATTCTGGATGCCGTAAACAATCTGGTTTACGTCAACCCAACTAACGAAGAGATCGAAAAACTGCGCGCGGTTCAGGAGCAGGTTGCGACTGAAAAAGCGGAACTCGCTAAGCTGAAAGACCTGCCAGCCATCACCCTGGACGGCCATCAGGTAGAAGTGTGCGCAAACATCGGTACCGTACGCGACGTTGATGGCGCTGAGCGCAACGGTGCGGAAGGTGTTGGTCTCTATCGTACAGAATTCCTGTTCATGGACCGCGACGCGCTGCCAACGGAAGAAGAGCAGTTTGCTGCGTATAAAGCCGTCGCAGAAGCGTGTGGCTCGCAGGCGGTTATCGTCCGTACCATGGACATCGGTGGCGACAAAGAGCTGCCGTACATGAACTTCCCGAAAGAAGAGAACCCGTTCCTGGGCTGGCGTGCCGTGCGTATCGCGATGGATCGTAAAGAGATCCTGCGTGACCAGGTTCGCGCTATCCTGCGTGCCTCCGCTTTCGGTAAGCTGCGCATCATGTTCCCGATGATCATCTCTGTTGAAGAAGTGCGTGCACTGAAGAAAGAGATCGAAATCTACAAACAGGAACTGCGCGACGAAGGTAAAGCATTTGACGAGTCAATTGAGATCGGCGTGATGGTGGAAACACCAGCAGCGGCGACCATTGCGCGTCATTTAGCCAAAGAAGTTGATTTCTTTAGTATCGGTACCAATGATTTAACGCAGTACACCCTGGCAGTTGACCGTGGTAATGATATGATTTCACATCTCTACCAGCCAATGTCACCGTCCGTACTGAACTTGATCAAGCAAGTTATTGATGCTTCTCATGCAGAAGGTAAATGGACTGGCATGTGTGGTGAGCTTGCAGGCGACGAACGTGCTACACTTCTGTTGCTGGGTATGGGTCTGGACGAATTCTCTATGAGCGCCATTTCCATCCCGCGCATTAAGAAGATTATCCGTAACACGAACTTCGAAGATGCGAAGGTGTTAGCAGAGCAGGCTCTTGCTCAACCGACAACGGACGAGTTAATGACGCTGGTTAACAAGTTCATTGAAGAAAAAACAATCTGCTAATCCACGAGATGCGGCCCAAATTACTGCTTAGGAGAAGATCATGGGTTTGTTCGATAAACTGAAATCTCTGGTTTCTGATGATAAGAAAGACTCCGGAACTATTGAGATTGTTGCTCCGCTCTCCGGCGAGATCGTCAACATCGAAGACGTGCCGGATGTAGTGTTTGCTGAGAAAATCGTTGGTGATGGCATTGCTATCAAACCAACTGGCAACAAAATGGTTGCTCCAGTTGACGGCACCATCGGTAAAATTTTTGAAACCAACCATGCGTTCTCTATCGAATCTGATAGCGGTATCGAACTGTTCGTTCACTTCGGTATCGACACCGTTGAACTGAAAGGCGAAGGCTTCAAGCGTATCGCGGAAGAAGGCCAGCGTGTTAAAGTTGGCGACCCGGTGATTGAATTCGATCTGCCACTGCTGGAAGAAAAAGCCAAGTCTACCCTGACGCCGGTTGTTATCTCCAACATGGACGAAATCAAAGAACTGATCAAACTGTCTGGCAGCGTCACCGTGGGCGAAACCCCGGTTATCCGCATCAAGAAGTAATTCTTGCCGCACAGAAAAATGGCGCCTTCGGGCGCCATTTTTGTTTATGCAGGGAGGATAAGCTCGTCGTAGCCTTTCGACTGGGTATAAAGCATCACGTCAGTCACCCGATCGCCGGCCATGCGAATGGCGTCGGCAACGGTTTTCCCCTCAACAATTCCGCTCACCAGTTCTGAACAGAACAGATCCCCCGTCCCTTTCAGATCGGTTTCTACGCGGGGATGAGCGCTGACGGTCACGCCCTCACGCGTCACCAGCACCACGTGGATGTTTTGCGGGTCGTCGGCGACCGGCGCGCTGGTGATCGCCACCCATTTCAGAGTGTCAGAAAGCAACCCCTGCGCGGCGGCAATAGCGCTTTCCGGCGTCCGGCACGGCTTACCGCTTAACACTTCCAGTTCATAGACGTTTGGCGTAATCCCCTGCGCCAGCGGCAGCAGGTGTTCCCGGTAGGCTTCCGGGATATCCGGCTTCACGTACATTCCGCTGTCGATATCGCCGATAACCGGGTCGACCAGCACCAGCAGGTCAGGATGCTGCGCTTTGACCGCCCTCAGCCACTGCGCCAGCAGCGCGATCTGGCTGGCGCTGCCCATATAGCCGGTTGTGACCGCTTTAAGCTCGCGCAGGATCTCGCGCTCTTCCAGCGCCTTCAGGTAGCCGCTGAACCACTCGTCGGGGATCACCCCGCCGTAGAAGGTGTCGTAATGCGGCGTGTTGCTAAACAGCACCGTCGGCACGGCGGTCACGTTCAGCCTGTGGGTTCGAATGTTCGGCACAGCAATGCTGTTCCCCACGCTGCCGTAAACCACCTGCGACTGCACCGCGACAATGTCGGTTTGCTGCGCCCGAGTGTTATCCCGGAATAGAATCATCTCCATGACGCTTAAATCCCCGCCCCCTGCGAATAACTCTCTTCACCAAAGACGCCGGTAGACAAATAGCGATCGCCGCGATCGCAGATAATCGCCACCACGACCGCACCGGGATTTGCCTGCGCCACGCGCAACGCCCCCGCTACCGCGCCCCCCGAGCTGACCCCGCAGAAGATGCCTTCACGCACGGCCAGTTCACGCATGGTATTCTCCGCCTCGCGCTGATGAATATCCAGCACCCGATCCACCAGCTGCGCATTAAAGATGCCTGGCATATACTCCGCAGGCCAGCGGCGAATGCCCGGAATACTGCTCCCCTCTTCCGGCTGCAGACCAACAATGGTGACCGGTTTCTCCTGCTCGCGCAAAAAACGCGACACGCCGGTAATGGTGCCGGTGGTGCCCATGCTGGAGACAAAATGGGTGATGCGCCCGCCGGTTTGCTGCCAGATTTCCGGCCCGGTGGTGGTGTAGTGCGCGTACGGGTTGTCCGGGTTATTGAACTGATCGAGCAGTTTACCTTCGCCGCGCTGGGCCATTGCTAACGCTAAGTCTCGCGCCCCTTCCATCCCCTGCTCTTTGGTTACCAGAATCAGCTCGGCCCCGTAGGCGCGCATCGCGGCGCGGCGCTCCTGGCTCATGTTGTCCGGCATCAGCAGCTTCATGCGGTAGCCTTTCAGCGCCGCAATCATTGCCAGCGCGATACCGGTGTTGCCGCTGGTGGCTTCAATCAGCACATCGCCTGGCTTAATTTCACCGCGTTTCTCAGCCTGGACAATCATCGACAGCGCCGCGCGGTCTTTCACCGACCCTGCCGGGTTATTGCCTTCGAGTTTGACCCAGATTTCGCTGCCGTTGGCACATCCCATGCGCTGAAGCTTGACCAGAGGGGTGTTGCCGATGGTGTGTTCGAGTGTATTCACGATTTTTACTCAATAAAAAGCCCGGTAAGCATCACGCCACCGGGCGAAAAACATACTCAATAACCTATCAGGCTGACTCCGCCAGAGCAATATCCTCGCGCGTCTCAATCCGCTCCTTACCGTTATAGATGCGCGCATGCTGCAGCCCGACAAACAGGCGCTCACCCCGGTGCGGCGGTACGTCGTCGCGCATGACCACGGTCAGCGGCTCGGTATACCAGCCCAGCGGCTGTACCACCAATTGGGTGTAGTGACCTTTAGGGCTAGCTTCCAGCACCTGCACCGGCAGCGGGGAATCCAGGCTGGTGCGGCGGCTGACGTCCACTTCCCACGGGCGCAGGAACAGATCGACCGGCCCCTGATGCGCGGAGGTGTAGCCCAGCGGCCAGCGGTGCGCGCCGACGTGGAACTGACCGCCGCGAATGGTGCCCTGCAGGCGGTTCACCTCGCCCATAAACTCCAGCACGAAGCGGGTCGCCGGCTCGCGCCAGAGCTGTTCCGGCTCGTCAACCTGCTCGATGTTGCCCTGGCTCATGACCACCACGCGGTCCGCGACTTCCATCGCCTCTTCCTGATCGTGGGTCACGAAGACGCTGGTGAATTTCAGCTCTTCATGCAGCTGGCGCAGCCAGCGACGCAGCTCTTTGCGCACCTGCGCATCCAGCGCGCCGAAGGGTTCATCCAGCAGCAGTATTTGCGGCTCAACGGCCAGCGCGCGCGCCAGCGCCACGCGCTGCTTCTGCCCGCCGGAAAGCTGCGCCGGGAAACGGTCCGCCAGATGCGCCAGCTGCACCATCTCCAGCAGTTTGGTTACTTTCGCCTTAATGGTTGCTGCATCCGGGCGTTCACGACGCGGCAGCACCGTCAGGCCAAAGGCGATATTGTCGAAAACGGTCATGTGGCGGAACAGCGCGTAATGCTGGAAGACAAAACCCACTTTACGATCGCGGGCGTGCAGGCGGCTCACGTCGGTGCCGTGGAAGCGGATGTGCCCGCTGGTCTGGTGCTCAAGCCCGGCGATGATCCGCAGCAGCGTCGTTTTGCCCGAGCCAGACGGCCCCAGCAGCGCCACCATTTGTCCGGAAGGGATATCCAGTGAGATATCATTCAGCACCTGGGTGCGACCAAAAGACTTCTTAATATTGGCAATCTCAATGCTCATGAATTCCCTCCTGATGCTGACGTTTTTCCTGATTCTCTAAACGCCACTGCACCATACTCTTCAAAAACAGGGTCAAAATGGCCATCAGCGTCAGCAACGCTGCGGCAGTAAACGAGCCGATGGTGTTGTAGTCCTGCTGCAGGAGTTCAATCTGCAGCGGCAGCGACAGCGTTTCACCGCGAATCGAGCCGGAAACCACCGACACCGCACCAAACTCACCGATGGCGCGGGCGTTGGTCAGCACCACGCCGTAAAGCAGCGCCCAGCGGATGTTCGGCAGCGTCACGCGGCGGAACATCTGCCAGCCGGATGCGCCAAGCAGAACGGCCGCTTCGTCTTCATTGCTGCCCTGGCTTAACATCACCGGCACCAGCTCACGCACCACGAACGGACAGGTCACGAAGATCGTCACCAGCACCATGCCCGGCCAGGCGAACATGATCTGCAGGTTATGTTCATCCAGCCAGCCGCCCAGCGGGCCGTTGGAGCCGTAAAAGAGCAGGTAAACCAGACCGGCAACAACAGGCGACACGGCAAACGGAATATCCAGCAGGGTCAGCAGCAGCTGACGTCCCGGGAAGTTAAAGCGCGTCACCAGCCAGGCCAGCAGCGTACCGAAGACCAGGTTCACCGGCACGGTGATCAGCGCAATCAGCACCGTCAGCCAGATTGCGTGCAGCATGTCCGGGTTCGCCAGGTTCTCCAGCGCGGGCATCAGCCCCTTGCTGAACGCCTGGACGAAGATATAAATCGTCGGCACGACGAGAATGAGGGCGGAAACCAGCACGCCCACGCCAATCAGAAACCATTTACCCCAGTTGATGCGGGGCGCATCGTATCGCTTCAATTGCGTAACTTCCGCCATCAGTGACCTACCACACGTCGACCAAAGCGACTTTGCAGAGTGTTAATCGAATACAGCAGCAGCAGCGAGGCCGCCAGGATCACCGAGGCAATCGCGCTCGCCGCCGGATAATCAAACTCCTGCAGGCGGATGAAAATCATCAGCGAGGTGACTTCCGTTTTCCAGGCGATGTTCCCGGCGATAAAAATCACCGCGCCGAACTCACCCAGACTGCGGGTAAACGACAGCGCGACGCCTGCCATCAGCGCCGGAGAGAGCTCCGGCAGAACCACTTTGCGGAAGCTCTGCCAGCGCGTGGCGCCCAGCGTTTCCGCCGCTTCTTCGTATTCCGGACCCAGCTCTTCCAGTACCGGCTGCACGGTACGCACCACAAACGGGATGCTGGTAAAGGCCATCGCCACCGCGATCCCGAGCCAGGTATAGGTCACCTTGATGTCAAATTTCGCCAGCCACTCGCCGTACAGCCCGTTCACGGAGAAGAGCGACGCGAGGGTTAAGCCCGCAACCGCCGTCGGCAGCGCAAACGGCAGATCCATCAGGGCATCAAGCAGCGTACGGCCCGGGAAGCGATAGCGGGTTAAGATCCACGCCATCAGCAGGCCAAACACGCCGTTAAAAATGGAGGCAACAAACGCCGACAGCAGCGTCACCTTATAGGCCGCCACCACCTGCGGGTTGGTGACCACGTCCCAGTACTGCGCCCAGCTCATCTGAGCAAGCTGCATCACCAGCGCGCTGAGCGGCAACAGCAGGATCAGGCAGACGAACAGCAGGCTGGTCCCGAGGCTTAAGGTAAAGCCCGGCAGCACGCGTTTAGTCGAGACTGCAAACATTACTTACGCCCCGCCGCCAGCAGTTTGTCTAACTCACCGCCGCTGGCAAAGTGCGTTTTCATCACCTCAGGCCAGGAGCCGAAATGATCTTCCACGCGGAACAGCGCGGTCTGCGGGAATTTGTCCTTCAGCTTGTTCATTACGTCCGGATTGTTCACGCGGTAGTAGTAATCGGTGATGATGGCCTGCGCCTGCGGGCTGTACAGGTAGTTGAGATAGGCTTTTGCCGCTTTCTCGGTGCCGTTCGCCTGCACGTTTTTATCCACCCACGCCACCGGGAACTCAGCCAGGATGTTGGTTTTCGGAATAACCACCTCGAAGCCCTGCGCTTCGTACTGCTTGCGAATGTTGTTCACTTCGGATTCGAAGCTGATCAGCACGTCGCCCAGACCACGCTCGGCGAAAGTCGTGGTCGCGCCGCGGCCGCCGGTATCAAACACTTCGACGTTTTTCAGGAACTGGGTCATGAACTGCTCGGTCTTCGCTTTATCCTTACCGTCAGCCTTGTCTGCCGCGCCCCACGCGGCTAAATAGGTGTAGCGCGCGTTACCTGAAGTTTTTGGGTTCGGGAAAATCAGCTTCACGTCGGAACGCACCAGGTCGCTCCAGTCGTGGATGTTCTTCGGGTTGCCCTTACGCACCAGGAAGCCCATGGTGGAGTAGAACGGCGAGCTATTGTTTGGCAAGCGGCTCTGCCAGTCAGCCGGGAGCAGTTTGCCCTTGTCGTGCAGGATCTGCACGTCAGTCACCTGGTTGTAGGTCACGACATCTGCTTTCAGCCCCTGCAAAATCGCCAGCGCCTGCTTGGATGAACCGGCGTGGGACTGCTTGATGGTCAGCTTATCGCCATTGTTTTCTTTCGCCCACTGCTGCTCGAACGGTGGGTTAAGGGCGGCAAACAGCTCGCGGGAGACATCATACGAGCTGTTCAGCAGCTCGGTCGCCTGCGCCTGGGCCACCAGCAGTAAACCTGCCAGCGCCAGAGTTCCTTTTTTCAGTACAGTAACGGCCATTGCGCACCCTTATAAATGTGATGACTATCTTATAGTCATAATATTTATAACGGGGATGAAAGGAGTAACGGTTTTATATACCGTTTGGTGATTTACAAGCAGAAAAGGGAATAAGGGTGCGGGGAAAATTGCCGGGTGGCGCTAACGCTTACCCGGCCTACGTATGGAGAGCGTTTTACAGCGCCAGCAGGCGCTCAACGGACGGCGCAAAATAGTAGCCGCCGGTTACCGGGCGGGTGAAGCGCAGCATGGCGTCACGCTTGCCGTCAGTGTCACCGAACATGCTCAGCAGCTGCTGCTCAATATTGTGCAGCCGCGCGCAGTAGGCGCAGAAGTAGAGGCCGTGCGTGCCGCTTGCCGTGCCGTACGGCAGGCTCTGACGAACAATTTTGAGCCCCTTGCCGTCTTCCTTAAGGTCGACGCGGGACAGGTGCGAGGTCACCGGGCGCGCATCGCCGTCGATCTCTTCGTTGGCTTCTTTGGTGCGGCCAATCATCATCTCCTGGTCGTGCACGCTCATGCGGTTAAGCTGCTTGAGGTTGTGCTCCCAGCGCTGGACGAACACGTAGCTGCCGCCCGCGTCCACGCCGTCTTTGATGACCGCCACGTCGCGACGAACCTCTTCACCCGCCGGGTTTTCGGTGCCGTCAACGAAGCCGCTCAGATCGCGCTCTTCCACCCAGCGGAAGCCGTGAACCTCTTCCTGCACGTCGATGCTGTCGCCAAACGCTTCAACCGCCGCCTGAGCAACGGAGAAGTTCACGTCGTGGCGCAGAGAGAGGATGTGGATCAGCACGTCGTATTGGGTGGCTGGCGCCAGGCCTTTGCCATAAGGGATAAAATCCTTCAGCTCTTCCGCGCCTTCGCCGCCGCTCAGCTGACGCCAGACGTTATTGCCGAAAGCGACAACTGCACCCAGATGGGCGTCCGGGAATTTGGCCTGGAAGGTGGCCAGTTTATCAACGAAAACTTTACTGGCCGCACGCAGGGCATCCACGTCCCCTTTAACATTGGCTTCAATCCAAATCGCCGCGCGGCAATGTTCTGGCAAAATGCCACTCTGAACCTGAGACATCGCTCCTCCTGAAATAAAAATGCCACGTCAGCGTGGCATTGATGGCGGCTATTATACCCGGATTTCAGCGAGGCGGTTTGTTCAGGCGCAAATTACTGCTTCCAGTGTATTTTGCTCACTTTCCAGCTCTTCAGCGTGTCGTCAGAGGGCATCAATCCTTCCGGACCGCTCCAGGTTCCGGTGAAGACATAGCTGATGTGCTGGCTGCCTTCCGCCTTACATTCCACCGCCACGCCATCGTCTGAAGGAGCGCTGCTGCAGTTGCCAAAGGCCTGTTTATAAAGATCGCTAAACGGGGTGCCCACCTTTACGCCGCTGGCGGTCGGAATATCTTCGTCCAGCACGGCAATGCGGTTCACCGTCCCTTTATCACCGTTAATCACCAGCGCCAGCTTGTCGCCCTTCAGCGCTTCAAAGTAACGCACAATGTTGCCATTCTCGGTTTTCATCCCGCTACGCAGGCGATAGTCACTGCTCAGGGCATCCTGAATGGCGTCCTGATCGAGCGCCGTTGACGCGGTAATTTTTCCTACGCCCTGCTCGGTCACTTCGGTGGAAGAGCCAAACCAGTTCCACGGATACGCGGCGGACCAGTTAATGGAGGAGAGCGTCGAACAGCCGGTTAACGCCAGCGGGAGAGCGCATAAAAGTAAACGCAGCGATTTCATTGAAACGTCCTTTCTAATTAAATCAACGCTTGTTGGAGTGCGGCATCGGCAAAAAGTGCCGCGCTAATCTGACTCTTGCGTAAAACAGGCGCGTAAGCGGGGATTCGTCAGCAGCCACATCAGCGCCACAATATCCGCCACCACCAGCGCGATGCCGATACCGGAAAGCGGTTCACCCAGCCACCAGAGCACGGGTTGCCAGAACAGCAGCGCAATCTGGGCGAGGATCAGCAGCCAGCGAAGCGCACGCCACAGACGCGGGATTACATGCCGTCGACCACTGCACAAAAAAGCCAACACCGCCGGTACACCCGGCAGTAAGCCGAGCCAGAAGGCATCGTGGTCGGGATAAAAGAGATTCAGCAGCGTATCGCCCTGCCCGCGCGACGCACCGGCCATCACAAACAGTACCCAGGTACGGGCCTGGAGGAGCAAAACGCACCAGAATAAAAACGGCAGCCTGACGCGGCCCTGCGCGTCATAGTCAGCCGGGTGGATCTCAGTACTCTTCATCTTCGATCAGGCGCTTACCCAGCGTCAGCACGTCGGCGTGCTCGTAGCCCAGACGCTCATACATGCCCAGCACCACGTCGTTATCTTCCCGCACCATGATCTGGATTTTCGGGCAGCCGCGGGCGATGAGTTTCTTTTCCAGACGATTGAGCAGCGCGTTGGCGATGCCGCGCGCCCGGTATTCCGGGTGGACGCCCAGATAATAGGCCGAGCCGCGGTGGCCGTCGTAGCCGCCCATTACCGTCCCGACCACCTCGCCGTTCACTTCCGCGACCAGAAACAGGCTAACGTCGTGATTCACCTTACGTTCGATATCCATTTCCGGATCGTTCCACGGACGCAGCAGATCGCAGCGCTCCCAAAGGGTGATCACCTCTTCGAAATCTTCCTGGCGAAAAACGCGTATCTCCATGGTATTAACCGCCTTTTCGGGTTTAAAAACAGTGATTATGGCGTGAACGGGGCGTTTAGCCAATAACCGGGGAAAATCTCGCCAAAATTTGGCATAATGTCACTTTGTCACGTATTGAAATGAAAAGTAAAACAATTCTCAATAAGGACTGTCGTAACGGGAAACACGATACGATATAACACCAGGACCCCATTTTTCAGTATTCAGGCCGCATGAGCACATTCAAACCATTAAAAGCACTCACATCGCGTCGTCAGGTTCTCAAAGCGGGGCTGGCGGCCTTAACGTTAACGGGCATCGCTAAGCAGGTTCAGGCAAAAGACGAGAGCACGCTCAAAACCAGTAACGGACACAGCAAACCGAAAACCAAAAAGCCGGGCGCAAAGCGTCTGGTGATGCTCGATCCGGGCCACGGCGGTATTGATACCGGCGCCATCGGCAGAAACGGTTCGAAAGAAAAACACGTCGTGCTGGCAATTGCAAAAAATGTGCGATTGATTTTACGCAGCAACGGCATTGACGCCCGCCTGACGCGTACGGGCGACACGTTCATTCCGCTGTATGACCGCGTGGAAATTGCCCACAAGCACGGCGCCGACCTGTTTATGTCCATTCACGCGGATGGCTTCACAAACCCTTCCGCCGCGGGCGCGTCGGTGTTTGCCCTCTCCAACCGCGGCGCCAGTAGCGCCATGGCGAAATACCTTTCCGATCGCGAAAACCGGGCGGATGAAGTAGCCGGGAAGAAAGCCACGGATAAAGATCATCTGTTGCAGCAGGTGCTGTTCGATCTCGTGCAAACGGACACCATCAAAAACAGCCTGACGCTCGGCTCGCATATCCTCAAGCGGATTAAGCCGGTGCACCGTCTGCACAGTAAAAGCACGGAACAGGCGGCGTTTGTGGTGCTGAAGTCACCGTCCATCCCGTCCGTGCTGGTGGAAACGTCCTTTATTACCAATCCGGAAGAAGAGCGCCTGCTCGGCACCACGGCGTTTCGCCAGAAGATCGCCAACGCCATCGCCTCCGGCATTATCAGTTACTTCAACTGGTTCGATAACCAGAAAGCGCACTCCAGGAAACGCTGATGAAACCTAATGCACAGCTGGTCAAAACGTTCCTGCTGCAGCTGCAGGATGAGATTTGCCGGAAACTGGCCGCCGCAGACGGCGGTGAATTCCAGGAAGATAGCTGGCAGCGCGAAGCGGGCGGCGGCGGGCGCAGCCGCGTGCTGCGTAACGGCGGCATCTTCGAACAGGCGGGCGTGAATTTTTCCCACGTTCACGGCGACGCCATGCCCGCGTCCGCTACCGCGCACCGCCCTGAGCTGGCGGGCCGCAGCTTCGAAGCGATGGGCGTCTCGCTGGTGATCCACCCGCATAACCCGTTTGTTCCGACCAGCCACGCCAACGTCCGCTTTTTCATCGCGGAGAAGCCAGGAGCCGATCCGGTCTGGTGGTTTGGCGGCGGTTTCGACATGACGCCCTACTACGGCTTCGAAGAGGATGCCGTGCACTGGCACACCACCGCGCGGGACCTTTGCCTGCCGTTTGGCGAAGACGTTTACCCGAAATATAAAAAGTGGTGCGACGACTACTTTTATCTGAAGCACCGCGACGAGCAGCGCGGCATCGGCGGGCTGTTCTTTGACGATCTCAACACGCCGGATTTTGATACGGCATTTAGCTTTATGCGCGCGGTGGGTGAAGGGTTCACCGACGCGTACCTGCCGATTGTCGAACGCCGTAAAAACACCGACTACGGCGTGCGCGAGCGTGAGTTCCAGCTTTATCGTCGCGGGCGGTACGTGGAGTTCAACCTGGTGTGGGATCGCGGGACGCTGTTCGGCCTGCAGACCGGCGGACGCACGGAGTCGATTCTGATGTCGATGCCGCCGCTGGTGCGCTGGGAGTACAGCTACGAGCCAAAAGAAGGCAGCCCGGAGGCTGCCTTGAGTGAGTTCCTTAAAGTACGCGACTGGATTTAACTGCCGGATGGCGCTGCGCTTATCCGGCCTACTCAATCCCCAGGTCGGGTAAGCACACGCGCCCTTACAGCGGCTGCGTCTGCGCCTCAACCACCGCCAGCGCCACCATGTTCACGATACGACGCACGGAGGCAATCGGCGTTAACACGTGCACCGGTTTTGCCACGCCCATCAGCACCGGTCCTACGGTCACCCCTTCAGAGCTGGAGACGCGCAGCAGGTTGTAGCTGATACGCGCCGCTTCCACGTTCGGCATAATCAGGATGTTCGCCGATCCCTTCAGCGGGCTGTCCGGCATACGTTCGTTGCGGATGCTCTCCACCAGCGCGGCATCACCGTGCATTTCCCCGTCAATCATCAACTCCGGCGCACGCTCGCGCACCAGTTCCAGAGTCTGGCGCATTTTGCACGCCGCCGCGGATTTAGACGAACCAAAGTTTGAGTGCGACAGCAGCGCCACCTTCGGCTCAATACCAAAGCGACGCACGGTCTCGGCGGCCATCACGGTGATCTCCGCCAGCTCGTCCGGGGTTGGATCGTCGTTCACGTAGGTATCGGCAATAAAGGTGTTGCCGCTCGGCAGCAGCAGCGCGTTCATCGCCCCGGCGGTGTGCACGCCGTCGCGATAGCCAAAGATCTCCTGCACCACGCTAAAGTGCTCGTGGTAATCGCCGATGGTGCCGCAGATCAGCGCATCCGCTTCGCCGCGATGGACCATGATCGCGCCGATAACCGTAGTATTGCTGATCACCGCCCGCTGCGCCTGCTCCTGGGTGATCCCGCGACGCTTCATGATCGCGTAATATTCGTTCCAGTACTCCTTGAAGCGCGGATCGGATTCGTTGTTAACGATCTCGAAGTCCACGCCCGGCTTAATCTGCAGGCCCAGCTTCTGAATGCGCATCTCGATCACGCTCGGACGACCAATCAGGATCGGCTTCGCCAGCCCTAAGGTGATCAGCTCCTGCGTGGCGTGCAGCACGCGCGCCTCTTCCCCTTCCGCCAGCACCACGCGCTTCGCGTCTGCGCGAGCCTGAGAGAAGATAGGCTTCATAAACAGGTTGGTTTTGTAGACAAACTCGGTGAGTTTATCGACGTACGCGTCGAAATCCTGAATCGGACGCGTCGCCACGCCGGAGTTCATCGCCGCTTTGGCAACGGCTGGCGCAATTTTGACAATCAGGCGCGGATCGAACGGTTTTGGAATGATGTAGTCCGGGCCAAAGCTCAGATCTTGATCCCCGTACGCGGAGGCGACCACTTCGCTCTGCTCAGCGTGCGCCAGCTCGGCGATGGCGTGAACGGCGGCCAGCTTCATCTCTTCGTTGATCGCCGTTGCGCCAACGTCCAGCGCCCCGCGGAAGATGAACGGGAAGCAGAGCACGTTGTTCACCTGGTTCGGGTAGTCCGAACGGCCGGTACAGATAATGGCGTCTTCGCGCACCGCTTTCGCCAGCGGCGGCAGGATTTCCGGTTCCGGGTTCGCCAGCGCCAGGATCATCGGCGCGCGTGCCATTTTCTGCACCATTTCCTGGGTCAGCACTTTCGGGCCTGAACAGCCGAGGAAGATATCCGCGCCGTCAATCACGTCCTCAAGCGTGCGCTTGCCGTCATCTTCCACGGCATACGCCGCTTTGGTTTCCGCCATGTTCGGCTCGCGGTCTTTGTAGATAACGCCCTTAGAGTCGCAGACCACGATATTGTGTTTCTGCATGCCCAACGCCACCAGCAGGTTCATACAGGCGATGGCCGCCGCGCCCGCGCCGGAGACCACCATGCGCACGTCAGACAGATTTTTCTCCACCACGCGCAGGCCGTTGAGAATGGCAGCGGTGCTGATAATCGCCGTGCCGTGCTGGTCGTCATGGAACACGGGAATGTTCATACGCTCGCGCAACTTCTGCTCGATATAGAAACATTCCGGCGCTTTGATGTCTTCCAGGTTGATCCCGCCGAAGGTCGGCTCCAGCGCGGCCACCACGTTGATGAACTTATCGGGATCGAGTTCGTCCACTTCGATATCGAACACGTCGATACCGGCGAATTTCTTAAACAGTACGCCCTTCCCTTCCATCACCGGTTTACCGGCCAGGGCACCAATGTTACCCAGGCCCAGCACCGCCGTACCGTTAGAGATAACGGCGACAAGGTTGCCGCGCGCGGTGTATTTGTAGGCCGCCAGCGGATCTTTTTCGATCTCCAGACACGGCGCAGCCACGCCCGGCGAGTAGGCCAGCGCCAGATCGCGCTGGGTCGCCAGCGGCTTGGTTGGGGAGACCTGAATTTTACCGGGGACAGGGAACTCGTGAAAATCGAGGGCACTCTGTTTTAACTGATCGTCCATCTTGTTATTCCTTTTACGTATCGGTCAGATAGTATCGCCGCTGAGCAGCGCATAAACTTTGAAGGCTGCCAAACTCTCACCATCACACATTAAAAATTGTTATCAATTTATAACAGCCATGTTACCCGTCTCAAAAGCAATGCCTGCCCCGTCTGCTATGCTTTTTTGTTAAGTCCATCATGATTTTCTCAGAAGTGTGAACTAACGCACTCATCTAACTCTTTTATTTCCAAGGAGTAATTATTTATGAACCAGCTAGACGGCATCAAACAATTCACCACCGTGGTTGCAGACAGCGGCGATATCGAGTCGATTCGCCACTATCAGCCAGAGGACGCGACCACCAACCCTTCGCTGCTTCTGAAAGCGGCGGGGCTTGCCCACTTTAGTCATCTGATTGACGACGCGATTACCTACGGTAAACAGCGCGGGAAAACGCAGGAGCAGCAGGTTGCTGAAGCCAGCGACAAGCTGGCGGTTAATTTTGGTGCGGAAATTCTGAAAAGCATTCCGGGGCGCGTGTCGACCGAAGTAGATGCCCGCCTCTCATTCGATCAGGAAAAGAGTATTAACAAAGCGCGCCGCCTGGTGGAGCTCTACCAGGAACAGGGGATCGATAAGTCACGCATTCTGATCAAGCTCGCGTCCACATGGGAAGGCATCCGCGCGGCAGAGGTTCTGGAAAAAGAGGGGATCCACTGCAACCTGACGCTGCTGTTCTCCTTTGCTCAGGCGCGCGCCTGTGCCGAAGCGGGCGTGTTCCTGATCTCGCCGTTTGTCGGGCGCATCTACGACTGGTATCAGGCGAAACAGCCGATGGACCCGTACGTGGTGGAAGAGGATCCGGGCGTGAAGTCGGTGCGTAATATCTACGATTATTACAAGCAGCACCGCTACGAAACCATCGTGATGGGTGCCAGCTTCCGCCGCACCGAGCAGATCCTGGCGCTCGCAGGGTGCGACCGTCTGACTATCTCCCCTGATCTGCTGAAAAAGCTGCAGGAGAGCGACGAAACGGTGATCCGCAAGCTGGTGCCGACCTCTACCGTACTGCCAAAACCGAAAGCCATGACCGAAGCGGAGTTCCGCTGGGAGCATAATCAGGACCCTATGGCCGTGGAAAAACTGGCGGACGGCATCCGCCAGTTCGCCGTCGACCAGCGAAAACTCGAAGATCTTCTCGCCGCCAAACTTTAACCTTGCCACGGAGTGAACTATGTCCCGTAAAGAGCTCGCTAACGCCATTCGCGCCCTCAGCATGGATGCCGTACAAAAAGCCAATTCCGGCCACCCTGGCGCCCCGATGGGGATGGCCGATATTGCCGAAGTGCTGTGGAACGACTTCCTGAAGCACAACCCCACTGACCCAACCTGGTACGACCGCGACCGTTTTATTCTCTCCAACGGCCACGCCTCGATGCTGCTCTACAGCCTGCTGCACCTTTCTGGCTACGATCTGCCGCTTGAGGAGTTAAAAAACTTCCGCCAGCTGCACTCCAAAACGCCGGGCCACCCGGAGATCGGCTATACACCGGGCGTGGAAACGACCACCGGCCCGCTGGGCCAGGGGCTGGCGAATGCCGTCGGCCTGGCAATTGCCGAGCGTACGCTGGCCGCGCAGTTCAACCAGCCCGACCACGAGATTGTCGATCACTACACCTATGTCTTTATGGGCGACGGCTGCCTGATGGAGGGGATCTCCCACGAGGTCTGCTCGCTGGCGGGCACGCTGGGGCTCGGCAAGCTGATTGGCTTCTATGACCACAACGGCATCTCCATCGACGGGGAAACCGAGGGCTGGTTTACCGATGACACGGCAAAACGCTTTGAGGCCTATCACTGGCATGTGGTGCACGAGATTGACGGCCACGATCCTGAAGCGGTGAAAAAAGCGATTCAGGAAGCGCAGAGCGTGAAGGACAAACCGTCCCTGATTATCTGCCGTACCACCATTGGCTTCGGCTCGCCGAACAAAGCGGGCAAAGAAGAGGCGCACGGCGCGGCGCTGGGCGAAGAGGAAGTGGCGTTAACCCGCCAGAAACTGGGCTGGAAATATCCGCCGTTTGAGATCCCGAAAGAGATCTACAGAGCATGGGATGCGCGCGAAGCGGGTGAAAAAGCGCAGCAGGCCTGGAACGAAAAATTTGCCGCCTACAAAAAAGCGCACCCGGAGCTGGCCGCCGAGTTTTCCCGCCGCATGAGCGGCGGCCTGCCGGAAGACTGGGACGATAAAACCCAGGCGCTGATAGAAAATCTGCAGTCCAACCCGGCGAAAATCGCTACCCGTAAGGCGTCGCAAAATACCCTGAACGCGATTGGCCCTCTCCTGCCTGAGCTGCTCGGCGGCTCGGCGGATCTGGCGCCAAGCAACCTGACCATCTGGTCAGGCTCTAAATCCCTGAAGGAAGACATTGCCGGGAACTACATCCACTACGGCGTGCGCGAGTTCGGGATGACCGCGATTGCCAACGGCATCGCCCATCACGGCGGCTTCGTGCCTTACACCGCCACCTTCCTGATGTTCGTCGAGTACGCCCGAAACGCGGCGCGTATGGCGGCGCTGATGAAGGCCCGGCAGATTATGGTCTACACCCATGACTCCATCGGGCTGGGTGAGGATGGTCCGACGCACCAGGCGGTAGAGCAGCTGGCGAGCCTGCGCTTAACGCCAAACTTCAGCACCTGGCGTCCGTGCGACCAGGTGGAAGCCGCGGTGGGCTGGAAGCTGGCCGTTGAGCGTCATAACGGACCTACGGCGCTGATCCTGTCGCGCCAGAACCTGGCGCAGATCGAGCGCACGCCGGAGCAGGTAAAAAACATCGCCCGCGGCGGCTATATTCTCAAGGACAGCGGCGGTAAGCCGGACGTGATCCTGATTGCCACCGGTTCCGAGGTGGAAATCACGGTGAAAGCGGCGGAGAAGCTGACCGCCGAAGGTCACGCGGTGCGCGTGGTATCTCTGCCTTCAACGGATATTTTTGACGCGCAGGACGAGGCGTATCGGGAATCGGTGCTGCCTTCCAGCGTTGCGGCGCGCGTGGCGGTGGAAGCGGGTATTGCCGACTACTGGTATAAGTACGTGGGGCTGAAAGGGGCAATTGTGGGCATGCGGGGTTACGGTGAATCCGCTCCTGCCGACAAACTATTCCCGTATTTCGGCTTTACCGTTGAGAACGTGGTGGAGAAAGCGCTGAGCGTGTTGTAGTGCGACAGCGCCATCCGGCAAAACTAGCGAGTGATCCACAGCGTGGGCCAGGCGTCTGGCCCATTCCAGCTATCACAGCTTGGCTCTTCCGCGTAGCGCACCAGGCGGAAGCGCTGGCCATCAAAACGCCAGCGCGTCTGGATCCCGCAGTCTCCAATACCGCGTCCCAGCGCCAGCGTCGTCAACTCGCGCGTTTTCTCATCAAAGCGGGCGTTCATCAGCTCCATGTCGCTGCTCTGGCTGGAGGGGGTGAACGGCAGACGTAACCTGACGCTACGGGCGGCGAACGGTTTTTTACGTGAGACCTGCCACGCCAGATCGACCGTGTTATAGGCCCCCGCTTCACAGCTGACGATCAACAGCGCTTTGTCATCCGTTAATGCAGTGACGCGTACTTCACGACGGTTAGGATCCAGCGAGCACTGGCTGTTGTTCATCCGCCACGTCCCATAATCCAGCAGATCGTTCAGCTCGCTATGCGTCAGCGGCGTCGGCGTCGGGTTCACCACGGCCACCTTTTTTAATGCCGGTGCTGGAGGCACGCTCAGCGGCGGGCTATCTCCTTTTTTAATCCATGCCGTTTCGCTGCCCACGCGCTTCTGCTGGGCGTCGATAAACAACAGCGCCGCCTTCAGACCGACCAGCGAGATCGTCTGCTTCCCCCCGCGCAGGGTCAGCGCCTGCCCTTCCTGAATGTTTTTCAGAAACGTGGTGATGGTACCCGCATCTTCAGTTTTGAGATGCCAGGGGGTTAACTGCCAGTGCTGCGAATTGAGCTTTAACGGAACGTTGTCGAGCAGCAGGCGCGGGGCAATGTCAGGCTCTTTAACCGGCGGGGCCGAAAGCCCGCCGAGATCGATGCGCAGGCTGGCGTCCGTTTTCGCGCCTGCGCTACGGCTCAGCGTCATGACCAGACCGCGATGCTCGCCGGTATTCCGGGCAACACAAAAATTCTGGTTATTGCAGGTAACCTGCCAGTCTGAAAAAGACTGCTGCGCGGGCGCAGCCCACACCAGAGGTGCGGGTAGCACGCAGAAAAAGAAGAAAAGCAAAACGCAGTAGCGCATGAATGGCACAGCCCCGGAAACGAAAAGGTCAATCTGGGGCGTATCTTCGTGCCCAGGGCGGGCGGGCTCAATCGGATTTATCGGATAGATTTATCTGAAATACACGTTATCACGGCATCGGTTTAGGATTCATTAAGCCGCTGGTTTGCAGATACTGCAACAGGATCACCGCTTTACCGTCGCGGATCTCGCCGCTTTTCACCATCTCAACGGCCTGGGTGAAAGGCATTTCCAGCACTTCAATGTCTTCATCCTCCACGCCGCCGCCGCGATGCGTGCGCTGGGCATCGGTGTATTCCGCAATGAAGAAATGGACCAGCTCGGTCACCCCGCCAGGGGACATAAAAAGCTCAAAGACTTTTTGCACCTCGCCCACTTCAAAACCGGTCTCCTCAACGGCCTCCTTGCGGATGCAGACTTCCGGCTCATCGTCATCAAGCAGGCCGGCGCAGGTTTCAATCAGGCGTCCGTCCGCATTGCCGTTGACCCAGGTCGCGACCCGAAACTGGCGAATCAGCACCACGCTTTGCTTTTCACGGTTATACAGCAGAATGGTTGCGCCATTGCCCCGGTCGTAGACTTCGCGTTTGTGGCGAATCACGTCACCGTTCTTACGGGTTAAATCGTAAGTGATGTTACGCAGGACAAAGTAATTTTCAGAAAGGATTTTGTCTTTGATAACGGTAATGTTCAGGGACATACGGGCTC
Source organism: Enterobacter cloacae complex sp. P12RS (assembly GCF_014895875.1). NCBI lineage: Bacteria > Pseudomonadati > Pseudomonadota > Gammaproteobacteria > Enterobacterales > Enterobacteriaceae > Enterobacter > Enterobacter cloacae complex sp. P12RS. The sequence continues at coordinate 63,217 of NZ_JADBQO010000010.1, forward strand.
CACGGCTAAATGAGTCTGTTTATACTACCCCGTGAAGCCCGCTTTGTCGTCCGTCGGCTCAGGCGGCGCGTTACTTCTCGCCAGATTTCAGGTTAATGCCCAAAGCGGCTTTTGGATCAATAACCTTATCTTTAGTATGAATAAGCTATTTGCTCGCCACCGCGTTATCAGGCAATGTACAACTGCCCATGACCTGTGGCTGAGCCATTTTATGCAGAGATCCGTTCCGTGACCGTTAAACGCCCCGTTTCCGGAAGCCTTGCCTGGGCTTTCTTTTCGATCATTGCCCTGTCCGTGCTGACCAGCACCGTCGCGCTGCTGACGCTTGCCAGCAGCCAGCGTGACGCCGAAGCTATCAACATTGCGGGCTCGCTGCGCATGCAGAGCTACCGCCTCGGCTACGAGATGCAGCGCAACAGCCCCTCCCTTATGGCGCATCGTGAGAACTGGCAGCGAACGTTAAGCGCGCCTTCCCTGGAGAAGCTGAACCGCTGGTACGTCCCGGACAACGTCAAGGCGCGCTATCAGCAGCTGCATGTGGCCTGGCTGGACATGGACAAGCACATCGCCCGCGGCGACAGCGCATGGTATGACGCTCACATTGAGGATTTTGTCGGCCGCATTGATGCCTTTGTGCTCGCCCTCCAGCACTACACCGAAAATAAAATCCAGACGGTGACCCTCCTCTCTCTGGCTGGCGCGCTCGGGATCCTGCTGCTGACGCTGTTTACCCTGCGGCGCATCCGTCGCCAGGTGGTGTTGCCGCTGAACAACCTGGTGGCCGCCAGCGAACGCATTGAGCGAGGGGAATTTACCACCCCGGCGCCGGACACCGCGCTCCCCAACGAGCTGGGCCAGCTCTCCCGCGCCTTCAACCATATGTCGGGCGAGCTACATACTCTCTATCGGTCGCTCGAAGCCTCCGTCGCGGAAAAGACGCGGCATTTGCATGAAGCCCACCAGCAGCTCGACATGCTGTTCAAATGCTCCCAGGCGCTGAATACCGGGCAGATAGACAGCCTGTGCTTCCGGCATATTTTGCAGATTGTGCATGAATACACGCAGATGAATTACCTGGAGCTACGCACCAGCGACGACTGGCGGCTGTGTGAAGGAACAGAGGTGAGCGGCATTTCTCTGCAAACCCTGCCGGTGCTGATGCAGGATACCCTCTACGGCGAGCTGCGCTGGCAAAGCGAGACGGGCAGCGTTCCTCTTCCGCTGATGAGAAGCGTGGCGACCATGCTCGGACGTGGGCTGTACTTTAACCAGGCGCAGAAGCATTACCAGCAGCTGCTGCTGATGGAGGAGCGCGCCACCATCGCCCGCGAGCTGCATGATTCGCTGGCGCAGGTACTCTCCTATCTGCGGATCCAGCTCACGCTGCTTAAACACGCCGTGCCGGCGGAAAATGCCTCCGCGCAGACGATCATCACCGACTTCTCCCGCGAGCTGAACAACGCCTGGCAGCAGCTGCGCGAGCTGCTGACCACCTTCCGCCTGACGCTAAACCATGCGAATTTACCCGCGGCGCTGCAGGAGTCCCTCGATGCCCTGCAGAGCCAGACGCAGGCGAAGCTGCACCTCGACTGCCGCCTCTCCACCCTGGCGCTTGACGCGCAGAAGCAGGTGCATTTGCTGCAGATCGTGCGGGAGGCCGTCCTGAATGCGATTAAGCACGCGCAGGCCAGCGAGATCACCGTCAGCTGCGTGACCGCCGTGGACGGCACGCACAGCGTCAGCATTCGCGACAACGGCATCGGGATTGGCGAGGCCAGCGAGCCGCCGGGACACTACGGGCTGAACATTATGCGAGAACGCGCGCAACGGCTCGGCGGAATGCTGCACTTCTCGCAGCCGCAAAACGGCGGCACGCAGGTCAGCGTGACGTTCCCCGCACCCGCGCCGTTAACAGGTAAATAATGGTAAAGGGGGAAGCGCCGGGAAAAGCGCATGATAATTTACATTATCTCCTTTATTTCTCCACGTTTGGCCTGGGCCTTACCGCTAAAGTGATGCGGGCAATAAACAATAATGACGTGCAGCAAAACGAGGTCACACTTTCATGGCGAATTTTTTCATCGATCGCCCCATTTTTGCCTGGGTGCTTGCCATCCTGTTGTGTCTGACAGGTGTCCTGGCGATTACTTCTCTTCCCGTTGAGCAATATCCCGATCTGGCACCGCCTAACGTGCGTGTCACAGCAAACTACCCCGGCGCGTCCGCACAAACGCTGGAAAATACCGTGACGCAGGTTATCGAGCAGAACATGACGGGTCTCGATAACCTGATGTACATGTCCTCCCAAAGCAGCGCCACGGGACAGGCCACGGTTACCCTGAGCTTTGAGGCGGGCACCGACCCGGACGAAGCGGTACAGCAGGTACAAAACCAGCTGCAGTCGGCCATGCGTAAATTGCCCCAGGCCGTGCAGAACCAGGGCGTCACCGTGCGTAAAACCGGTGATACCAACATTCTGACCATCGCGTTTGTCTCCACCGATGGCTCAATGGATAAACAGGACATTGCGGACTACGTCGCCAGTAATATTCAGGACCCGCTCAGCCGTATTAACGGCGTGGGGGATATCGACGCCTATGGCTCACAGTACTCGATGCGTATCTGGCTCGATCCCAACAAGCTGAACAGCTATCAGATGACGGCGACCGACGTGACGGACGCCATCAAAGCACAGAACGCCCAAATTGCCGTGGGGCAACTGGGAGGCACGCCTTCCGTCGATAAACAGGCCCTGAACGCCACCATTAATTCGCAATCTCTGCTTCAGACCCCGGACCAGTTCCGCAACATCACCCTGCGCGTGAATCAGGATGGCTCAGAAGTGCGTCTGGGCGACGTTGCTAAGGTGGAAATGGGTGCGGAGAAATACGATTACCTGAGCCGCTTTAACGGCAACCCGGCTTCTGGACTGGGAATTAAGCTGGCCTCCGGCGCAAATGAAATGGCGACGGCGAAGCTGGTATTGGACCGTCTGGACGAACTGTCGCAGTATTTCCCGCACGGGCTGGAGTACAAGGTCGCCTATGAAACCACCTCCTTCGTTAAAGCCTCGATTGAGGACGTAGTCAAAACCCTGCTGGAAGCGATCGCCCTGGTGTTCCTGGTCATGTACCTGTTCCTGCAAAACTTCCGCGCCACGCTGATCCCCACCATTGCCGTCCCGGTGGTGCTGCTGGGCACCTTTGCGGTGCTTTACGCGTTCGGCTACAGCATCAACACCCTGACGATGTTTGCCATGGTGCTGGCGATTGGCCTGCTGGTGGACGATGCCATCGTGGTGGTCGAAAACGTCGAGCGCATCATGAGCGAAGAGGGGCTTTCCCCGCGTCAGGCGACGCGTAAATCGATGGGACAAATTCAGGGGGCGTTGGTCGGTATCGCGATGGTGCTGTCGGCGGTCTTTATCCCGATGGCCTTCTTTGGCGGTACAACCGGGGCGATTTACCGTCAGTTCTCAATTACCATCGTCTCGGCGATGGTGCTCTCCGTGCTGGTGGCGCTGATCCTCACTCCCGCGCTCTGCGCCACCCTCCTTAAGCCGCTGCACAAAGGGGAACATCACGGCCAGAAAGGGTTCTTCGGCTGGTTTAACCGCATGTTCAACCGCAACGCCGAGCGGTATGAATCTGCCGTCGGCAAAGTGCTACACCGCAGCCTGCGCTGGATGATGATTTACGTTGTGCTGCTGGGCGGCATGGTGTGGCTGTTCTTGCATCTTCCCACCTCGTTCCTGCCGCAGGAGGACCGGGGGATGTTCATCACCTCGGTGCAGCTCCCGAGCGGATCCACCCAGCAGCAGACACTGAAGGTGGTTCAGAACGTTGAGCAGTACTTCTTCACCAAAGAGAAAAATAACGTTGTTTCGGTCTTCTCTACCGTCGGCTCCGGCCCGGGCGGGAACGGGCAGAACGTCGCCCGCATGTTTGTCCGCCTGAAAGACTGGGACGAACGCGATGCCAGAACGGGAACCTCGTTCGCCATCATCGAACGCGCGACCAAAGCGTTTGCCCGCATTAAAGAGGCGCGCGTCTTTGCCAGCAGCCCGCCCGCGATCAGCGGCCTGGGCAGTTCCGCCGGGTTTGATATGGAGCTGCAGGATCACGCCGGCGCGGGCCACTCGGCTCTGATGGCCGCGCGCGATAAGCTGCTAGAACTAGCAGGGAAAGATCCCGGCCTGACCCGCGTTCGTCACAACGGTCTTGACGACAGCCCGCAGCTTCAGGTGGATATCGACCAGCGTAAGGCGCAGGCGCTGGGCGTGTCGATCGAGGATATCAACGACACCCTGCAAACCGCATGGGGCTCAAGCTACGTAAATGACTTTATGGATCGCGGCCGCGTGAAAAAAGTGTATGTCCAGGCAGCCGCGCCGTTCCGCATGTTGCCGGATGATATTAATCGCTGGTTTGTACGTAATAATTCTGGCGGGATGGTCCCCTTCTCCGCCTTTGCCACCTCGCGCTGGGAGAGCGGTTCGCCGCGTCTGGAGCGCTATAACGGCTATTCTGCGGTTGAGATCGTCGGGGAAGCCGCGCCGGGCGTCAGCACCGGTACCGCCATGGATACCATGGAAAAACTGGTGCAGCAGTTGCCCGCCGGTTTTGGTCTGGAATGGACGGCCATGTCTTACCAGGAACGCCTCTCCGGGGCGCAGGCCCCTGCCCTCTATGCGCTTTCTTTGCTGGTGGTCTTCCTCTGCCTTGCCGCGCTGTATGAGAGCTGGTCGGTTCCGTTCTCGGTCATGCTGGTGGTGCCGCTTGGGGTTATCGGTGCGCTGCTGGCGACCTGGATGCGCGGCCTGGAGAACGACGTTTACTTCCAGGTGGGGCTACTTACGGTGATCGGCTTGTCGGCGAAAAACGCCATTCTGATCGTTGAGTTTGCCAACGAGATGAATGCCAAAGGCCACGAGCTGATGGCCGCCACGCTGCACGCCTGCCGCCAGCGCCTACGTCCGATCCTGATGACCTCACTGGCGTTTATTTTTGGCGTACTGCCGATGGCAACCAGCACGGGTGCAGGCTCAAGCAGCCAGCATGCGGTGGGTACCGGCGTCATGGGTGGGATGATTTCGGCCACCATCCTGGCGATTTATTTTGTGCCGCTGTTCTTTGTGCTGGTGCGTCGTCGCTTCCCGCTCCGGGAGCGACAGGAATAACCCGCAGTCATAAAAAAGGCGGCTTAATCGGCCGCCTTTTTATTGTGTGATTAATTCACACTATGGTTATTTTACTTATTTTAGTGCTCTTGCAATTCTTACTGAATGTCATTTACGAAGCATGCCTTCGATAAAATCTTTCCAGTTCCCCAGTTCACGTTCAATCATAACAACCTCTCTTATTATTATGCGCATTCTACGAAAACGTATCATCATTGTGAAGACTGTTTAACCAATCGCTGTGATTGTACCCCGCCACCGTTGGGGATTTATGATAAATATGAACGGAGGAGTTTAAATTTTGTGTGACGGCCAGCAATATTTTGAAATAGCCCTACGAACGGGTGAGTTTTATTTTACGCGCTGAGTTTATTCAGAATTTAAACACGGTGGACATCTATGCTTAAATGGTGAAAGTATATTCAGCGTACAAGTGTGAGTTGAATTAAGAAGAAGTGTAAATCCAGAGCATTCCTGAGTGTGTTATATTCCACCTAAAGATATATCTTCGAATTTACTGAACGTTTAATCGCCATAAGAGCAAAAGGATTCAACATGGTTGTGATGTACGGCATTAAAAATTGCGACACCATCAAAAAAGCACGCCGCTGGCTGGAAACTAATAACGTCGAGTACCGCTTCCACGATTATCGTGCCGACGGGCTTGATGCAGAATTTCTGCATACCGCCATTAACGAACTGGGATGGGAAGCGCTGCTGAACACCCGCGGCACCACCTGGCGTAAGCTGGACGAATCCGTGCGCGCCAGCATCGTTGACGCCGACAGCGCGGCAAAGTTGATGCTCGACATGCCGGCAATTATCAAACGCCCATTGCTCTGCAAGCCAGGTCAGCCTATGCTGCTGGGTTTCAGTGAAACCCTTTATTCTGACTTTTTCGTAGAGGTGTAGTGTATGTCATGCCCGGTCATTGAGCTGACTCAACAGCTTATTCGCCGTCCCTCCCTTAGCCCGGACGACGCAGGTTGTCAGGCATTAATGATTGAGCGCCTGCGCGCCATCGGTTTTACCGTTGAGCGCATGGATTTTGGCGACACCCAGAACTTCTGGGCGTGGCGTGGCCAGGGCGAAACGCTGGCCTTTGCCGGGCACACTGACGTCGTTCCCGCGGGTGACGCTGATCGCTGGATTAATCCGCCGTTTGAGCCGACCATCCGCGATGGCATGCTCTTCGGCCGCGGCGCGGCAGACATGAAAGGCTCGCTGGCGGCGATGGTTGTGGCGGCAGAGCGCTTTGTGGCTCAGCATCCGAACCACAAAAACCGTCTCGCGTTCTTGATCACCTCCGATGAAGAAGCCAGCGCCCATAACGGTACCGTGAAGGTCGTTGAGGCGCTGATGGCGCGCAATGAACGTCTTGACTACTGTCTGGTCGGTGAGCCGTCCAGTACCGAAGTGGTGGGGGATGTCGTCAAAAATGGTCGCCGCGGCTCGCTGACCTGTAACCTGACCATACATGGGGTTCAGGGGCATGTGGCCTACCCACATCTGGCCGATAACCCGGTCCACCGCGCCGCGCCAATGCTGAACGAACTGGTAGGCATCGAGTGGGATAAAGGCAACGAGTTCTTCCCGCCGACCAGCATGCAGATCGCCAACGTCAAGGCCGGAACCGGCAGCAACAACGTCATCCCGGGAGATTTCTTCGTCCAGTTCAACTTCCGCTTCAGTACCGAACTGACCGACGAGACGATCAAAGCGCGCGTTGTCGCTCTGCTGGAAAAATACAACCTGCGCTACACCGTTGACTGGTGGCTTTCCGGCCAGCCGTTCCTGACGCAGCGCGGCAAGCTGGTGGATGCGGTGGTGAACGCCATTGAGCACTATAATGAAATTAAGCCGCAGCTGCTGACGACGGGCGGCACCTCAGACGGACGCTTTATCGCCCGCATGGGTGCACAGGTTGTCGAACTGGGTCCGGTTAACGCGACGATTCACAAAATCAACGAGTGTGTGAACGCAGCCGATTTACAACTTCTGGCCCGCATGTATCAACGTATTATGGAGCAACTCGTCGCCTGACGAGCGCTCAGAGAGGAATAGCGAATGGATTGGCTTGCAAAGTACTGGTGGATTCTGGTGCTGGTGTTTCTGGTCGGCGTACTGCTGAACGTGATTAAAGACCTTAAGCGCGTTGACCACAAAAAGTTTCTCGCGAATAAGCCGGATCTCCCGCCGCACCGTGATTTTAACGACAAGTGGGACGATGACGACGACTGGCCGAAGAAAGACCAGAAGAAGTAATCGGTCTGTATCCCCTCTCCTGTGGAGAGGGGATAACCTCACATAAACTCAACAATATCATCATCATTTGGCTTGCCGCCGCTGAGCGCTTCATCAAAATAGTGCTTCGGCACGGTATAGCGCAGATGGTCGAGCGCAAACTGCATGCTGCGGTCGTCGATCGCGTGGCCCAGATCGTCAACAATATCCAGCGTCACATCCCCGCCCTCGCGCACCAGCGCTTCATCGGCAGCTACCGCATGCGAAAGCTCAATCACCCGATCTTCACCACCGTGAATGAGATGGATGGTGGTCTGCGTGGTCGCGCTTGTCGGTAGCGTTGCATAACGCCCGTTAAAGGCGATGACGCGAGAAGCCAGACCGGGCTGCGCTTTTACGCTTTCCAGCGACATGATTGACCCCTGCGAGAAGCCAATCAGCGCCGTTGCGTCAGCGCCTACGCCGCTCTGCTGCTGCCAGTAGCGCACGATGTCGATAAACGTGGGCATGATCGCATCAATTCGCGCCTGACGGTTCTCCTCCGTCACGCCCTGAACCGGGAACCACTGCCGTCCGTCTGGACCGCACGGCTCCACGCCGCCGATGCTGACGATCAATGCTTCCGGAAAAACGGGCGCAAACCAGCGGCCAATCTGTCCCATATTGACGGCATTATCGCCCACGCCATGAAACAGGAGCAGTAACTGTTTAGCCGGTTTGTCAGGGCTTTGAACAACAAAATGGTCGTGTTTCATGGCGGTCTCCTTAATTGATGAGCAGGATTTTACGCCTCTGCGGGGTAATGACCATGCCACTTTACTGAAGAAGTCATTGAAAAAATTGCCATTGCAAAATGTCGGCTTTCAGCTGCTGGCAGCGGGAATAATCAAGGCTCTCAAGCGCTTGCGCGGTTTCACTCCGCAGTTTAGCCAGCAGCGCTTTTCGCCCCATCTCCTCCGTCTTACCCTCTATTTTCCCGCGCAGCGCCGGAAGCGGCATGTCTGTAGCTAACACCAGCCGCGTCAGGGCAGCAACCGAGGTTGAAAACGCCCGGTGCGCAAAGGCAAACCCCGCCAGCTCCAGCCAGTCGTCACTATTAAGGGTAGTTTCCCAGGCATCGGTCACCGGGATCTTTTCACCGTTCCAGGCTGAAAGAACGCGCATATCACGACACAGGCGCTGGTGCTCCTGCGCGCACAGGCGGTGCCCGGCCTCGCTATGCGGCAATAAGGCCATCGCCGTGTAGCACCCGCTGCTGGCTTCCCGATGGCTGCCCATTCGCACCAGCACAAAGCCGCACTGCCGCCAGAAACGCCACAGCTCGTCGGTATAGCCAAAGCTTACCGAGAGATAATCTTCACCGCTGACGCTGCGAATAAGCCGCTGGCCGATGCCTTCCCGTTGACGGTGGGGATGCACCGCAATGCGGCTAATCCGCCGCCCCTTCAGCGTCGCCGCGAGAGGCGACCCGCCGTGCGCCGCCAGTGACTGCGCCACAAGGTTCCCGCGAGGACGACGAAAGCCCGCCCACACCGCGCGGCTCAGATCGGGGGGCAATCCCCCCTCTTCCACCAGCCAGAGCGCGCCCGCCATATCCGCACCCGCGTGTGCAACCGCAAAGTGCTGGCCGGGGGCATCCATCATCCGGCGTAAATCGAGCGGGGACGTCCGGTAGTGCGCGGCACACAGCAGTTCATACACGCTTGCCACGCGCGCCGGGTCGCTCTCCCACATCCGCGGCTCCAGCAACCGTATACGCACGTCACCTTCCGGTTTGCGGTCAATAAGCGCGTCGTCAAACAGCAGCGTATTCGCCACTATCCGCTCAAGCGGACACCCGGCCGCCCAGCGAATGGGGGTGGATAAGGTATAACGCCGCAGCCCGCTGAACCGGGCGCAGAACTTAAGCAGAAACCCCCTGCCCGTGCCTTCATAACCCTGGACAGTGGTGGTCAGCAACACGCGGGGAAAGCGCGACACCAGCTTGTCCAGCAGCGGGCCGGGGATGGCTGCGGCTTCATCAACAATCAGCCAGTCGGCTTCTGTGGTGGAGGCCAGCAGCACATCCGGGGCCATAAAGTGAAAACGCTCGCCAGCGAAGCGCGCAATGACATCCGTTGCCCCTTTGGCCGGTGCAGTGACCACCGCACTCCCCTGAATGCTGTTGAGCAGCATCCCCGCCAGGGCTGACTTTCCGCGCCCCCGCGGTGCCGTCACGGCAGCGACGCCCGCAGGCATGGTCAGAAGCGCGTCGAGGATCTCCGCCTGCTCGCGCTGCGGCTCGCCGCTGGCTGGCTGCCAGGCGGGCGAATCCGGCGCAGCGGGAAGAGAGAGAGGACGATGCTGTTGCCAGACGATCGCATCCGCATCGGCGGCAAGGGTCCGGCAAAAATGGTGAACGAAGCGCGGGGTGGCGATGGGTTCCGCGCTGTCGCTCCAGCGCACGGAATCGCCGTCGGGCCTGTCGGCCCAGTCAGCGAGAGGCGGCACCAGCAGCACCAGCAGGCTTCCGGCGCGCAGCGTCCCGCTGAGTGCGGCAAAGGCTGAAACATCAAACCCGGCACGCGCGTCAAAAACGGCGTGCAGATATTCGCGTCCCAGCAGCCCGCTAACGGCTTTTGAGGGATTCTCCTCCAGCCACAGCCAGTCTCCCGGAAAGGCATCACGCAGGCCAGCCGCCTGGCTCAACGTCCATTGTTCATCGCCAGTGAGCACCACCAGACGGCGGTGCCCGGTACGCTCAAGCTCGCGCGTCAGATGTTCAAACGACACCATCACATGGCTTTGCCGAAGGTATTACACTGGGCCGGATCGCCGCTGTCAAAGCCGCGCTTGAACCAGCTGTAGCGCTGCTGTGACGTACCGTGAGTGAAACTGTCCGGCACGACATGGCCCTGGCTCTGCTGCTGCAAACGGTCATCGCCGATGGCCTCAGCCGCGTTTAATGCCTCTTCAAGATCCCCGGATTCCAGCACGCCCTGCTGCTGCATGCTGTGGCCCCAGACGCCCGCGAAGCAGTCCGCCTGCAGTTCCATTTTGACGGAAAGGCGGTTCACTTCGGCCTGAGACGCGTTCTGCTGAAGCTGGCGCACTTTGGGCTCAATCCCCAGCAGCTTTTGCACGTGATGGCCGACTTCATGCGCGATAACGTAGCCCTGAGCAAAATCACCGTCAGCGCCAAGCTTGCGTTTCATGTCATCGTAAAAAGAGAGATCGATATAGACGGTGCCGTCTGCCGGGCAGTAGAACGGCCCCATCACAGATTGCCCGGTACCGCATCCGGTGCGGGTTGCGCCCCGGTACATCACCAGCTTAGGCTGCTGGTAGGTGCGCCCCATCTTCTCGAACTGCTGACTCCAGGTGTCTTCAGTTGTGGCGAGAATAACGGAGGTAAATTTGGCCGCTTCATCTTCATTCGGGCTGATGGAGCGCTGAGAATGCTGTTGCTGCTGCAGCGGTTGACCGGTCATCAGACCGGTGAGGTCGACCCCGTAGTAACCTGCGACCAGCACCACAATCAGCAGGATGATACCGCCCTTGCCGCTGGGTAAGCGGAAGCCGGGCCCGCCCATTGAAGGACCGCCGCCACCATCACTGCGTCTGTCTTCTACATTGTCACTTTCACGACGCCCTTGCCAGCGCATAACCACCTCGAACTATTCCATTAATAATAGCTATGATCGTAGGCGGTTAACGGCAAGATTACCATAGGAAACAAAGGTAAGACGCCAAAGGATGCGAACATCCTTTGGCAACTGAGGAACTTAGTCGAGCTTAACGCCTAAACGGTGAGCTACCGCCTCGTACGCTTCAATCAGGCCACCCAGGCTCTGACGGAAACGGTCTTTGTCCATTTTATCCAGGGTTTCTTTATCCCACAGGCGGCTGCCGTCCGGGGAGAACTCGTCGCCCAGCACCACTTCACCTTTGAACAGACCAAACTCCAGCTTGAAGTCGACGAGGATCAGGCCCGCGTCATCAAACAGCTTTTTCAGCACGTCGTTGGCTTTGTAGGTCAGTTCCTGCATGCGCGCCAGGTTCTCTTTGCTCACCCAGCCGAAGGTTTCGCAGTAGGATTCGTTGACCATTGGGTCGTGCATGGCATCGTTTTTCAGGAACAGGTCGAACAGCGGTGGATTCAGCTCAATACCTTCTTCAATGCCCAGACGCTTCACCAGGGAGCCTGCCGCACGGTTACGAATCACGCACTCAACCGGAACCATATCCAGTTTTTTCACCAGACATTCCGTATCGGACAGCAACGCTTCCATCTGGGTCGGGATACCCGCTTCGGCCAGTTTGGTCATAATGAAGTGGTTGAACTTGTTGTTCACCATGCCTTTACGATCGAACTGCTCAATGCGTGCGCCATCCCCTGCTGACGTATCATTGCGGAACTCGAGCACCAACAGATCCGGGTTCTCCGTGCTGTATACGGTCTTCGCTTTGCCACGATACAACTCAGCTTGCTTCTGCATCTTCATTACTCCTGGTGTGATAATTTGCGTTCAAAACGGGGTATATTATGCCACGCACACGTTTGCGTAGCACGAAAATAAAAAGGGCGGGATTAACCCGCCCTCGTATTTATTTGCTGAATGCTGCCTGGAAGACAGCGACCAGCGCATCGTTCTGCGCCTGGGTCAGCGTGTGACCTTTTGGATCGATAAACTGCAGGCTGCTGCGGTTATCGAGGTCACCTACCTGAATCTTGTAATCACCGGAGGCAAGCTGAGGATCTTTGGCGCCCAGTTCCTGCCACGCGCTGTCGGACAGCGGCTTATAGGTCGCCGTCATGCTGCCGGTTGAACGGGTGCTGTCGGTCACTTTCATGCCCACTTTTTCCAGCGTCGCTGGCAGGCGCTGCCAGGTCTGGTTAAACGGTGCACGCACCACCAGCATTGGCAGGCCGGTGTCATCCGCGCCGCTCTGAACGTCGTACGTGACGCCGTTACGGTTCTGCGCGGCGTTCGCGGCATCGGTAGCGGTCTTATCCAGACCTGCGGCGATCACGTTCAGCATTTCAGTGCTGTAACGCTGCATAGAGGCGGCATCCGCAACCGGTTTACCCGCCTGCTCCAGGTTCAACAGCTTAACGTTAACTGCCTGCTGGTAACCCTGTGGTTTCACGGAGACCTGATAGCGTCCACGGTACTGCTGATCTTCATCAAGACGGTTCCACTCGATCCAGTCGGTGGTTAACGTCTGGCTGGCGTCATCGCGCTTATCAATGGTGTAATTCTTCGCCTGAATAACGCTGACGACCTGTGGCCACAGATTGCTTCCGCGCGCGCTTTCAACCAGCAGAGACGCCGTATCACCGGTGAACTGGGTACGCGCCCCGCTTACCAGCGCCAGAGGCTGTGCTGGCGGACGAATATCAAGCGCTTTACCAACCAGGCCGCTGCCGTTGGTCACGGGAATATTATAATCGCCGTTTTGAATCGGCAGGATCATACCAGCCGGTGCATGAAGTTCAGCAAGCGGGGTCGCATCCAGATAGGATTCATCACCGCTCACCTGGCGCTTGTAGCGCGAGTCTGAACTACAGGCAGCGAGCAGCATAACAAGCGAAACACTCGCAACCTTCGCCAGGCGCGACTTCTGTACTGAATAAGCCATCAAATCTCCCTAAACTTTACAGCAAACCGGCATGCTTCAGCGCTGCCCTGACGATGTCGCGACCGTGGTCGGTAATCGGTGTCATTGGCAAACGCAGCGTATCGGATGCTACAAGCCCCAACTCCTTACACGCCCATTTCACTGGGATCGGATTGGGTTCGACAAATAATTTATTGTGCAACGGCATCAGACGCTGATTAATGACACGCGCTTCATTATAGTGACCGGCTGCGGCCAGTTTGCACATTTCAGCCATATCGCGCGCCGCAACGTTCGCCGTTACGGAGATCACGCCATGACCACCAAGCTGCATAAAGTCCAGCGAGGTCGCATCATCACCACTCAACAGGATAAAGTCGTCTGAAACCAGCTCTTTGATCTGATGAACGCGGCTTAAGTTCCCTGTCGCCTCTTTAATACCGATAATATTTTTTACTTCCGAGAGACGACCAACGGTTTCCGGCAGCATATCGCAGCCGGTACGGGACGGCACATTATACAGAATTTGTGGCAAGTCAGTATGTTCAGCGATGGCTTTGAAGTGCTGGAACAAACCTTCCTGAGTAGGACGGTTGTAGTAAGGGGTGACCGTCAGACAGCCTACGATGCCGCTGTCGTTAAAACGTTTGGTCAGGCTGATCGCTTCTGCGGTCGCATTAGCACCTGTCCCCGCAATGACCGGAATACGTCCGTCAGCCAGTTCCAGGGTCAGCATAACCACATCGCCGTGCTCTTCGTGGCTCAGCGTTGCAGATTCACCGGTAGTCCCTACCGAAACGATCGCCGAGGTTCCATTGGCGACATGGTAATCAATCAGCTTTTTCATGCTGGACCGGCAGACATTACCTTTTTCATCCATCGGTGTAACAAGCGCGACAATACTTCCCGTGAACATGAGCCATCCTCTGTGCGAACAAGAGCCTCAATGGTACGTTTGGAACTGTAATAAAAGCAAGCGACCTGAGGCCCTCTGGCGGTTGTATGCACGTTTTTTTTATGCTTTCCTTAGGAAGACTTAACCATGCAAAGGAAGAACAGGTTTGACAACCTCATCACAACATTACCTGGTTATCACCGCGCTGGGTGCCGACAGGCCGGGTATCGTGAACACCATCACCCGTCACGTGAGCAGCTGCGGCTGTAACATCGAAGACAGCCGCCTGGCGATGCTCGGCGAAGAGTTCACGTTTATCATGCTGCTGTCCGGAACATGGAATGCCATTACCCTTATTGAATCCACCCTGCCGCTGAAAGGCGCGGAGCTGGATTTGCTGATCGTCATGAAGCGCACCACCGCGCGCCCGCGTCCGGCCATGCCCGCGACCGTCTGGGTGCAGGTTGAAGTCCCTGATTCTCCGCATCTGATTGAGCGCTTTACCGCGCTGTTCGACAGCCATCAGATGAACATTGCCGAACTCGTCTCCCGCACGCAGCCGGGCGACGAAAGCACCGTTCCCACGCTCTTTATTCAAATTACCGCACACAGCCCTGCCTCGCAGGATGCGTCAAATATCGAGCAAGCGTTCAAAGCCCTCTGTACAGAATTAAACGCGCAGGGCAGTATAAGCGTCGTCAATTATTCGCAGCACGAACAGGATGGAGTTGAGTAATGAATCCACTGAAAGCCGGTGACATCGCACCGAAATTTAGCTTACCGGATCAAGACGGTGAGCAAGTAAATTTGACCGACTTCCAGGGACAGCGTGTTCTGGTCTATTTCTACCCGAAAGCCATGACCCCCGGCTGCACCGTACAGGCCTGCGGCTTACGCGACAACATGGACGAGTTGAAGAAAGTCGGCGTGGAAGTGCTGGGAATCAGCACGGATAAACCAGAAAAGCTGTCACGATTTGCGGAAAAAGAGCTGCTGAACTTCACGCTGCTTTCCGACGAAGACCACCAGGTCTGCGAGCAGTTCGGCGTCTGGGGTGAAAAGACCTTTATGGGTAAAACCTACGACGGCATTCACCGCATCAGCTTCCTGATTGACGCTGACGGTAAAGTTGAACATGTGTTTGACGACTTCAAAACCAGCAACCACCACGACGTGGTGTTGAACTGGCTGAAACAAAGCGCCTGATAAACAGCAAAACGGCAACCCAGGTTGCCGTTTTTAGTGTTTTCCCCCTCTCCCTGCGGGAGAGGGTCGGGTGAGGGCATCAGGCCGCACAAAAACTACTTCTCTTCCACCGCAGGCACATCCGGCCACGCGTGCACCACCGCTTTAATCAGCGTCGCCAGCGGAATGGCAAAGAACACGCCCCAGAACCCCCACAGCCCGCCGAAAATCACCACCGACAGGATAATCACCAGCGGATGCAGGTTCACGGCCTCGGAGAACAGCACCGGCACCAGCAGGTTACCGTCCAGCCCCTGAATGATGAGATATACCGCAAAGCAGCTCCAGAACTCAGTACCCAGCCCAAACTGGAACAGCGCAACGCCCACCACCGGAATGGTTACCACAAACGCGCCGATATACGGGATCAGAACCGAAAATCCGACCAGCACCGCCAGCAGCAGCGAGTAGTTCAGGCCGAAGATCAGGAAGCCAATCCAGGTGGCGACCCCCACGACTATCATCTCCAGCACCTTGCCGCGAATGTAGTTGGTGATCTGCTGGTTCATCTCCTGCCAGACCTGCCCGGCCAGCCCGCGATTGCGCGGCAGCACCCGGCGTACCGCGTTCAGCATCTGCTCTTTGTCCTTGACCAGGAAGAACACCATTAGCGGCACGAGCACAAGATAGACGGCCAGCGTCAGCAGACCCACCAGCGAGGCCAGAGAGTATTTCACCACCGAATCGCCCATCGTCATGATGCGGGCGCGCATGTTTTCGGCCATCGCATCTATGATCCCCGCATCCATCAGCGCGGGGTAACGACGCGGCAGCGTGGCGGCGAAATCAGACAGCTTATTCAACATGCCGGGCATATCGCGGATCAGGTAGATCCCCTGCTGCCAGGCAACCGGCATCACCACAAATGCCATCAGCAGCAGAATACCGACAAACAGCACCAGCACGATACTCGTTGCCCAGCGGCGCGAACAGCCGATATGTTCCAGGCGCGCCGTTGGCCACTCCAGCAGGTATGCGAGCACAATCGCCACCAGCAGAGGGGCGAGCAGGCCGCTGAAGAAGAACAGAATACCGAACCCGGCAACCAGAATAACCAGCAAAGCAATGGCTTCCGGGTCACTGAACCGACGCCGATACCACTGCATTAACATTTCGAGCATACAACCCTTCCCTGAATCGATTGGCGGGAGTGAGACGGTGAATTGTATCTAACTGTCACAAAAAAGACTTTCGCTTTTTGTATCCCTGTCACAATCCGCAAAAGCCTGATGAATGGGATTTTCTTCATGCGGTAACACGGCTACACTCGCAGGGCAGCAGAGATGAACGATATGCCGGTTCATCGGTCAAATTAGCACCTCCAACATACAGGACAGTGGTTATGTTCAGGCAGTTGAGAAAAACACTGGTTGCAACACTGATTGCCGCAGTGACGGTCGGTCAGGTGTTGCCCGCTTTCGCTGACTCGTCCGATTCATTGCCGGACATGGGCACCACGGCAGGAAGCACGCTCTCTATCGGGCAAGAGATGCAGATGGGTGATTACTATGTGCGCCAGCTGCGCGGTAGCGCCCCGCTGATCAACGACCCTTTGCTGGTGCAGTACATTAACGGGCTGGGGATGCGCCTGGTGGCGCACGCCGACTCGGTAAAAACGCCCTTCCACTTCTATTTGATTAATAACGACGAAATCAACGCCTTCGCCTTCTTCGGCGGAAACGTGGTGCTGCATTCGGCGTTATTCCGTTACTCAGACAACGAAAGCCAGCTGGCTTCGGTAATGGCGCACGAAATTTCGCACGTTACCCAGCGCCACCTCGCGCGTGCAATGGAAGACCAGAAGCGTAACGCCCCGCTCACCTGGGTGGGCGCACTGGGCTCTATTCTGCTGGCGATGGCCAGCCCGCAGGCCGGGATGGCGGCCCTGACCGGTACGCTTGCAGGAACGCGTCAGGGGATGATCAGCTTCACCCAGCAAAACGAGCAGGAAGCTGACCGCATCGGCATTCAGGTTTTACAGCGCTCCGGCTTTGACCCGCAGGCCATGCCGAGCTTCCTGGAAAAACTGCTCGACCAGGCACGGTATTCTTCCCGTCCGCCGGAAATTTTGCTCACCCACCCGCTGCCGGAAAGCCGTCTCTCGGACGCACGCAACCGTGCCAACCAGATGCGCCCGGTGGTCGTGCAGTCTTCGCAGGACTTCTACATGGCGAAAGTAAGAACGCTCGGCATGTACAACTCCGGACGTAACCAGCTCACCAGCGATCTGCTGGATACCCTGGCGAAAGGCAACGTGCGGGAAAAAAATGCCGCGCAGTATGGTCAGGCGCTACAGGCGATGGAAGCCAGTAAATACGACGAGGCGCGTAAAGCGCTGCAGCCGCTGCTGGCAGCCGACCCGAACAATCCGTGGTATCTCGATCTCTCGACGGATATCGATCTGGGGCAGAAAAAAGCCACTGATGCGATTAACCGCCTGAAAGGGGCGAAAGACATACGGACCAACCCGGTGCTGCAGCTTAACCTGGCGAACGCTTACTTGCAGGGCGGTCAGCCTGCGCAGGCCGTAACCATTCTGAACCGCTACACGTTTAACAATAAAGACGACCAGAACGGCTGGGAGCTGCTCGCTCAGGCACAGGGGCAACTGGGTAACCGCGATCAGGAACTGGCGGCGCGTGCTGAAGGGCTGGCGCTGGCGGGCCGTCTCGATCAGGCTATTTCCCTGCTCAGCAGCGCCAGCTCGCAGGTGAAGCTCGGCAGCCTGCAGCAGGCCCGCTACGACGCGCGTATCGACCAGCTGCGCGGCCTGCAACAACGCTTTAAGCCGTACGAGAAGATGTAATAAAGGAGAAGTCATGACAGACGCGGTACAAATTTACCATAACCCTCGCTGCTCCAAGAGCCGCGACACCCTCAGCCTGCTGAAATCTAACGGCATCGACCCGGAAGTGGTGCTGTATCTGGAGACGCCGCCGGACGCGCAGACGATCCGCGAGCTGCTGCACATGCTGGGGATGGGCAGCGCGCGCGAACTGATGCGTCAGAAAGAGGATCTGTATAAATCGCTTAATCTGGATGACAACCGCCTCACCGAGGCTGAGCTGGTACAGGCGATGGTCGACAATCCAAAGCTGATTGAGCGCCCGATTGTGGTGGCGAACGGCAAGGCGCGCATTGGCCGTCCGCCGGAAGATGTGCTCGAAATTCTCTAGTCCCTACGCCGCAGCGCTTCCAGAAACGCCTGCGGCGTACTCTCTCCCAGCTTTTTCTGCGTTTTGCCCCGGTTATAAAACTCGCACAGCGCGATCAACACTTCTCCCGCCGGTTCATCATTCACGCGAGGAATAACATCGCCTAATGGCACCGCTACCTGAAGCGCGTTGTGTTTTTGGGGATGCGTTTTTACAGCCACATCTTTTGCAGCCTCCGTCAGCTCAAAACCAAAAGTCTCAATAGATTGTATATCAGCCGGACAGTCATCAAGCAGCGCCCGCGTCCAGGTATTGAGCAACTGGGGCGACAGTCCCGCATAGAGCCGGGCATAGCACCAGCCGCTCACCGGTTCGCGCGCCCAGAGCAGGTGTTGTTCACCCCCATCGTCCATGTGCAGGGATAAAGGCAGATGATGGAGCATCAGCGTATGCGGCCGCATGCCAGCCTTCAGCGCTTTTATTCCCTGCAACGGCCCCCCTTTTAGCTTCGCGGAGGCCGGTTTGAGATAGCGATTCAGCGTTGCCCTTGAAACGCGGATCCCCAGCACGTCGTTAACCATCTGCAGCAGTTCATCTAACGGCGCCCCTGAGATGTCGCGCAGCGCATTCACCAGCGCAATCTGTTCCTGTCTCAACGCTTTGTGTATCACTTTTGGCGTGGTGTGGTTATCCGAAACCTGGTCGCGGTTGCGCCAGCGCCTGACGGTCGTGACCGAGATCCCCAGCTCAACGGCAAGCTCTCTGCCGCTTTTATCTGACTGTTGCAGATAGCGGCGGATGCGCGGCGTGGTGGTCGCATTGGCGTGAAGTTTAATTTCCATCGCAACAATTCCGTTAACTAATCATATGAGATTTATATAACACAGGCGATTGCTTTGTGACCGGTTTCACCTTTCGCTCGCCGCGCTTCACTGATAATCCACAGACATAACATAAACAACACCCCTCAATCTTGTACGGAGTTCACAATGAACAATGTTCTGGGATTTCTTGAAGCAAAACTGATGCCCCTGGCGGCGAAAACGGCCCAGCAGCGTCATCTCGGGGCCATTCGCGGTGCCTACGTGTCATTCATGCCATTTATTATCGTCGGCTCCATTCTGCTGGTTATCTCCTCCTTCCCTAACCAGGCCTATCAGCAGTTTATGTCTCAGGCCTTTGGTGAGAGCTGGAGCGCGATTATTGAAATTCCATTCAACGCGGTGTTCTCCACCATGTCGCTGTTCATCAGCTTCCTGGTCGCCTTCCGCCTGGCGGAACACTACGGCGAGGACCGCATCTCCTGCGGCATTCTGGCGCTGGTCGCGTTTCTGATCCTGACGCCGTTTATTAAGGTGGCGGAAAACGGCGGTATTACCGTGATGCCGGTGGAGTGGATTGGCAGCAAAGGATTGTTCGTGGCGATGATCGGCTCGCTGCTCTGGACGGAGCTGTTCTGCTGGCTGAAGCGCAAAAATCTGGTCATTAAAATGCCGGACGGCGTGCCTCCTGCGGTGCAGGAGTCGTTCGCGGCGCTGATCCCCGCCCTGCTGGTGATGATTCTGGTGCTGGGTATCCGCATCGTCTTCGAGAACACTCACTACAACACCATCCACCAGTTTATTTATGAAGTGGTTGCTACCCCGGTGCGCCACTACGGCACCTCCTATTTCGGTGCGCTGATGACCGTCTTCAGCATCACCATTCTCTGGTCAGTGGGCATTAACTCCGGCTCGATGATTAACGGCATCATTCGTCCGCTGTGGATGGAAAACCAGACCGACAACATCGCCGCGATCCAGGCGGGGACGACGCCGCCGCACATTATCACGGAACAGTTTTTTGACATGATCTGGATGGGCGGCGCGGGTGCTACGCTGTCGCTGGTGATTGCGATGCTGATTTTCGCCCGCAGTAAAAACATGCGCGAAGTGGCGCGCCTCGGCGCCGGGGCGTCAGTGTTTAACATCAACGAGCCAATTCTGTTTGGCCTGCCGGTGATCATGAACCCGATCATGCTTATTCCGTTCAACCTGGTGCCGCTGGTGCTGGTCACCGTGCAGTATGCGGCGATGAAGGTTGGCGCGGTCGCCGTCACCACCGGGGTGTTTATCCCCTGGACGCTGCCGCCGGTGATCAGCGGTTTTATCGTCACCGGACACCTGAGCGGCAGCGTGATGCAGCTAATCAACCTGCTGATTGGCGCCATGCTGTACCTGCCTTTCATGCGTATCGTGGACAAACAGTACCGCGCGGCGGAAATTGCCACCGTTACGCAAACCGACACCACCCTTGCAAAACAGGAGTAAAGCATGTGGGGAATTATCGCAACCTGGCGAATGGCGCTTGAAGGGGTAACGGAATCTGCGTCTGCCCTGGAGGCGGGAAAACCGGTCGCTACGGCGGTGGTTGATGCCGTCGCCGCCGTCGAAGACTTTCCGTTTTATAAATCCGTCGGCTACGGCGGGCTGCCGACCGAAAACGGCGAAGTCGAGCTGGACGCGGCATTCATGGACGGCGACACGCTGGCGTTCGGTGCCGTGGGGAACCTGGTGGATATCGCCAACCCGGTGCGCGTGGCGCACGCGCTCAGCCGCCAGCGCTACAACAGCCTGCTGGTCGGCCAGGGCGCGCGTGAATGGGCGCTAAGTCAGGGCTTTGCCGACAAAAGCATGCTCACCGAACGGGCTATGCAGCACTACCGCAAACGCTGCCGCGAGACGCTGGATAAGGGCTTAAGCCCGTACGACGGACACGACACCGTCGGCATTATCGGCCTCGATAAGCAGGGGTCGATGAGCGTTGCCACCTCCACCAGCGGCCTGTTTATGAAAAAACGCGGCCGCATTGGGGATTCGCCGATTATCGGCTCCGGCTTTTACTGCGACAGCGAAACCGGCGCGGCCACCGCTACGGGCGTCGGTGAAGATCTAATGAAAGGCTGCACGAGCTACGAAATCGTTCGTCGCATGGCGCAGGGTATGACGCCGCAGCAGGCGGCAGACTCCGTGGTGTTCGAGCTGGAAGACAAGCTGATGTCGCGCTTCGGTCGCGTGGGCGATCTCTCCGTGGTGTGCATGAACAACAGGGGCGAATTTGGCGCCGCCACTAACATCAAAACCTTCTCGTTTGTGGTGGCGACGGCCCGTCAGCCCCTCACCGTTTTTCGTACCGAGCGCCAGCGGGAGAAAACGCACTATCACGCCGTGGACGAAGAGTGGATGCAGGCCTACGCCGCGCGGATCCGCGCACCGATTGAGGAGTCATGATGATTGCGTATCAGTTTATCACCGCACTTTCTGACGCAAAGCCGCGAAGCCATTTAATCGCCCGCGTCTCCTGTGCGCAGTTGCCGCAAACCGCGCTTGTTGCGGAAATGCGTGACTCTGACGGCATCGCGGACACCCGCTTTGGCTGCGCGCCCTTTGCGCGCATCACCCTGCTGCCGGATGCGCTCTGGCATGACGCGCTCACTGAAGGCCTGCTTGCCGCCCTGCGACCGCTGTTTGCCTCTCCCGTCAGCGCAGATATCGTGCTGGACGCAACAAATATCGACGAGGTAGTGCTGGCGCAGGTGCTGCGTTTTCTCTTTAATCAGGCGCACAGGCTGAGCGATTTACAGCTGAAAAAAACCAGTGAGTGCGTTCGTATTAAGCACATCACCGCCCTCTGCCTGCCGGAGCAACAGGCAAAGCTGGAAACAATTTTCCGCCAGCAGCAGGCCATCGCTCACGGCATGGTCGCAGCGCGTCGCCTGGCGGATATACCGTCCGATCGCTGTACGCCGCAGTTTATGGTCGAAGAGGCGCAAAAACTGTGTGCCGCCTACCCTGCCCTGCGCTGCGAGGTGCTGAACGAAAAGGCTATTGTTGAGCAGGGTCTTGGGCTGCTGAACGCCGTCGGCAAAGGGGCGACCTGCCCGCCACGTCTGCTGGCTATTCATTACGACGGCGTTTCTGACGGCCCGGTGCGCTGCTACGTAGGTAAAGGCATTACCTTCGATACCGGCGGCCTGTGGCTGAAGGAAGGCGCAGGCATGTACATCATGAAATACGACATGTGCGGTGCGGCCAACGTGCTGGGGCTGATGCTGACCGTAGCAGAGCTGGCGCTGCCCGTACGCATCATGGGCGTGCTGGCGCTGGCGGAAAACGCCATCGGCCCGGACGCCATGCAGCCCGGCTCGGTAGCAACGGCCTGCAACGGCATGACGGTTGAAATCAACAACACCGATGCCGAAGGCCGACTGGTGCTGGCGGATGCCATCGCCTGGGCCAGCCAGCGCCATCCGCAGGCGCGCTATATCATTGATATGGCGACCTTAACCGGTGCGGTGGTGAAAGCGCTGGGGTATGAGCTGAGCGGGCTGATGACGCAGGATGAACCGCTGCGCGCCGCGTTGACGCAGGCGGGAAAACGGAGCGGTGACGAAGTGTGGTCCCTGCCGCTGGATGCGCGGCTGAAAAAGCAGACCGACAGCGCGATTGCCGATCTGTGCAACACCCCGACAAACAACGCGGCAATCAGCGCGTCGGCGGCGTGGCTGCTGCACCATTTTTGCCCGCAGACGATCCCGTGGGCGCATCTGGACATCAGCGGCACGGCGCTGTGGCGCGAGAACGGCAGGAGCGTGGCGTCGGGAAGGCCGATTCCGCTGCTGGTGGAGCACTTGCTGGGGGATCTTTAGCCGGGTGACGGCTGCGCCTTACCCGGCCTAAAAGGGGAGCGGTTTTCGTAGGCCCGGTAAGGCGTAGCCGCCACCGGGCAAAAAACTCAAAGCTTAAGAA
Organism: Enterobacter cloacae complex sp. P12RS; assembly: GCF_014895875.1. NCBI lineage: Bacteria > Pseudomonadati > Pseudomonadota > Gammaproteobacteria > Enterobacterales > Enterobacteriaceae > Enterobacter > Enterobacter cloacae complex sp. P12RS. Next base: position 86,323 of record NZ_JADBQO010000010.1, read on the forward strand.
TATCTTTCACAAACGGAATGGTCAGCTTGCGCTGGGCGGTAATGGAGGCGCGATCGAGCTGATCGAGCGTATCAAACAGGGTGCGCATCTCACGGTCCAGACGCTTGAGCAGGAAACGGCCCACGTCTTCCGGCAGCTCAAAGCCGCGCTGCTTTGCTCGCAGCTGTAACGCCTGCAGCTTATCTTCATCTGACAGCGGCTGGAGCTTGTAGATTTGTCCCCAGTCCAGACGAGACGCCAGATCCGGCAGCCCAAGATTAAGCTGGCGCGGCGGACGATCGCCGGTGATCAGCAGCCGGGTTTTGCCCGACTCCAGAATGCGGTTGTAGAGGTTAAAGATCGCCATTTCCCACGGCTCGTCCCCCGCCACGCATTCGATATTATCGATGCAGACCAGCGAGAGATGTTCCATGCCCTCAAGCACTTCAGGCACAAACCAGGTACGTTTATCCAGCGGCACGTAGCCGACCGCATCGCCGCGCGCCGAAAGCTCGGCACAGGCCGCATGCAGCAGGTGACTGCGCCCCGCGCCTTCGCGTGACCAGATATAGATGTATCCGCTGTGATCCTGACGCAGCACGTTTTGCAGTGCAGCCAGTAAAGAGGGGTTATCACCCGGCCAGAAACTCGCAAAAGTTTCGTCGTCAGGGAGATAGAGTGGCAGAGAGAGCTGTGCCGGTCCGTTCAGAAATACCTCAACCAGAGATCTTACATAAAATCGGCGATGAGTTTAACACGGAACCCGCCAGGAGAGAACCGGGCGATCCTTCGCCCAGTTAATGGATCAGTGTGGGGCTTTTTCGCTTTCGTCAGCGTCCAGCACCACCTCTTCCGGGCGGATCACCGAGATCAGCTTGAAAATCAGGCTCAGGCCCACGCCCACGATGGTCGCCAGTGCCATGCCCTTCAGCTCGGCCGCACCGATGTGCACTTTCGCGCCGCTCACGCCGATGATCAGGATAACGGAGGTCAGGATCAGGTTTTGCGCCTTGCTGTAATCCACTTTGGATTCAATCAGCACGCGAATACCGGAGGCACCGATCACGCCGTACAGCAGCAGAGAAACGCCGCCCATCACCGGCACAGGAATGATCTGAATCGCTGCCGCCAGCTTGCCCACGCAGGAGAGCAGAATGGCGATGATCGCCGCGCCGCCGATAACCCAGGTACTGTAGACGCGGGTAATCGCCATCACGCCGATGTTTTCACCGTAGGTGGTGTTTGGCGTGGAACCGAAGAAACCGGAGATGATGGTGGAGAAACCGTTGGCAAACATGGAGCGGTGCAGACCCGGGTCGCGGATCAGGTCGCGCTTCACGATGTTCGCCGTCACCACCAGGTGGCCAACGTGCTCCGCAATTACCACCAGCGCGGCAGGCAGAATGGTGAAAATGGCGAACCATTCAAAGCGTGGGGTGTAGAAAGTTGGCAGCGCGAACCAGTGCGCCTCGGCAATCGGGGTGGTATCCACAACGCCCATGACGAAGGAGAGCGCGTAGCCCGCCAGCACGCCGATCAGGATCGGGATAATCGCCATAAAACCGCGGAACAGCACGGAGCCAAATACCGTCACGCCCAGCGTCACCAGCGAGATGATAATGGTTTTGGAGTCCGGCGACTGCCCATCAGCAGGCAGCAGACCAGCCATATTCGCCGCCACGCCTGCCAGCTCCAGGCCGATGACGGCAACGATGGCGCCCATCGCCGCAGGCGGGAACATCACGTCCAGCCAGCCGGTACCGGCTTTCTTCACAATGAAGGAGACCAGGCAGAACAGCACGCCACACATGATAAAGCCGCCCAGCGCGACCTCATAACCCAGCGGCAGCAGCAACAGCACCGGCGAGATAAAAGCAAAGCTCGACCCCAGATACGCCGGGATTTTGCCTTTACAGATAAAGAGGTACAGCAGCGTACCGATGCCGTTGAACAACAGCACGGTAGCCGGGTTAATGTGAAACAGGATTGGCACCAGCACGGTTGCGCCAAACATAGCGAACAGGTGCTGCAAACTAAGCGGGATAGTCTGTAAAAGCGGCGGTCTTTCACTCACCCCGATAGCACGGCGCGTCATAGTGTTTTCCTCTGTGTAGTATTGTTGGTTTTTATTCAAAAAAAAGCCGACTATCAAAGTCGGCTTATTTATCGTTATTCGATTATTTCGTACCAAAGATCTTATCGCCGGCATCGCCGAGCCCCGGGATGATGTACCCGTGCTCGTTCAGCCCCTGGTCGATAGAGGCGGTGTACAGCTCAACGTCCGGGTGCGCTTTTTCCAGCGCCGCGATCCCTTCCGGTGCCGCAACCAGCACCAGCACCTTAATGCTGCTGCAGCCCGCTTTTTTCAGCAGATCGATGGTGGCGATCATTGAACCGCCGGTCGCCAGCATTGGGTCAACCACCAGCGCCATGCGCTCGTCGATGTTAGAGACCAGCTTCTGGAAGTAAGGTACCGGCTCCAGCGTCTCTTCGTTACGGTAGATACCGACCACGCTGATGCGCGCGCTCGGTACGTGCTCCAGCACGCCTTCCATCATGCCAAGACCGGCACGCAGGATAGGCACTACGGTAATTTTCTTACCTTTGATCTGCTCAACCTGCACCGGGCCGTTCCAGCCTTCGATGGTCACTTTTTCCGTTTCCAGATCGGAGGTTGCTTCGTAGGTCAGCAGGCTGCCCACTTCAGAAGCCAGTTCGCGAAAACGCTTCGTGCTGATGTCATGCTCACGCATCAGGCCCAACTTGTGTTTAACGAGTGGGTGTTTCACTTCCACAATCTTCATTCTCTTTCTCCTCTGAGGTGGCATCCGCAAAAAAATCGCGGGATTATACCGCTTTTTTCGGATTGCGCCATACCCTACTTGCTTGACGTACATCAATCAAAAACAAAAAAACCGGAGGCTGGGCTCCGGCTTGGGTGCGGGGTCTTGCCCGGTGGCGCTGCGCTTACGCGGGCCTACGTGTATTGTAGGTCGGGTAAGCGTTAGCGCCACCCGACAATTAGAGGTTATCGCCGTTGCTCGCAATCACCTGCTTATACCAGTCGAACGATTTCTTCTTGCTGCGGTTCAGGGTGCCGTTACCTTCGTTATCTTTATCGACAAAGATAAAGCCGTAGCGTTTTTTCATTTCGCCCGTTCCGGCAGACACCAGGTCGATACAGCCCCACGGGGTATAGCCCATCAGATCCACGCCGTCTTCCACCACCGCTTTTTTCATCTCGCGGATGTGTGCGGAAAGGTAATCGATGCGGTACTGGTCGTTCACCGTGCCGTCGCTCTCCTGCACGTCGATCGCGCCAAAGCCGTTCTCAACGATAAACAGCGGCAGCTGATAGTGATCCCAGAACCAGTTCAGAGAGTAGCGCAGCCCGACCGGATCAATCTGCCAGCCCCAGTCGGATTTCTGCACGTACGGGTTGGAGACCAGGCTCTTGCTCTCGTCGTAGTCCAGCGCCGGGTTATCTGCCGTCGCTTTGGTGGCGAAAGACATGTAGTAGCTGAACCCGATGTAATCCACGCAGCCCTGCGTGAGCGCCGCCTTATCTTCTTCGGTAATATCCAGCGCGAAGCCGCGACGTTCGAAGTAGTTGAGCAGATGCTGCGGATATTTGCCGCGCACGTGAACGTCGGTAAACCAGTAGCGACGGTGCATGGCGTTCATCGCCATCATCATGTCGTCCGGCGCACAGGTCAGCGGGTAGATGGGGCACATGGCAATCATGCAGCCGATATGCAGCGACGGGTTAATCTCGCGGCCCGCCTTCACCGCCAGGGCGCTGGCCACCAGTTCGTAGTGCGCCGCCTGGAACATCACCGGCTCGCGGTCTTCACCAGGCGCGTACTTCAGCCCGGAGTTGGTAAATGGCGCAAAGTCTTCGTGGAAGTTAGCCTGGTTGTTGATCTCGTTAAAGGTCATCCAGTACTTCACCTTGTGCTGGTAACGCTCAAAAACGACCTTTGCAAAACGCACGAAGAAGTCGATCAGCTTACGGTTGCGCCAGCCGCCGTATTCCGTCACCAGGTGGAACGGCATCTCAAAGTGGGAAAGCGTGATAACCGGTTCAATGCCGTACTTCAGGCATTCGTCGAACAGATCGTCATAGAATTTCAGGCCCGCCTCGTTCGGCTCCAGCTCGTCGCCTTTCGGGAAGATACGCGTCCAGGCGATGGAGGTACGGAAGCATTTGAACCCCATCTCGGCAAAGAGTTTGATGTCTTCTTTATAACGGTGGTAGAAGTCGATAGCCTCATGGTTAGGGTAGTTTTTCCCCTCCAGCACGCCGTTGGTGATTTCACGCGGCACGCCGTGGGCGCCCGCGGTCATGACGTCGGCAACGCTTACGCCCTTACCGCCCTCTTTCCAGCCGCCCTCAAGCTGGTGCGCCGCAACGGCCCCACCCCACAGAAAATCTGCTTTGAATCCTGACATTCGCTTTCCCTCATTCTGCGTTATTTTCTGCAAAAACAATTACAGAAACCGGTTTCAGTTCGATGATGTGCAAAGGAGGTATTCGTTGCAAGCAGATCGCCGAAACCGGTTTCATTTTCGTGAACGGAGTCAAGTTTGGCTGCATTTACGGGCTATACAGAAAAAAAGATCCCCACGTCCAGAATAGGCTCGCAAACGTTTGCCTGGACTGTTAGAATTGCGCCGATTTTTCTTACTAGCTATGCAATCGCGTGGGGATTTAAGCCGTGACCAACAAAACTTCTCTCAGCTACAAAGATGCCGGTGTTGATATTGACGCAGGTAATGCGCTGGTTGACCGAATCAAAGGTGTGGTGAAGAAAACCCGCCGCCCGGAAGTCATGGGTGGTCTGGGTGGATTCGGCGCACTGTGCGCGCTGCCGCAAAAATATCGTGAACCTGTTCTGGTCTCGGGTACTGACGGCGTAGGCACGAAGCTGCGCCTGGCGATGGATTTAAAACGTCACGACACGATCGGTATCGATCTGGTTGCGATGTGTGTGAACGACCTGGTGGTTCAGGGCGCAGAGCCGCTGTTCTTCCTCGATTACTACGCGACCGGCAAACTGGATGTGGATACCGCAGCCAGCGTCATTAACGGTATCGCCGAAGGCTGTCTGCAGTCCGGCTGTGCGCTGGTGGGCGGTGAAACCGCTGAAATGCCGGGCATGTACCACGGCGAAGATTATGACGTCGCGGGCTTCTGCGTCGGCGTAGTAGAAAAATCAGAAATTATCGACGGCAGCAAAGTGGCCGATGGCGATGTGCTGATCGCGCTGGCCTCCAGCGGCCCGCACTCTAACGGCTACTCTCTGGTGCGTAAAATCCTCGAAGTAAGCGGCTGCGATCCGCTGACCACCGAGCTGGACGGTAAACCGCTGGCCGACCACCTGCTGGCCCCAACCCGCATCTACGTGAAAAACGTGCTGGAGCTTATCGAGAACGTTGACGTTCACGCTATTGCTCACCTGACCGGCGGCGGCTTCTGGGAAAACATCCCGCGCGTGCTGCCGGACAACACCCAGGCGGTGATCGACGAATCCTCATGGCAGTGGCCAGCCGTCTTTAACTGGCTGCAGAATGCAGGCAACGTGAGCTCTCACGAAATGTACCGCACCTTTAACTGCGGCGTGGGCATGGTTATCGCCCTGCCGGCAAGCGAAGCGGATAAAGCGGTTAAGCTGCTGACCGAGAAAGGTGAAAACGCGTGGAAAATCGGTACGATTAAAGCCTCCGATTCCGAACAGCGTGTGGTCATTGAATGAAAAACATCGTGGTGCTCATTTCAGGCAACGGAAGCAATTTGCAGGCCATCATAGACGCCTGCAAACAGAACAAAATCAATGGCACCATTCGGGCAGTTTTCAGCAACAAGGCCGACGCGTTCGGCCTTGAGCGCGCGCGGGAAGCGAACATTCCCGCTCACGCGCTGGAAGCCAGCCAGTTCGCCGGACGTGAAGCCTTTGACCGCGAGCTGGTGCAGGAGATTGACGCCTACGCGCCCGACCTCGTGGTGCTGGCGGGCTATATGCGTATTCTGAGCCCGGCCTTCGTCGAACACTACGCCGGTCGACTGCTGAATATTCACCCTTCCCTGCTGCCAAAATATCCCGGCCTGCATACCCATCGTCAGGTGCTGGAAAACGGTGACGAGGAGCACGGTACCTCCGTCCATTTCGTGACCGACGAGCTGGACGGTGGCCCGGTGATCCTGCAGGCGAAAGTCCCGGTCTTTGACGGCGACAACGAAGACGACGTGACCGAACGCGTGCAGACGCAGGAGCACGCCATTTACCCGCTGGTGGTAAGCTGGTTTGTCGACGGGCGTCTGGAGATGCGCGACGGCGCAGCCTGGCTGGACGGCGTGAAGTTGCCCCCGCAGGGTTATGCGGCCGAAGAGTAGTTTGCTATGTCGGGTGGCGCTTCGCTACCCGATATTCCCTCCCCCAACCCGCTAAATTCCCCAACAAAAAAAATAACTGTCATACTTTTCTGGCACTGTTGGACATATCGTGGAAATGCTCGCCATAATAAGGACGAGACGGATTTACCACGTCCTGTGATTGAACTGGAGTGTGAGCTGTAATGGGTCAGGAAAAGTTATATATCGAGAAAGAGCTAAGCTGGTTAGCATTTAACGAACGTGTACTCCAGGAAGCGGCAGACAAAAGTAACCCGCTGATCGAACGCATGCGTTTTTTAGGCATTTATTCCAACAACCTGGATGAGTTCTACAAGGTTCGCTTTGCCGAGCTGAAAAGACGCATCATCATCAGCGAAGAACAGGGCTTAAACTCGCACTCGCGGCATCTGCTGGGCAAAATCCAGTCCCGCGTGCTGAAAGCCGATCAGGAATTTGACGGCCTGTATAACGAACTGCTGCTGGAGATGGCGCGCAATCAAATCTTCCTGATTAACGAACGTCAGCTTTCCGTTAACCAACAAAACTGGCTGCGCCACTACTTTAAACAGTACCTGCGCCAGCACATTACCCCGATTCTCATCAACCGCGAAACCGATCTGGTGCAGTTCCTGAAGGATGACTACACCTACCTGGCGGTGGAAATTATTCGCGGTGAATCCATCCGTTATGCCCTGCTGGAGATCCCGTCCGACAAGGTGCCGCGCTTTGTGAACCTGCCGCCGGAAACCCCGCGCAGACGCAAGCCGATGATCCTGCTGGATAACATCCTGCGCTACTGCCTGGACGACATTTTCAAAGGCTTCTTCGATTACGATGCGTTAAACGCCTACTCGATGAAGATGACCCGTGACGCCGAATATGACCTGGTGCACGAGATGGAGGCCAGCCTGATGGAGCTGATGTCCTCCAGCCTGAAACAGCGCCTGACGGCCGAGCCGGTGCGCTTTGTCTATCAGCGCGACATGCCGGACGCCATGGTGGAGATGCTGCGCGAGAAGCTGACCATTTCGCGCTATGACTCCATCGTGCCGGGTGGCCGTTACCACAACTTTAAAGACTTCATTGGCTTCCCGAACGTTGGCAAAGCCAATCTGGTGAACAAACCGCTGCCGCGCCTGCGTCATATCTGGTTCGATAAATTCCGCAACGGATTCGACGCCATCCGCGAGCGCGACGTGCTGCTCTACTACCCGTACCACACCTTTGAACACGTGCTGGAGCTGCTGCGTCAGGCCTCGTTCGACCCGAACGTGCTGGCGATCAAAATCAACATCTACCGCGTGGCAAAAGATTCCCGCATCATCGACGCGATGATCCACGCGGCACACAACGGCAAAAAAGTCACCGTGGTGGTTGAGCTGCAGGCGCGCTTCGACGAAGAGGCAAACATTCACTGGGCGCGCCGGTTGACGGAAGCGGGCGTGCACGTGATCTTCTCCGCGCCGGGTCTGAAAATTCACGCCAAGCTGTTCCTGATCTCGCGTAAAGAGGGTGATGACGTGGTGCGCTATGCCCACATCGGCACCGGGAACTTTAACGAAAAAACCGCGCGTATTTATACCGACTACTCGCTCTTAACCGCTGACGCCCGCATTACCAACGAAGTGCGCCGGGTCTTTAACTTTATCGAAAACCCGTACCGCCCGGTGAGCTTCGACTATCTGCTGGTCTCACCGCAGAACTCGCGCCGCCTGCTGTACGATATGATCGATAAAGAGATCGCCAATGCCCAGAAAGGCTTGTCGTCAGGCATCACGCTGAAGCTTAACAACCTGGTCGATAAAGGGCTGGTGGACAGGCTGTATGCGGCGTCCAGCTCCGGCGTGCCGGTTAACCTGCTGATCCGCGGCATGTGCTCGCTTATTCCGGAACTGGAAGGCATCAGCGACAATATTCGCGTTATCAGCATCGTTGACCGCTACCTGGAGCACGATAGGGTCTATATTTTCGATAATGCGGGCGATAAGCAGGTCTATCTCTCTTCGGCAGACTGGATGACGCGCAATATTGACTATCGAATTGAAGTCGCGACGCCGCTGCTGGATCCGCGTCTGAAACAGCGTATCCTCGATATTATCGAGATCCTGTTCAGCGATACGGTGAAGGCGCGCTATATCGACAAAGAACTCAGTAACCGCTACGTACCGCGCGGCAACCGCCGTAAAGTGCGGTCACAGCTGGCGATTTACGACTATATCAAATCACTCGAGCAACCCGATTAACCTATGCCGATAAATGATAAGACCCCACGCCCGCAGGAATACGCCGCGGTCGATCTTGGCTCTAACAGTTTTCACATGGTCATCGCCCGTGAGGTGGATGGCGCGCTGCAGATCATCGGTCGTCTGAAGCAGCGCGTACACCTGGCGGATGGGCTTGATGAGCGCAGCATGCTCAGCGAAGAGGCGATGGAGCGTGGTTTAAACTGCCTGTCGCTGTTTGCCGAACGCCTGCAGGGCTTCTCGCCCTCCAGCGTTTGCATCGTGGGCACCCACACGCTGCGCCAGGCGCTCAACGCGCCGGAGTTCCTCAAGCGGGCCGAAAAAGTGATCCCCTACCCGATTGAGATCATCTCCGGTAACGAGGAGGCGCGTCTGATTTTCATGGGCGTTGAACATACCCAGCCGGAAAAAGGGCGCAAGCTGGTGATCGACATCGGCGGTGGTTCTACGGAGCTGGTGATCGGCGAAGACTTTGAGCCGCGCCTGGTGGAGAGCCGTCGCATGGGCTGCGTCAGCTTCGCGCAGATGTACTTCCCCGGCGGCACCATTACCCGTGAAAACTTCCAGCGGGCGAAAATGGCTGCGATCCAGAAGCTGGAGAATCTGGCCTGGCAGTACCGCATTCAGGGCTGGAACGTGGCGCTGGGCGCGTCGGGCACCATCAAGGCGGCGCATGAAGTGCTGCTGGCGATGGGTGAAAAAGACGGTTTTATCACGCCTGAACGCCTGACCCTGCTGACCGAAGAGGTGCTGAAGCATAAAAGTTTTGACGCCCTAAGCCTGCCGGGGCTTTCCGACGAGCGTAAGGCAGTCTTCGTGCCGGGCCTGGCTATTCTCTGCGGCGTGTTTGACGCCCTGGCGATTAAAGAGCTGCGCCTTTCCGACGGCGCGCTGCGTGAGGGGGTGCTGTATGAGATGGAGGGCCGCTTCCGCCATCAGGACATTCGCAGCCGCACCGCGCAGAGCCTGGCCAACCAGTACAACATCGACCGCGAGCAGGCGAAGCGCGTCCTGGAAACCACGGTGCAGATGTACGAGCAGTGGCAGGAGCAGAACCCCAAGCTGGCGCACCCGCAGCTTGCCGCGCTGCTGAAATGGGCCGCGATGCTGCACGAGGTAGGGCTGAACATCAACCACAGCGGGATGCACCGCCATTCAGCGTATATTCTGCAAAACAGCGATCTGCCCGGCTTCAACCAGGAGCAGCAAACCATGATGGCGACCCTGGTGCGCTATCACCGTAAAGCCATCAAGCTCGACGATCTGCCGCGCTTCACGCTGTTTAAGAAAAAGCAGTTCCTGCCGCTTATTCAGCTGCTGCGCCTGGGCGTGCTGCTGAACAATCAGCGTCAGGCCACCACCACACCGCCGACGCTGAAGCTGAAAACCGACGATCACCACTGGACGCTGAGCTTCCCGCACGACTGGTTTAGCCAGAACGCGCTGGTCCTGCTGGACCTGGAAAAAGAGCAGCAGTACTGGGAAGCGGTCACCGGCTGGATGCTCAAAATCGAAGAAGATAGCGCCGACGTCGCCGCGTAACGGCTCAGGCGTCCGCCGTGGACGCCTCTGCTTCCAGCAGTGACTCAAGCGGTGCCGGTCTGCCTATCAGATAGCCCTGCACATAATCAATGCCTAGCGCGTGCACCGCGCTACGTATCTCTTCGGTCTCGACATATTCCGCCACCACCAGCATCTTCTTCATGCGCGCCAGATGACAGATAGAGGCCACAATCTGGTAATCCAGGCTGTTGTTGACGATATTGCGGATGAAATCGCCGTCGATTTTGAGAATGTCCGCATCCACGCTTTTCAGCCGCGCATAGCTCGCATAGCCGGTACCAAAATCATCGATCGCAATGCGTACCCCCATTTTCTGCAGCTGCCGCAGGATGTGGAGCCCCTGCTCCGCGTTGCAGAAGGTGCTGCACTCCGTCACTTCAAAGATCAGCTGCCACGGCTCAATGGCATATTTCGCCAGCAGGCGACTCACCTCAAGCGGGAACTGCACCCGACACACCGTTGAAGGGGCCAGATTAATGGCAAAGCGCTGGCCGGGCAGCCGTTCGCGATGCGCGGCGAGGAAGCGCAGCGTATGCTCCAGCACCCACAAATCCACCCGCGAAGAGAGGCCAAACTCCTGGGCTATCGGCAGGAATTGTTCAGGGGAGATCAACAGTCCGTTTGCATCAGTCATCCGCAGCAAGACCTCATGATAGCTATCGCCACGCAGGCCGCGTACGGGCTGAACGAGCAGCGTGAATGCGTTGTTATCCAGCGCACGCTGCAGGCGACTCATCACCGCGACTTTATCCTTCAGGCTGCGCTGCAGATGGACGGCGCCGCGCTGCTGAAGATTTTCCGGGTGGTTAGAGGAGAGCGACAGATCGGCCACCACCCCCAGCTCACCCAGCACCAGATAGAGGTGGTTAACCGGCGAACGCACATAGCAGTAGCTCACCCCCACCTGCGGCTGCAGCGGCATGCCGTCCCAGACAAAGCGGAACTGCTTGATGTGCTCGTCCAGGGTTTCAATCCGCTGCTGGTGCGATTCGGCATTTAGGCGAACCGCCATGTCACAGCCCGTCAGGTGATAGACCTGCTCATTGGGCTGGAGCGTGCCGTTAATCCATTGCGCCAGCTGCTGTTTGTACTGAATGCGCAGTAACACGCCATAGTTACGGCCCAGAATTTCAAGCTCCGGAACGCGGAGTAAACAGAGCGCTGACCACGGGTTTTTCGCCAGATCGCGCGAGAGCGCCCGCAGGTTAGGCATATGCAGAACCGGGTCGAGCAGCGCCAGCCTGCGGGAGCGTTTGTTCACCGCCCGCTGCCGGGTCGCCAGCATCGACATGTAAATCACCACAAACGAGAAGACCAGATAGCTGGAAGAGGTGATTGCCAGCTGAATGTCGTACCCCTGGTTCACGGGGATATAGCGGTAAAAATAGTGAATAGACACCAGCAGTATCGGGATCCAGATAAGCGAAATCAGCTTATAGCCAAAGCGCATCGCTCCCCAGAGCATCACCGGCATCAGCAGCGACAGGGTGTAGTTAGTGGTGAAAATCGAACTGTTTTCATTCATCGGCAGCAGCAGGAGCGAAAGCAGCCCGGCAAGCGCAATGGCCCAAATCAGAAACTCAGCGCGCGTCACCTTTTTGTCTATCTGGGTACGGATCTGCGAGATGAGGCTTTTGAGATAGCGCGGATGACGAATCAGGCGGATCAGCAAATAACTTAACGGCACGCCCGTCAGACCGCTGACCAGCAAGGCCTGATAGTTGATCAGCGTGCGAATGTTGAGGGGGTTAAGCCCTGCCAGGCTCTGGCGACTCTCATACACGCCCAGATACACCGCAAACTGGAACAACAGCAGAAACAGCGTCGCGGGGCAGAAGGCCTGCCAGAAGATGCGCTGCGCCATCAGCCGTACGTCGCCGTACGCCGTCATATTGCGTCTGGGCGCAAACACCCGGTAGCCGCCCCAGCTAAGCACTATAGGGACAATAAAATGGAGCACGCCGGCGACGGTTTCAAACATCCCGACCGACGGGTAATAGCGGATAAACAGCGACAACACGATCCCGGGAAGGGCTTCCAGACCAAAAAACATCATCAGCGAAAGCAAAAACGAGAGCGGTAAATAATAAAGTGCCGCTATCCCGTCGCCCAGGTGCGTGAACGTATTCGCCACGCTCAGTACGGGAAGTAAAACCACCGGTAAAATAAGCGGCAATACCCACCAGCGGTGTTGATTCTTTTTCAGGAAAGCAAAAATGTTCATAGATGCCCGGTTAAACCCCTTTTTCTCCAGAAGGAAAATAATGACAGGCATCCAACCTGACCTGGCGCCGCCCGGCCACGTGCGGGGCGAACGGTATGGAGGAGGGATTTTAAATATCAGGGCCGGGAATCCGTTGACATAAATCAAACTATTTTACGCAAATAAGCTTTGCACCGCTTTTTTTTGAAATAATTTTCTTCATATTATCAATATGGTAAATGCAAATATTAATTTCAATAACAATAATTAATGTAAACGTTGACGGTTATTTACACATGACGGAATTGACCCTCTCTTTCCGCTGTGCCTTAATATCCCCGTCGCCCAGAAGGGCATGCCCAGGAAAAAGAAGAGTGAGTCAGGCCACGCGTATGCGCAAACGACACCGTTTTAACACCCGGATGACCCGCATTATACTGCTCATCAGCTTTCTGTTTTTCTTTGGCCGCTTCGTTTACTCTTCCATCGGCGCCTGGTATCACCATCAGGACAAAATCCAGTCGCAGCAGTCCAGCCTGAACGTCGACGCCGCTGACCGCTAGCCCTGCGATGGGTTTTGCACCAGCCGAATAATCCCCGCGATCCCTTTGCTGAGGATCTTGTCCTGCCGCATCACGATGGCGAGCTGGCGCTGCAGCACGGGCGTGAGCGACATGACGCAGAGCCCTTCACGGTCAGCATCATGCTCAACCGCCATTCGCGGAACGATACTGTAGCCGAGCCCCACCCGAACCATACGCTTAATCGCCTCAATGCTGCCAAGCTGCATCACCGGCGCGATCGCTAACCCATTGGCCGCAAACCAGCCATCAATGAGCGCCCGGGTACCGCTGCCAGACTCAAAGGCGATTAGCGGCTGAGCATGGAGCGCCTCCGGGGTTAACTCCCTGAAAGCATCCTGCTGTTCCCGCGACGCGATAAAAACAAACTCCTCGTCCATCACTGGCATAACGTCCAGCGCTCTGCCGCTGACCGGCAGCGTCACCAGCCCCATATCGAGACGGTTCTCTTCAATGGCCCTGACGATATCGAGGGTGTTGCCCGTTGTTACGCCCACCCGCAGGAGCGGATAGTCGCGGCGCAGCTGCTCCAGCAGGGGCGGCAGAAGGTGGATACAGGCCGTCGCCCCCGTGCCAAGCGTAATGGTCCCGCTGACATCGTGGCTGAACGCGCTCACGGACTGCAGGGTTTCGTCCACAACCTGCTGAATGCGCTCTCCGTGAACCAGCAGTGACTCTCCTGCCGCCGTGGCCTTAATGCCCCGCCCGGTACGCTCCACCAGCCGCGTTTGCAGAAACTGCTCCAGCTGACGTATTTGCAGACTAACGGCGGGCTGGGAAATGCCCAGCAGATCCGCCGCCGCCGAAAAGCTGCCGCGCTGGATCACCAGACGGAACGTCGCGAGATAGCCAAGGTTAAGCGTCGTCATTCAAAGTTTCTCTTATACAGCGCATAAGGTTGCAGGCCTGCCAGCACAATACCGCGCTCGCTATGCTCAGGACAACTGCATAACGGAATGAAAAACAATGGAAACACCTGCCCTGCCTCGTCGCCTTGCCCTTACTGCCGGATGTAATCAGCTTATCAACTGGGGGATCTCGTTTTATCTGCCCGGCACCTTTGCGCGGACCATTTCAGCCGACCGGGGATGGTCAGCGCCGCAGATTTACCTCGGCCTGACGCTGGCGATGCTGGTGATGGCCGCGGTCTCCCCTTTCGTCGCCCGTCTGCTGGCACGCTTTGGCGGACAGAAAGTGGTAATGGGCGGAACGCTGCTGATTGCCGCAAGCTGCGCCGGTATGGCGTATACCCGGACGCTGTCTGGCTGGTACGGCGCCTGGCTACTGTGCGGCATCGGGATGCGTCTGTCGCTGTATGACGCACTGTTCGCCGCGCTGGTTAATCTATATGGTCAGCAGGCACGTGGGACGATCTCACGTATTACGCTGATGGGCGGGCTGGCGTCTGCCGTCTTCTGGCCGCTGGGCGATGGCCTGCTTCACATCATGAGCTGGCAGGACGCGTTACGCATTTATGCCCTGCTTGGCCTGCTGAGCTCAGTGCTGATCCGCACGCTTCCCCGGCAGCGGCTGACGGAAAACACGAAGGCCATCGCGCCGCCCCTGCGCAACGAGCGGCGTAACGCCTGGCTTTATGCGGCCTTCATCGCCCTTATCACCTTTGTCTCTAACGGCACCTCCACCCATCTGCCGGAGTTTATTGCCCACTTTGGCCTGCCGGTCGCCATCGGCATGCTGTGGGGGATCGGCCAGACGGGCGCGCGCTCGCTGGAGGTGCTGGCAGGCGGCCGCTTAACCCCCTTCAAACTCACGCTCTTCACCGCCCTCGCCATGCCGCTCTGCTTTATTCTGGGGATGAGCAGCCCCCTCTTTGCGTGGTGTGCGGCCGGGTTTGTGCTGGGCTACGGCGCCATCAACGGGCTGGTCACCATAGTAAAAGCCACGCTGCCACTGGAGCTGTTTAGCACGGAAAGCTATGCCCGCCGCACGGGTATGCTGCTTATCCCGGGCCAGCTGATGGCCGCAGCCGCACCGTTTGCCTATGCGTGGCTGAACAAAACGCTGGGGATCGCGGGTGCAATGGGAGTGTCGACGGGGTTAACGCTGGTGATTGCCGGGCTGTCGATAGCGATCGTGCGCCATCCCGGTAGGCAAACTGTATCGCACTGTATCCCGCGCGACGCGCTGACAAACGGGTACAAAACGCCCCCTCCGGCAAATATCTCCGATACATAAAAATGGTTTTCTTTCCCTGTCGTCATTCAGAACTGATGAGGAGAGAACCATGATTCGTCGTTACGCAATTTTACCCCTGCTCGTCCTGGCCTCTGTAACACATGCCCAGGCCACACCGCTGGACAACCTGAGCGCCGCGGACGTTAACGGCCCCGCCGCCGTTGCCCCGCTGGCGCAGCCGCAACCGCCTGCAAAACTGATCGTCGATCCGCCGCTTGCCGGGCCGCTGAGCAAAGGCGCGGTGTTTATTCAGTACCGGGCCGAAAACCTGCGCATCGAGCCGGTATTCGGCCCCGAGGCGCTCAAGGTGACCCCGCGCATCGGGCACATTCACGTGGTGGTGGACGGTGCGCCGTGGCACTGGGCTGACGCCAGCGGCGAGCCGGTGATCCTGGTGGGGTTGCCCGCCGGCAAGCACAAGGTAACGATCATCCTGGCTGACCCGACGCACAAGCCGCTCGACCACAAAACCATTGAATTCACCGTCCCGCCCCACGCGGCGATCCACCATTTTTAATGGAGTCTGAACATGAAAGCACTGTCTGTACTGACGGCGGCCCTGCTGGCGCTTTCTGCCAGCGCCTTCGCAGAAAATAAAACCAGCGTCGTGCTGGTGCACGGCGCGTTTGCCGACGGCAGCAGCTGGAATAAGGTGATAACCCTTCTGCAGAAACAACACGCAGAGGTCATTGCCGTCCAGCTCCCGCTCACCTCGCTTAATGATGATGTTGCCGCCACAAAACGGGCCATCGCCCGGGCGCACGGCGACGTGGTGCTGGTAGGCCACTCCTGGGGCGGCACCGTGATTAGCGAGGCGGGCAACGATGCACGGGTAAAATCGCTGGTCTATGTGGCGGCGTTCGCGCCGGATTCCGGCCAGTCGACGGCGGATCTGGCAGGTAGCTTCCCTCCGCCGCCGGGCAGCGCGGGCATCGCCAAAACGGCGGACGGCTATTTATACCTGCCGACAGAAGCCGTCAGGAAGGACTTCGCGCCTGACGTGAAGCCGGGTGAACAAAACGCTATCGCGGCCACGCAGGGGCCGATTAAAGCCGATGCGTTTGGTGAAAAGGTGACTCACGCGGCGTGGCATGATAAACCGAGCTGGTTTGTGGTCAGCAAGCATGACCGGATGATCAACCCCGACCTGGAACGTGCGATGGCGAAGGCGATACATGCGAAAACCACCGAGGTGGCCGCGAGCCACGTGTCGATGGTGAGTCAGCCTGAGGCCATCGCCCGGACGATTGAGCAGGCGAGGCGGACGCACTGAGGACAATTCGCCCGGCGGCGCTACGCTTGCACGAACCTACGATTTCGTAGGCTGGGTAAGCGCAGCGCCTCCCGACAAGAAAGGCCGTCTCAGCCCCCCCTCTCTGCGGGATAATCGCGATTAATCCACGCGTGGTCCTCTTCCCAGGTGAACATCCATTTGCGCACCGGACCGGCCATCACGTTGAGGTAGTAGCTGTCATACCCGGCCATCGTCGCCACCGGATGATACCCCTTCGGCACCATCACCACGTCACGGTTGTAGACCGCCATACACTCATCCAGCGTTCTGTCGTCGGTGTAGACGCGCTGCATGCAGAACCCCTGCTCCGGGTTGAGGCGATGATAGTAGGTCTCCTCCAGGTAGGTCTCCTGCGGCGGGTTATCCGTGTCATGCTTGTGGCTCGGGTACGAGCTGGTACAGCCCTCGTTAGTCCAGACCTCCACCACCAGCAGGCTGTCGGCGGGCTTGTCTTCCGGCAGAATGTTGTGCACGTAGCGCTGGTTGTGCCCCTTGCCGCGCGCTTCAGCGTCGATATCCTGCGGGGCAATCAGCCGCGTCGGGTACGAGCCCTTGCCCGGCGCGGCGCAGACCGCCAGCTCCAGCGCCGTCAGCGCCTTCACCTGCACCGTCTCCTGCGGGGTAACGTACACCACCCACGGCTTGATGCGCTCGAAGGGGCTCATCCGCTCGCCGATATCGTTAAACTGCGCGGAAGGAGTGGTGATAGAGGCGCGCCCGGCGACCAGCACCAGGCAGCGTTCTTCCCTGACGGCGGGCAGCGTCAGCGTCTGCCCCTCCTGCAGCTCATACGCCTCAAACCCGACGTACCCCCACCCTGCGCGTTCCGGGGTGACGGACTGAGTGCGCCCCTCCGCGTTCGGCTGCTGCCAGCGTGATAACAGACGTGACATGTCACCTCCTCAAATAAGCCCGGCGTCGCGCGCCAGGCGGCTCAGGTTGTTATACCCCAGACGAGCGTAGGTCAGCGGATGGGCAATCGCCGGATCCTGCTCGGCCTCCACCACCAGCCAGCCGCGATAGTCCTGCGCCTTCAGCAGACTCATGATCGGCGGGTAATCGACGCAGCCGTCGCCCGGCACGGTAAACACGCCGCTCAGCACCGCATCGAGGAAGCTGGTTTTGCGGTTTTTCACGTCCGCCAGCACGTCGGCGCGCACGTCTTTGCAGTGAACGTGGTTGATGCGCGACGCCCAGCGCTGCGCCACCGACAGCGGATCGGCCCCGGCAAAGGTCAGGTGACCGGTGTCCAGCAGCAGTCCCACCGCCTCTCCGGTGTGGGTCATCAGGTTGTCCACGTCTTCGTCGGACTCAATCACCGTACCCATGTGATGATGGTAAGCAATCTGGACTCCCTGTTGCTGCGTGTAGCGGGCAAATTCGGTGAGCTTCTCGCCGTACTCCTTCCAGCGCGCCTGAGGGAAGCGCGGACGCAGATGCACCGGGGTCTGCTGCTCGCCGTGAATGCAGCCGCTCACTTCCGCAAAGACCAGCACCTTCGCCCCCAGCTCGCGCAGCAGCGTCAGGTGCGGCTGCACGGCGGCGATCTCCGCCTCCACGCTGCGCTCCAGCAGGCGGCCGGAGTACCAGCCGGAGACCAGCTGCAGGTCGTGGCGCTGCAAAATCGGGCCAAGCAGGCGCGCTTCGCGCGGAAATTTGTTGCCCAGCTCGAAGCCGGCAAAACCGGCCTCTTTCCCTTCGCTCAGGCAGGTCTCCAGCGAGGTTTCCGCGCCGAGGGAAGGCAGATCGTCGTTCGTCCACGTCAGCGGGTTAATGCCTAATTGCACACTCATTGTTATCTCCATTATGCGTGTCCGCGCTCGCGCCACCAGGCGATAAGCTGCAGGTAGTTGTCCCGGATGCGCGCCACCAGCTGCGCATCGTCAATATCGTGCTTCAGCCACGCGCGGGAGGCGTCGCCAAACAGCGTGCGCCCCACGGCGAAGCCTTTAACCAGCGGCTGCCCCGCTGCGGCCTTGAAGCCCGCGCGCAGCTGTTCCGCCGGAGCGTCCAGACCGAGGATCACTACCCCGCGGCAGTGCGGGTCCCGGCGTTCGATAATCTCGCCGAGCGCCGTCCAGCCGTCGGCGGAAAGCGGCGGCAGCTTCCACCAGTCCGGGTAAATGCCCAGGTTGTAGAAGCGGGAAATGGCGCGCAGGTAGAGCTCGTCGCTGCGCGGCATGCTGGCGGGCAGGATCACCTCCAGCAGCAGCTCGTGCCCGGACCGGCAGCAGGCGTGGTACACCTCAGCGATTTTCTGCTCCTGCTCCAGGCGCAGGCCGTGGGCGTCTTCCGGGTGGAAGAAGACCAGGCACTTCACCACGTGCTCCTGCGGCCAGCTGATAAGCTGGGTGCCGATGTTGCCGTGCTCCATCTCCAGCGGCCGGGAGCCCGGCAGCTCAATGGGGCGACCAATCCACCACCCTTCCCCGGTGATCGCGTTCAGCGCGTCCTGACCAAAGGTGCCGTCGCACAGCAGGCCGGCTTTGCCCTCAAGCCCGGCGCGGCTCGCCGCCTCGCGGCTGGCCTGCAGGATCAGCTGCTTCAGCGCCGGAATGCGCTTAAGCGACGCGCCGCACTGCATAGCCATATCCTCAAGCTGGCTGCGGTGATCGAAGGCCATCACGCACAGCTCCGGCCACTCGCGGCGGCGCGTGGTGACCCGGTGGAGATGGTTAAGACGCGGGTCAAGATCCGGGCGCGGCACAACCGCAGCGCGGGAGAGATAGTCATCCAGCTCGATTTTGCTCGGCATCGCCGGGGCGCAGCCGTGGCGCGAGACCACCAGCGCGCCGCAGGCGTTGGCGTAGCGGCACGCCTGCTCCCAGCCCTCGTCGTTCAGGTAGCCGCGCAGCAGGCCGGACATAAACGCGTCCCCCGCCCCGAGAACGTTCAGCACTTCCACGCGCACGCCTGTCACCGTCAGGCCGTCGTCCAGCCGGGGCGGAATGGCGTCGGTATAGACCGAGCAGCCCAGCGCGCCGCGCTTGCAGACCAGCGTTGCTTCACTGACGGCGCGCACCTGCCCCAGCGCCTGCAGGGTATCCGTGCTGCCGCCCGCAATGTGGAACTCCTCTTCGGTGCCGACAATGACGTCGAAGAGGTGCAATACCTCCTGCAGCTCGCGGGTGACCTGGTCGGCGGCGATAAAGCGCGTTTCGCCGTCGCCTAAGGAGGTGAGCCCCCACAGCACCGGACGGTAGTCGATGTCCAGCACCGTGCGCACGCCGTGACGGCGGGCATAGCCCAGCGCCGTCAGCACCGCCTCGCGGGTCTGCGGATGAGAAAGATGGGTCCCGGTGATGGCAAGACAACGTGCGGAGGCAATGTAGCTTTCATCCACATCGCTGGCGGTAATCGCCATATCCGCGCAGTTATCGCGATAAAAAATCAGAGGAAAGGTGTCCCGGTCTTTAATGCCGAGTAGCACCAGCGCCGTGAGGCGCTCTTTATCGGTAATCAGATGGCTGGTATCGCAGCCTACCTGGTTGAGCTCTTCGCGCAGGAAGCGGCCCATATGTTCATCGCCGACGCGCGCCAGCATCGACGAGCGCAGTCCCTGGCGCGCGGTGCCGTACGCCACGTTGCCGGAGGATCCGCCAAGGTATTTGGCGAAGCTCGACACGTCCTCCAGGCGGGCACCAATCTGCTGACTATAGAGGTCTACCGCCACGCGGCCCATGCATATCACATCAAACTGCTTTTCCACGTTGATACCTCATCAGACAATGTCGTTCACGTTCAGCCAGCGGCCCTGCAGGTGCGAGAGCGCAATCGCGTCCAGCACGCGCGACACCTTCCAGCCCTCTTCGAAGTCCGGCCACATCGGCGCGTCGGCGGCAATCCCGTCCACCAGGTCGCGTACTTCCACCGTTTTTTGATCGTTAAAGCCAATTCCGTGGCCTGCGCCCATGCAGAACGCGGCGTAGTCCGGGTGCGCCGGGCCGACGAGCAGCGTGCGGAACCCCTGACGGTTCACCGGATCGTCATGCAGATAGAGCTTTAGCTCCGCCATGCGCTCCTGGGTGAAGCTGATGGCGCCCTTCGTCCCGGTGATCACGTACGAGAGCCCCATCTTGCGGCCGCAGGCGACGCGGGAGGTTTCAATAACACCCTGCGCCCCGCCCGCGAAGCGCACCATAGCGTGGGCCTGATCCTCGTTTTCCACCGCAATCTTCTCTGACGATCCGGCCTTCGCCGGGCGCGCCGGGACCACGATCTTCAGATCGCCGCAGACCTGCTCGATATCGCCCACCAGGTACTGAGCCATATTGACGATATGCGCCGCGAGGTCGCCCAGCGCGCCCAGCCCGGCGGTCTCTTTAAAGCAGTGCCAGTGGATGGGCGACAGCGGGTCGGCCATATAGTCTTCGTTGTGGGTGCCGTAGAAGTGGATCACCTCGCCAATCTCGCCGCGGGCAATAATTTCCTTCGCCAGCTGCGCCGTTGGGTTCTTCATGTAGTTGAACCCCACCAGCGTTTTCACCCCGGCCCGCTTCGCGGCGTCGACCATCTCGCGCGCATCATGGGCGTTGAGCGCCAGAGGCTTCTCCGAGTAGACGTGCTTGCCGTGGCGGATCGCCTCCAGCGCCATCTCTTTATGCAGGTGGTTAGGTGAGCAAATATCCACCACGTCAATGGCCGGGTCGGCCACCAGCGCCCGCCAGTCTCCCGTTGAACGGTTAAAGCCAAACGCCCGGGCGCGCTCTGCCGCCAGCTCCGGCGTGACTTCCGCCACCATCTCGCGCACCAGCCTGCCGCGCAGGTTGAACACCGTCGGGGCCTGGGCATAAGCGATAGCGTGCGCCTTGCCGATATACCCGGTGCCAATCAATCCAATACGAACCTCTTTCATCACGATCCTCACAGTGCGCCGCGACGGCTCTTGGCGTAGGTATCAAACGCCACCGCCAGAACGATAATTAACCCGGTGATAATCTGCTGGTAGTAAGCCGAGACGTTCATCAGCACCAGGCCGTTAATCAGAATGCCCATAATGATGGAGCCGATAATGGTGCCGCCGATGCGCCCGTAGCCGCCCATCAGCGAGGTACCGCCGATCACCACCGAGGCGATAACGCGCAGCTCAAAGGAGATACCGGCCACCGCCTCGGCGCTCCCCAGACGCGCGCTCAGGATGAAGCCCGCCAGCCCGGCCAGACAGCCGATCAGCACGTAGACGCTGACGAGCACGCGCTTGACGTTAACCCCCGCCAGGCGCGCCGCCTCCGGGTTGCCGCCGATGGCGTAGACGAAGCGGCCCCAGCGGGTTTTATGCAGCGCCAGATAGCCGCCGACGGCGACGATGGCGAAGATCCAGATCGGAATGGAGATGCCGAGCAGCTCGCCGCGTCCCCACCAGCGGTAGCCGGGGTCGAAACCAGCGATCGGTGCGCCGTCGTTGATCACCAGGGTCAGGCCGCGCCAGATGGTCATCCCGCCGAGGGTGACGATAAACGGCGGCAGGCGCAGGCGGGTGACGCCCAGACCGTGCAGGAAGCCAATCGCCGTGCCCATCGCCAGACAAATCCCCAGCCCGATCAGCCAGCTCATGCCGCCCCAGGCGTTCGGGTCGACGGTGGTGAAGTTATCGCCCTTAATGACGTACGCCGCGGTCATGGCGCACACCGCCAGAATGGAGCCCACGGAGAGGTCGATCCCGGCGGTCAGAATGACGAAGGTCATCCCCACGGCCATGATCCCGTAGATGGAGACTTCGGTCAGGATGTTGAAAATATTGCGTTCAGAGAAAAAGTTACTGTTCTGCGACTGAAAGAAGATCAGCAGCAGGATCATGAAAATCAACACCCCGAAGCGCTCGAAGAAGGCGATGGGATCGATGCGTCCGGCGCGTTTGACCGGGGCCTGCGTTTTAGAAATCATCTGCGTCATGAGAAACTCCGTTATGCCGCGTTCAGGGCGTTGTGGTTGATGGCCATCATCGTCATCAGCCGTTCTTCGTTAGCGTCGTCACCGTGGATCTCGCCGGTCACCCGGCCTTCGCTGAGGGTGATGATCCGGTCAGACACCGCCATCACTTCAGGCAGATCGGAGGAGATCACGATCACCGCCACGCCCTTTTTCGCCATGTCAAACAGCACCTGGTGCACTTCCGATTTGGTCCCCACGTCAATGCCGCGCGTCGGCTCATCGACGATCAGCACCCGCGGGTTGAGCGCCATGCAGCGCGCGAGGATCACCTTCTGCTGGTTACCGCCGGAGAGCTTGCGCACCTCCTGCGCGCTGTTGACCATTTTGATCTGCAGGGCCTGCCGGTAGGACTCAATCAGATCGTCCTCTTTGCGGGTGTTCACGAACCAGCGCCACTGCAGCAGCGAGGAGAGGCACGAGAGCGACAGGTTGTCGCGAATCGACAGCCCGAGCACCGCCCCCTCTTTTTTACGGTCTTCGGGCACCAGCGCCACGCCCTGGTCGAGGGCATACAGCGGGTCGCGCGGCTGGTACGGCACGCCGTCCAGCTCAAAGCTCCCGGAGGTAAAGGCGTCTGCGCCAAACAGGCAGCGAGCCACCTCGGTGCGTCCCGCGCCCACCAGCCCGGCAATCCCTAAGACCTCCCCGGCATGGACGTGGAAGCTGATGTCGTGCAGGGCGATGCCGTGCGGATCCAGCGGCGGCTTTTCACGGCTCAGCCCCTTCACCGCCAGGCGGACAGGTTTGTCTTGATGATGGGTTTCGCTGGCGGGGCGACGGTTAAAGGCCACGTCGCGCCCGACCATCAGGCGGATCAGCTGTTCGACGTTGGTCTCCGCTACCGCGCCAGTGCCGGTGAAGCGGCCGTCCTGAAATACGGTGAAGCGATCGCAGAGCTGGAAAACTTCGTGCAGGCGGTGGGTAACATAAATAATGCTCACGCCGCGGTTTTTAAGCTCCCGCACCACGCGGTGCAGGCTTTCCACCTCGCTGTCGCTCAGCGCGGCGGAAGGTTCGTCCATGATGATCAGGCGAGCGTTGAGGGTCAGCGCCCGGGCGATCTCCACCATCTGCTGCTGGGCGACGCTCAGACGGGCGACCGGCGTGGTCGGCGCAACGTTTAGCTGCAGGTAATCGAGAATGACCTGCGCCTCCTGATTTACCGCCCTTTCGTCGACGATCAGGTTCCGTTTACGCGGCTCGCGCCCGAGAAACATGTTTTCCGCGACGGTCATGTTGGGCAGCAGGTTGAATTCCTGATAGATGGTGATAATGCCCTTGTTCTGCCGTTCCACCGGGGAGTCGTCCACCGGCAGCATTTCGCCGTTGAACCAGATATCCCCGCGGGTTTGCGGCTGCGCGCCCGCAAGCGCCTTCAGCAGCGTGGATTTTCCCGCTCCGTTTTCCCCCAGCAGGGCGTGGATCTCCCCCGCGCCGACGGTCAGTTGGGCGCTGCTTAGCGCCCAGACGCCGGAAAAGCTTTTTGCCAGGTCGGTCACTTTCAGTAAGGGTTGCGACATCGGTCTGCTCCTCCTCATGTTGAGCCGCCAGAGGCGGCTCGGGACATATCAGTTACCGGCCTCACCGATACGCTCAGCCTGCTGCAGGTTCTCTTTGGTGATAAGCGTTGGCGGGTAGTCGGCCCCGGTGATGGCTTTCTTCTCGCGCACGTTGGCCACCAGCTGGCTCATCGCCGTCTGCACCGCAAAGCCCGGACGCTGATCCGCCGTTACCGCCAGCCAGCCGTCGCGCACGCGGGCCAGCGCTTCCGGTACCGCATCAAAGCCAGTCACGAGGATTTCACCCGGCTTCACGCCCTGGCTCTGCAGGGCTTCAATCGCGCCCAGCGCCATATCGTCGTTGGCGGAGAGGATCACCTGCGGGCGTTTCGGTAGCGAAGGCAGAACGCTTTCGACGATGCGCATCCCTTCAGAACGCATCCAGTTGCCGGTCTGATCGGCGACGATCTTGTATTTATCCCCGCCCGCCTTCAGGCTGTCGCGGATCCCTTTGGTGCGTTCAATATTGGAGGAGGAGCCCGGCTGGCCGGTGAGCAGGATGATCTCTGCCCCGTCGGGGAATTTGGTTTTGACGAAGTCGCCAATCGCCTGGCCGCCTTTGTAGTTGTTGGCGCCAAAGTGGGGCACTTTCTTCTGGCTGTCGACGGAGCGGTCTAGGGTGACCACCGGCAGCTTCGCATCCTGAATTTCATCCACCGCGCTGGAGACCGCGTTCACGTCGTTCGGGGAGACGATAAAGCCCTGCGCCCCGCGGGTGATGGCGTTTTCCAGGTCAGCCACCTGCTTGGGTGAACTGCCCTGCCCGTCCAGTACCTGAAGCTTCACGCCCATCTCTTTCGCGGCTTTCACCGCCGTGCGCTGCATGTGAACCTCAAACGGCATGGCCAGGTTTGGCGTACTGAAAACAATCTGCTCGTTTTCGGCGAGGGCGGCCCCGGACGTCATGGCGATGAGGGCGGCTAAGATCAGTTTTTTCATTATTATGTCTCTCTGTGTAGGGTTGTTGTGTTTAGAGGACGATCTCGCGCTGGCTACGCAGCGACTCCAGCGCTTTATCCGCGAGGTACAGCGCACGTTCACCATCATCGCCGCTGCAGTCAGGCACCGCTTCGCCGCGCAGGACCGCAACAAAGTGTTCCCATTCCGCGGCGTAAGCGGATTTGTAGCGCTGCAGGAAGAAATGTTCCGGCAGCGCGCTGGTGCAGCCCTGTTTGCCGTAGTGCTGCACCTGGTTTTCCAGAATATTGCCGGCGCACAGCAGCCCTTCGGAGCCGTGCAGCTCCAGGCGCTGGTCGTAACCGTAAGAGGAGCGGCGGCTGTTGACGATGGTCGCCATCGCGCCGGAGGCATATTTCAGAACGATAAACGCGGTATCGATATCCCCCGCCTCGCCAATCGCCGGATCCACCAGGTTACTGCCCTGGGCATACACCGACACCGGCTCTTCGCCCATGATGAAACGGGCCATGTCGAAGTCGTGAATGGTCATATCGCGGAACATGCCGCCGGAGACGCGCACGTACTCCGCAGGCGGCGGAGACGGGTCGCGGGAGATGATCAGCAACGATTCCGGCTTGCCGATGCGCCCGGCCTGGGCATCGGTTTTCACGCGGCGGAACTGCGGGTCAAAGCGGCGGTTAAAGCCGATGAACAGCGGCACGTCGTACTCTTTAACCACTTTCAGGCAGTCGCGCACGCGGGCGAGGTCGAGGTGTACCGGCTTTTCGCAGAAGATAGCCTTGCCGTGGCGGGCGGCCATTTCAATCAGATCCGCGTGGGTGTCGGTGGCGGAGGCGATCAGCACGGCGTGAACGTTAGGATCGGTCATCGCCTCATCCACGCTCTGCTGGCGGGCCTGATACTGTGCGGCGAGACGGGTGGCAAATTCCTGATTCGGGTCAACCACGGACCAGAGCGTGGTCGCGCCGTGGCTGGCGATGTTAGCTGCATGTACCTGGCCAATTCGGCCAGCGCCCAGTAAAGCAATGTTAAACATAACGGCTCCCGGTGTTGGTGAATGCTGTGAACTAACGACCCTATAAATAAAACATTTATTTCATTTTTATAAATAGTGAAAATTATGTTTTTGAGTGCGGGTTAACACTTTTGAGATGTATGAGATAATTTTTGTTATCAATCTCACAACATGAAAGAAGGTACTGCTCACCCCTCACCCCGGCCCTCTCCCCAAAGGAGCGAGGGAGAAAAGAGTGCACCACCCCATCCCCTCTCCACTTTTGGGAGAGGGTTAGGGTGAGGGGAAAATGAAATGAAAATTTCGTTAAGACAGGAAAACTCAATACTGACGGGCTTTTTTCACCTGCGCCTGCGTTTGCTCCGCAGCCTCACGCACGGCAGACGACTCTGCCACCTGCGCGTCACCGGTTCGCCACCACGAGGCGTAGTCATGGGTCATGGTCTTCGGCAATACCTTGATGTCCAGCAGCGTCGGGCCCGGATGGGCGCGTGACGCCTCAAGCGCCGCCAGCAGGCTCTGCTCGTCGTTCACCCGCCACGCGCGACAGCCGTAGCTTTCCGCGTTTTGCGCAAAATCGACTTTCACCAGCGGCCCGTCAAGCCGCCCGGTTTCCGGGTTGCGATGGCGATTTTCCGTGCCAAAGCTGCCCATTCCGTGCCCCATCTGCAGGTTGTTGATGCAGCCGAAGCTGGCGTTATCAAACAGCAGAACGGTGACCTTAATGCCCTCCTGTACGGCGGTTTGCAGCTCGGAGTGCAGCATCATGTAGGAGCCATCCCCCACCATGGCGTAAACCGGCTGCCCGGGGCGGGCGAGCTTCGCGCCGATGGCCGCCGCAATCTCGTAGCCCATGCAGGAGTAGCCGTACTCCAGGTGATAGCTGTCCGGCGTTTTGACCTGCCAGAGGCGCTGTAAATCTCCTGGCAGCGAACCGGCCGCGCCCACCACGATGGCGTTATCTTCCACATGCTGATTGATCAGCCCCAGCACCCGCGTCTGGGTCAGGCGGGTATTAAGCGTCTCGCCGTATTCCGCCAGCTGCGCGTCCAGATGCCCCGCCACTTCGGGCGCGTCGTCCGGATGCCACTGGCGATCCCACAGGCGGCGGCACTCATCGCGCCACGCGGATTTCGCCTGGGCGATCGCCTCTCCCCAGCCGCTGCGATACTCGCCGAGCGCGTGGGTTAAGGCCTGGAGCCCGGTTTGGGCATCGGCAATCAGCGCGGTGGCGTCCAGCTTCAGGGCGTCAAACTCGGCCACGTTAAGCAGCAGGAATTCGACATCCGGATGGGAAAAGAGCGCCTTGGAGCCGGTGGTAAAGTCGGTCAGGCGCGTGCCGACGCCAATCACTAAGTCAGCCTGTGGCGCGAGCTGGTTGGCGGCCATTCCCCCCGTCACCCCTACGCCGCCGAGGTTAAGTGGGTGGTCACTTACCAGCGCCCCCTTCCCGGCCTGCGTTTCGGCAAACGGCAGCTGCAGCGTCTCGACAAATTCGCGAAACGCCTCATGCGCGCCGGAGTAGCGCACGCCGCCGCCGCACACCACCAGCGGACGGCGCTTGCGGGCGATCAGCGCCCGCGCCTGCGCCAGTCGCTGCGGATCGGGCGGACGGCGTTCGATGTGGTGCATCCGACGCGCGAAGAAGCTTAGCGGGTAGTCCCACGCTTCCCCTTGCACGTCCTGCGGCAGACAGAGGGTCACCGCTCCGGTATCTGCGGGGTCAGTAAGCGTTCGCATCGCGCTTAGCATGGCGCTCATGAGCTGCTCGGGGCGGTTGATGCGGTCCCAGTAGCGGGAAACCGGACGGAAGCAGTCGTTGGTGCTGATGCTGAGATTGTGATACTGCTCGATCTGCTGCAGCACCGGGTCCGGCTGGCGGCTGGCGTAGATATCGCCCGGCAGCAGTAAAAGCGGGATGCGGTTCGCCGTGGCGGTGGCCGCTGCCGTGACCATATTGGCGGCGCCCGGCCCGACTGAGGAGGTGACGGCAAAAATGCGCTGGCGGCGGTGCTGTTTGGCGAATCCCGTCGCCATGTGGGCAATGCCCTGCTCGTTGCACCCCTGCATGATTTTCAGATGACCGGGATCCTGCTCCAGCGCCTGGCCAATACCCAGCACGTTGCCGTGCCCAAAGATCGTCGCCACGCCCTCCACGAAGGGCGTTTCGTTGCCGTCAACGCTGACGTACTGTTGATTCAGGAACCGGACCAGCGCCTGGGCCATGGTCATACGTTCGGTTTGCATAATGCCTCCTGTCAGCCCAGCGTCGGCATGGAGAACGCAGCGCCTGTCTCCTGCTGCATTTCCGGCCAGCGCGCGGTGATGGTTTTCATTCGGGTGTAGAAACGCACGCCGTCGTTGCCGTGTACGTTGAGCGCGCCAAAGATGGAACGCTTCCAGCCACCGAAACTGTGGAATGCCATCGGCACCGGGATCGGCACGTTGACCCCCACCATGCCCGCCTGCACCTCTTCGCAGAAGCGGCGCGCGCAGCCGCCGTCACGGGTGAAGATCGCCGAGCCATTACCATATTCATGGCGGTTAATAAGGTCCACCGCGCAGGCGTAATCTGCTACCCGCACCACAGAAAGCACCGGGCCAAAAATCTCTTCTTTATAGATGGTCATCTCCGGTGTGACGTTATCGAACAGCGTCGGCCCGACGAAGTAGCCCTGCTCGTGGCCCTTCACGCTGAAGCCGCGCCCGTCCACGCGCAATTTCGCCCCCTGCGCTTCCCCGCTGTCGATATAGCCCAGCACCTTGCTGCGGTGCGCGGAGGAGATAAGCGGCCCCATTTCGTTTTCCGGCGTCTGGTCCAGCCCCGGCCCGACGCGTAGCGCTTCAATCTGTTTTTCCAGCCGGGTGCAGAGGTCATCGGCGGTTTTATCCCCCACCGCCAGCACCACTGAAAGCGCCATGCAGCGTTCCCCCGCCGCGCCGTAGGCCGCGCCCATGATGGCGTTGGTCGCCATCTCCATGTCGGCATCCGGCATTAAAATGCAGTGGTTTTTCGCGCCGCCCAGCGCCTGACAGCGCTTACCGTGGGAGGAGGCGGTCTGGTAAATGTATTCGGCAATCGGCGTGGAGCCGACAAAGCTCACCGCCTGCACGCGCGGGTCGGTCAGGAGCACGTCAACGGACTCTTTATCCCCCTGCACCACGTTGAAGACGCCGTCCGGCAGGCCTGCCTCTTTTAGCAGCTGTGCCAGCGCGAGCGCGAGAGAAGGGTCTTTTTCCGACGGCTTCAGCACGAAGGTATTCCCGGTCGCCAGCGCAATGGGGAACATCCACATCGGCACCATCGCCGGGAAGTTAAACGGCGTGATCCCGGCGCAGACGCCGAGCGGCTGCATCAGCGAGTGGCTGTCGACGCCGGTACCGACGTTCGCAGAGTGTTCACCCTTTTGTAGATGCGGGATACCGCAGGCAAATTCCACCACTTCCAGGCCGCGGGTCAGTTCGCCCACCGCGTCGGAGAAAACCTTGCCGTGCTCTTCGCTGATGATGCGGGCCAGGCGCGTCATGTTCTCTTCCAGCAGCGCCTTGAAGCGGAACATCACGCGCGCGCGCTTAAGCGGAGCCTGGCGCGCCCACGCGGGAAACGCCTGATGCGCGGCGGCAATCGCCTGCTCCGTTTCCTGCGCCGTACTCATCACCACCTGGCGGATCTGCTCGCCGGTGGCCGGGTTGAAGATCGCCTGAACGCGCTGGCCTGAACCGGTGACACATTCGCCGTGAATAAAATTCGCTACCGTCTCCATCCTTAACCTCTCGCTGTTGATACGTGACTGTTACCTGAACGCTGTGTACTGGACACTATATATGAAACAAATATTCCATTTTAAGTTGAAATAAAATAAATGATGATTATTGTGATCAAGGATGGATTTTTATGTTAACAGCCAGCAACACTGACGCTGCGTGCGCTATTAAGGGATTTCAGGCGAGAAAATGACTGAAGCTTCTGTTTCATTTTTGCTGCCAGATGGATGGCCGACATTTAAAAGACGCGGTTTTGCGTTTAGAATCATCAGACTGTATTTGGGGGATAACATGACGACAGCAACCAGCCTGAACGAACTGCAGCAGCAAATCCGCGATCGCTACGATAGCCTGAGCAAGAGGCTGCAGCAGGTCTCCCGCTACGTTCTGGATAACACCAACAGCGTGGCCTTTGATACGGTTGCCGTCATTGCCGAGCGCGCCGACGTGCCGCCTTCGACGCTGATCCGCTTTGCTAACGCCTTTGACTTCACCGGTTTCAACGAAATGAAACAGCTGTTTCGCATGAACCTGGTGGAGGAGACTGCCAGCTACAGCGACCGCGCGCGGCTGTTCCGCGAAATGGAGAGCGAGGCCGTGCCGGAAACGCCGCTCGATATTCTGCAGGAGTTCGCCCGCTCGAACGCGCAGGCGCTGCAGCAGCTGGCCGCCCGCGCCGAGCCGGAAATGCTGGAGCGCGCGGTACAGCTGCTGGCCGACGCCGACACTATCTACATCGCCGGACTGCGCCGCTCGTTTAGCGTCGCTGCCTACCTCACCTATGCCCTGAGCCACCTGGAGTGCCGCCCTATTCTGCTCGACGGCATGGGCGGGATGCTGCGCGAGCAAATCAGCCGCATTAAGGCGCGCGACATCGTGGTGTCGATCAGCTTCTCGCCGTACGCGGAAGAGACGGTGATGGTCAGCGAAACCGCCGCCAGCGTCGGCGCCCGGCAGATCGTGATTACGGACAGCCAGATAAGCCCGCTGGCAACGTTCAGCGATCTCTGCTTTGTGGTGAAAGAGGCGCAGGTGGATGCGTTCCGGTCTCAGTCGGCAACGCTGTGCCTGGTGCAGTCGCTGGTGGTGGCGCTGGCGTATAGGTTGGGTGAAGGGAAATAAGGCAATAAAAAACCCCCTGCGCAGGCAGAGGGTTTGGGTGTTAATTCAGAGGGAAATCATTCCCACTCAATCGTAGCCGGTGGCTTACCGCTGATGTCATACACCACCCGGGAAATACCGTTCACTTCGTTGATGATGCGGTTAGACACGCGGCCTAAGAAGTCATACGGCAGGTGCGCCCAGTGCGCGGTCATGAAGTCGATGGTTTCCACCGCACGCAGGGAAACAACCCAGTCGTACTTACGGCCATCGCCCATTACCCCGACGGAGCGAACCGGCAGGAACACGGTGAACGCCTGGCTTACCTTGTTGTACAGGTCAGCTTTGTGCAGCTCTTCGATGAAGATCGCGTCCGCGCGACGCAGCAGGTCGCAGTACTCTTTCTTCACTTCGCCCAGCACGCGCACGCCGAGACCCGGACCCGGGAACGGGTGACGGTAGAGCATATCGTACGGCAGACCCAGTTCCAGACCGATCTTACGCACTTCGTCTTTGAACAGCTCGCGCAGCGGTTCAACCAGACCCATCTTCATCTCTTTCGGCAGGCCGCCCACGTTGTGGTGAGATTTGATGACGTGCGCTTTACCAGTTGCGGAGGCCGCAGACTCGATCACGTCCGGATAGATGGTACCCTGCGCCAGCCACTTCACGTCTTCCAGCTTCAGCGCTTCTTCGTCGAACACTTCCACGAAGACGCGGCCGATGATCTTACGTTTCGCTTCCGGATCGTTTTCGCCTTTCAGCGCGTCCAGGAAGCGCTGCTCGCCTTCCACGTGAACGATGTTCAGACCGAAGTGGTCGCCGAACATGTCCATGACCTGCTTCGCTTCGTTCAGACGCAGCAGACCGTTGTCCACGAAGACGCAGGTCAGGTTTTTGCCGATGGCGCGGTGCAGCAGCATCGCGGTGACGGAGGAGTCCACGCCGCCGGAGAGGCCGAGGATCACTTTGTCATCGCCAACCTGCTGGCGGATACGCTCAACGGCGTCGTCGATGATTTTTGCCGGGGTCCACAGGGCTTCACACTGGCAAATGTCACGCACGAAGCGCTCCAGCATGCGCATACCCTGACGGGTGTGGGTCACTTCCGGGTGGAACTGCACGCCGTAGAAGCGTTTTTCTTCGTTCGCCATGATGGCGAACGGGCAGCTTTCGGTGCTGGCAACGGTCACGAAGTCGGACGGGATGGCGGTGACTTTGTCGCCGTGGCTCATCCACACGTCCAGCAGCGGCTTGCCATCTGCGGTCAGGGAGTCTTCGATACCGCGCACCAGCGCGCTGTCGGTGACGACTTCAACCTGCGCGTAGCCGAACTCGCGCTCGTTAGAGCCTTCTACGTGGCCGCCCAGCTGCATCGCCATGGTCTGCATGCCGTAGCAGACGCCGAATACCGGTACGCCCGCTTCGAACACGTACTGCGGCGCGCGCGGGCTGTTCTCTTCGGTGGTGCTTTCAGGGCCGCCGGACAGGATGATGCCGCTTGGATTGAATTCGCGAATCTGTGCTTCCGTGACATCCCACGCCCACAGCTCACAGTAAACGCCCAGTTCACGCACGCGGCGCGCGACCAGCTGAGTGTACTGAGAACCGAAGTCCAGGATGAGAATGCGATGTTTATGAATGTTTTCCGTCATTGACGCTAATTCCGAGGCAAGTGAAACAAAACAAAGCGCCCGGCAGAAGCCGGGCGCGGAAACTTATCAGGAGCCCAGACGGTAGTTCGGGGACTCTTTGGTGATCGTCACGTCGTGAACGTGGCTCTCCTGGATACCCGCACCGCTGATGCGTACGAATTCCGCTTTGGTACGCAGCAGGTCAATGGTACCACAGCCGGTCAGACCCATACAGGAACGCAGGCCGCCCATCTGCTGGTGAATGATCTCTTTCAGACGGCCTTTATAGGCCACGCGGCCTTCGATACCTTCCGGTACCAGTTTGTCAGCAGCGTTATCGGTCTGGAAGTAACGGTCAGAGGAACCTTTGGACATCGCGCCCAGGGAGCCCATCCCACGGTAAGATTTGTAAGAACGGCCCTGGTAGAGTTCGATTTCGCCCGGGGATTCTTCGGTACCAGCGAGCATGGAGCCTACCATTACGGCAGCAGCGCCCGCGGCGATGGCTTTAGCGATGTCGCCAGAGAAGCGGATACCGCCGTCAGCGATAACCGGAATACCGGTGCCTTCCAGCGCTTCAACCGCGTCAGAAACCGCGGTGATCTGTGGAACGCCCACGCCGGTCACGATACGGGTGGTACAGATGGAGCCAGGGCCGATACCCACTTTCACCGCGCTGCAGCCGGCGTCAGCCAGCGCGCGAGCGCCTGCGCCCGTCGCCACGTTGCCGCCGATGATCTGCAGGTCAGGGTATTTTGCACGGGTGTCGCGAATACGCTGCAGCACGCCTTCGGAGTGGCCGTGAGAGGAGTCAATCAGCAGGACGTCAACGCCCGCCGCCACCAGCGCGTCAACGCGCTCTTCGTTACCTGCACCCGCGCCTACGGCAGCGCCGACGCGCAGACGGCCATGCTCGTCTTTACAGGCGTTCGGTTTACGTTCTGCTTTTTGGAAATCTTTAACGGTGATCATGCCGCGCAGGTGGAAGTTCGCATCCACAACCAGCGCTTTCTCAACGCGTTTTTCGTGCATTTTCGCCAGCACCACGTCGCGAGTTTCGCCTTCGCGGACGGTCACCAGACGCTCTTTTGGCGTCATGTAGACGCTGACAGGCTGGTTCAGGTCAGTCACGAAGCGCACGTCACGACCGGTGATGATGCCCACCAGTTCATTGTCTTCGGTCACTACCGGGTAGCCGGCAAAGCCGTTACGTTCGGTCAGCGCTTTCACTTCGTGCAAGGTAGTGGTTGGCAGAACGGTCTGAGGATCGGACACGATGCCGGACTCATGTTTCTTCACGCGGCGAACTTCTTCCGCCTGACGCTCGATAGACATGTTTTTGTGGATAAAGCCAATGCCGCCTTCCTGTGCCAGGGCGATAGCCAGGCGCGCTTCAGTCACGGTGTCCATTGCCGCGGAGAGCATAGGAATGTTCAGACGAATGGTTTTCGTCAACTGCGTGCTGAGGTCGGCAGTATTCGGCAGAACGGTGGAATGAGCGGGAACGAGGAGGACGTCGTCAAACGTCAGTGCTTCTTTAGCGATACGTAGCATGGGCAATATCTCTGACCTGGGTGGTTAAATATTGCCGTGGCATTATACAGAGCGTAACCGATTGCATCTACACTTTTTTGAAAAAATGCTTGCGAATGCCTCTCAGCAGGTTACTATCGACTGAATAACTTGCTGATTTAGAATTTGATCCCGCTCACATGTTATCCTCTCAATCCCCCTCAATTTATACTGTCAGCCGCCTTAATCAGACGGTGCGTTTGCTGCTTGAGCAGGAAATGGGGCAGGTCTGGATCAGCGGTGAAATCTCAAACTTCACGCAACCGTCTTCCGGACACTGGTACTTTACCTTAAAAGACGATACCGCCCAGGTGCGCTGCGCGATGTTCCGCAACAGCAACCGTCGCGTGACGTTCCGTCCGCAGCACGGCCAGCAGGTTCTGGTTCGCGCCAATATCACCCTGTATGAGCCGCGCGGCGATTATCAAATCATCGTTGAAAGCATGCAGCCCGCGGGCGAAGGCCTGCTGCAGCAAAAGTATGAACAGTTAAAGGCGAAGCTCTCCGAAGAGGGACTTTTCGACCAACAGTTCAAAAAGCCGCTGCCCTCACCTGCCCACTGCGTGGGTGTCATCACCTCGAAAACCGGTGCCGCCCTGCACGACATTTTGCACGTACTGAAGCGTCGCGATCCTTCCCTGCCCGTCATTATCTACCCGACCGCCGTTCAGGGTGACGATGCGCCAGGTCAGATTGTACGCGCCATTGAACTGGCAAATGCGCGTAAGGAGTGTGACGTGTTGATCGTCGGGCGCGGCGGCGGCTCGCTGGAAGACCTGTGGAGCTTTAACGACGAGCGCGTGGCGCGGGCAATCTTTGCAAGCGAGATCCCCGTGGTGAGCGCCGTCGGGCATGAAACGGACGTGACAATCGCGGATTTTGTTGCGGATCTGCGTGCGCCTACGCCGTCCGCGGCGGCGGAAGTGGTGAGCCGTAACCAGCTGGAGCTGCTGCGTCAGCTTCAGAACGGCCAGCAGCGTCTTGAGATGGCGATGGACTACTTCCTTGCCAACCGTACCCGCCGCTTTACCCAGCTTCATCACCGTCTTCAGCAGCAGCACCCGCAGCTTCGTCTGGCGCGTCAGCAGACCGTGCTGGAACGCCTGCGTCAGCGCATGAACTTTGCGCTTGATAATCAGCTTAAACGCGCGGTGACGCGCCAGCAGCGTGTGACCCAGCGCCTGAACCAGCAGAATCCGCAGCCGAAAATCTATCGTGCGCAAACGCGCATTCAGCAGCTGGAATATCGTCTGGCGGAGACTCTCCGGGCGCGCCTGAGCACCACACGTGAGCGTTTTGGCAACGCGGTGACCCATCTGGAAGCCGTCAGCCCCCTCTCCACGCTGGCGCGCGGCTATAGCGTAACGACAGCAGCGGACGGCAAAGTGCTGAAGCAAACCAAACAGGTGAACACCGGTGACGTTCTTACCACCCGCCTGTCTGACGGCTGGGTGGAAAGCGAAGTGAAATCAATTAAACCGGTGAAAAAGACGCGTCAGCGCAAAACCGGATAATTCTTCGCCGGTTACTTACTATACTGCTGCTATTCCCTTTTTTAATAAGGAGAGCAGCATGTCCCATCTTCGTAGCGTTATTCCCCCTTATATTCTTCGTCGTATTATCGAAAGCGGTTCCGAACCGCAGCAGCGCTATGCCCGTCAGACCTTAACCCACGTCCAGACGCTGATGGCGCATATGCCGGGCAAACCCGCCGCGCCGCACGTGAATAAAGCCGGTCAGCTTGAGCGCGATATCTACGATGCGAAACAGACCCAGGAGCTGCCGGGTACCCAGGTGCGTTACGAGGGCCAGCCGTCGAATGGCGATGTGGCCGTGGATGAGGCGTACGATTATTTGGGTATCACCCATGATTTCTTCTGGAAAGAATATCAACGCGATTCGCTCGATAATAAGGGGCTGATTTTGACCGGCACCGTGCATTACGGTCGGGAATATCAGAACGCCTTCTGGAACGGTCAGCAGATGGTATTTGGCGACGGTGACGGGGAGATCTTTAACCGCTTTACGATTGCCATCGACGTGGTGGCGCACGAGCTGAGCCACGGCGTCACCGAGACCGAAGCCGGGCTAATCTATTTCGAACAGTCGGGCGCGCTGAATGAGTCCCTGTCAGACGTGTTTGGTTCGCTGGTGAAACAGTACCATCTCAAGCAAACCGCCGATAAAGCAGACTGGTTGATTGGTGAAGGGCTGCTCGCCGCGGGCATTAACGGCAAAGGGCTGCGCTCCATGTCTGAACCCGGCACCGCCTACGACGATCCCCTGCTCGGCAAAGACCCGCAGCCCGCGCACATGAAAGATTTCATCAAAACGCGCGAGGATAACGGCGGCGTCCACCTTAACTCCGGCATCCCCAACCGGGCGTTTTACCTGGCCGCGACGGCGATCGGCGGTTACGCCTGGGAAAAAGCCGGTTATGCCTGGTACGACACGGTTTGCGATCGCAATCTGGCGCAGGATGCGGATTTTGATGCCTTCGCAAAACTGACGATAGCGCACGGAGAGAAACGCTTCGGTAGCGACGTTGGGGCGGCGATAAAACAGGCCTGGGAACAGGTGGGAGTGCTGTAAATGCAGGTTCCGGAACTGACGGATGACGCCGTGGTTGAGCTGGCCCGGGAAGGCGGCGTCGCTTTTATTCCTAAGCTGAGCGGCCAGCGTACCATCGCGCTCTCCTCGCTTAATGAGGCCCAGCGCCAGCGCCTGGTGAGCATCCTGGAGCAGGCCTTTCCACGCGGTCAGCCGCCGGGTCAGAAGTCGTCACCCGGCAGCGGTGACCAGCGCTATTTCCGTATCCAGATTATCTGGACCGGCCAAAATCAGGCGCACTATGCCGATATCATCGTGCTGGTACCTGAGCAGGAAGCGCCCGAGTCGCTGGTCGAGCTGTGGAAAAAAGGCGAAGACTGCGTGTGCGATTAGTTTTCGGCCGGAACAAACTCCACGCGCTTTTTAGAAATTAAGCCGTGGCCGTTCTGGCAGAAATAGTCCACCGCCCCGCAGGCCTTTAAGACCTGGAGTGGCTGATGGCACTCCGGGCAGCGGGCTTCGAGCGCAATATCTTTATTACAGCTGTCGCAGTGCGCCGCCCCGTTCAGGGGTTCAAGCTGTGCCTGGCAATCCGGGCAGGTAATGGTCATGGTGTCTCCTTCAGGGCGTTCAGGTCTGCGATAATTTTACCACGTCTTCAGTGCGGGCCACGCAACTGTTGCTGCAAGGTCAGCAGCAGCGCCACCTCATCGATCCTGCGGCGCGTTGTGCGGCTCACCTCCTGCGGATCGCGCTCAAACAGACTGTTTGCGCCAAGAATATGACCGGCAAGACAGCGTTCGTAGATCGTGCCGGGGATATGCCAGCGCTGAATATTCTTACCTTTAACTAGCTCCAGCACATCTTCCGCGCCGCGTCGGTCGTAGTTGATAATGCGGCCGTCGCGTAAATAGAGACGCAGGCCCTTTTGCCCGCCCGCGGGTCCCGCGTATTTATTAAGCCAGATATCCACCGGCACGCCGCTGATGGTTCCCTGCAAGTGCGCCTCGCCTTCCGCGGTGGTCTGGTCACCCTTTGCGATATAGTGGCCCAGGCGGTCTTTAGCCGTTACCACCTGCAGCGTCATATCGTCCTGACCGCCCAGATAGCGCAGCGTTTCACGCAGCATCGCCAGCACGTGCGTTCCGATATCCAGAATCACGCCGTCCGGGTGGCGAAGCGTTCTGGTATCCGGCTCTCCGGTCGCGAAATTGAGCGCGATGGGTTCCCCTGCGGCGTTATATCCGCTCGGCTCCTGCAAAAAACCTTCGATTCTGGCAATGTCAGATACATGGCCGACCAGCGACCGCTTCACCGTTTCGATGCGCGCCATCCAGTGGTCGAGCGCCAGCACGCGGGACGCCACGCCGGGCGTTGCCAGCAGCGCGTTGAGTTTTTCGATTTGAGGAAGCGTGGCGACAATCGGTTTTTCAATCACAATCCGCGGAACCGGCGAGGCAATCGCCAGCTCAAGCACCTCAAGGTGGTGCAGCGATGCGGTGGTAATAAAAAGGGTATCCAGCGGGGTGGCTAAAAGCGCCGCAAGCGAGGCGCAGCGCGTAACGCCTTCAGGGTGCTTTGCGGGGAGAACATCAAAGCCGAAACAACGAACAGCGCCATCGAACAGATTACGTAGTGCGGGCAGATACGCTGTTTCCACTACCGCACCAAGACCAACAAATCCTAACTGCATGGTTTCACCTCAGGAAGTACAGTGCCGGGGCATAACGCCTGCCCCGGCACACTGAGGTTTATGAGGCGCTAGTTGCCGGTTTAGTTTGTGCATTTTCCAGCATGCGGCGCACCGGAACAATGAGGACGATCAGCACTGCGGCACAAATCAGCAGCGCGATGGAGCAGCGCGCGAAGAGATCCGGCAGCATATCCAGCTGGTCGGCCTTCACGTGACCGCCAATCAGGCCCGCCGCGAGGTTCCCCAGCGCGCTGGCGCAGAACCACAGCCCCATCATCTGGCCGCGCATTCTCTCCGGCGCCAGCAGGGTCATGGTCGCCAGACCGATCGGGCTCAGGCACAGCTCACCCAGCGTCAGCATTAAGATACTGCCCACCAGCCAGAACGGCGACACGCCCGCCCCGCCGTTGCTCAGCACGTTCTGTGCCGCCAGCATCATCAAGCCAAAGCCCGCTGCCGCACACAGAATACCGATAACAAACTTGGTGATGCTGCTCGGGCGAATGTTCATGCTCGCGAGCTTTGGCCATGCCCAGCTGAACACCGGGGCCAGCAGGATGATGAACAGGGCGTTAATCGACTGGAACCACACCGCCGGAATTTCAAAATCACCGATCATGCGGTTAGTATAGTCGTTGGCAAACAGGTTGAACGAGGTTGGCTTCTGCTCAAACGCGGACCAGAAGAACGCGGCGGAGACCAGCAGAATAAAGCAGACCAGCAGCCTGGCGCGCTCTTTGCGGTTCAGGCCCGCGAAGATGAACAGGTAGATGAAGTAGAGGGCAACGGACGCCGCAATTACGTAGACCAGCACGCTGGCTACCGCGACCGGGTTAATGACAATCACGCCCTGCGCGATCAGCGTCACGAGCGTTGCCACGCCTGCCGCCAGCGCCAGCAGCCAGACGCCCACGCCGTTGCGCTTCACCACCGGGCTGTTCCATGTGGAGTCCAGACCGACTTCGCTGTCGTAGCGCTTCATCGCCGGAACCGCAAATACGCGGAAGATAATCAGCGCCACCAGCATCCCGATGCCGCCAATACCAAAGCCCCAGTGCCAGCCGTGGGTTTTTATCAGCCAGCCGGAAATCAGCGGGGCGATGAACGAGCCCATATTAATGCCCATGTAGAACAGCGAGAAACCGCCGTCACGACGCGCATCGCCTTTTTTATACAGGGTGCCGACCATCACCGAGATACAGGTTTTGAACAGGCCAGAGCCGAGCACGATGAACATCAGGCCGATAAAGAACAGGTTGTTGCCCATGATAGCCGACAGCGCAATCGACAGGTGGCCGAGCGCGATCAGAATCGAACCGTACCAGACGGCTCTCTG
The DNA here is from genome assembly GCF_014895875.1 of Enterobacter cloacae complex sp. P12RS. Taxonomy (NCBI): domain Bacteria; kingdom Pseudomonadati; phylum Pseudomonadota; class Gammaproteobacteria; order Enterobacterales; family Enterobacteriaceae; genus Enterobacter; species Enterobacter cloacae complex sp. P12RS. The sequence continues at coordinate 125,853 of NZ_JADBQO010000010.1, forward strand.
CTGGCCGAGCCAGTTATCCGCCAGCCAGCCGCCCGGCAGCGCGGCCAGGTACATGGTACCGGCAAAAATACCGACAATCGCCGAGGCGTTTTCACGCGCCAGGCCCATCCCGCCGTCATAGACGGTGGCGGCCATAAACAGGATCAGCAGCGGGCGAATGCCGTAGAACGAGAAACGCTCCCACATCTCGGTAAAGAACAGCGAACCGAGCGGATAAGGATGGCCGAAGAAGGTTCGGCTCTCTTTGTGATTAACAGAGGATTGCATAATTCTCCCGAAAGGTATGTGTCGTGCTTGTAAACACCAGCAGGTACGCCGGCCAGTTACGTATCTGACCGATTTTTTACATGCGGCGAAAAGTTAGTTAACCATTTGATAACCAGTCGCTAGTTTTGTCTAGTACCGGACCAGGGACTTTAAGATGAAAATTCGACGATTGTCTACTTTTCTGGATTTAAAGATGGTTGGGAGTGAATAGTGATTGACTTCACACAGAGAGAACCGACGGTATGATTGGGCCAAAAAAAAGCCCGCGATAAACGCGGGCCTTTGTGAGATCGGCAATGATTATTTGCTTTTCTTAATGTGCTTAATCAAACGCTTACGCTTACGCATCTGGTTCGGCGTCAGGGTGTTGCGCTTGTTGGCGAACGGGTTTTCCCCTTCCTTAAACTGGATACGAATAGGCGTGCCCATCACGTCCAGCGATTTACGGAAGTAGTTCATCAGGTAGCGCTTGTAGGAGTCCGGCAGGTCTTTCACCTGGTTGCCGTGAATCACCACGATTGGCGGGTTATAGCCACCGGCGTGGGCATATTTCAGCTTCACGCGACGACCGCGCACCAGCGGCGGTTGGTGATCTTCTGCAGCCATATTCATGATACGGGTCAGCATAGCGGTGCTCTGACGACGGGTGGAGCTGTCGTAGGCTTCACGCACGGATTCGAACAGGTTACCGACGCCGCTGCCGTGCAGCGCAGAGATAAAGTGCACGCGGGCAAAGTCGATAAAGCCCAGACGGAAGTCCAGGGTCTCTTTAACCTGCTCGCGCACTTCATTGCTCAGGCCATCCCACTTGTTGACGACAATGACCAGTGAGCGCCCACTATTGAGGATAAAGCCGAGCAGAGAGAGATCCTGATCGGAGATACCTTCACGCGCGTCGATGACCAGCAGCACCACGTTGGCATCTTCAATCGCCTGCAGGGTTTTGATAACGGAGAATTTCTCCACCACGTCGGTGATTTTTCCGCGCTTACGTACACCGGCAGTGTCGATGAGGACATACTCACGTTCATCGCGCTGCATCGGGATGTAGATGCTGTCACGCGTAGTGCCCGGCATGTCGTAAACCACCACGCGCTCTTCACCCAGAATACGGTTAGTAAGCGTAGACTTACCTACGTTTGGACGACCTACGATAGCCAGCTTGATCGGCAGATCCTGCGGGTTAAAGTCATCCTCAGGCTCTTCTTCTTCGCCCTCTTCACCGTCTTCGAACTGCGCCCAGTATGCGGCGTCTTCGTCCACCTCTTCCGGCGGATTCACTTCGTCCACCCACGGCAGCAGAACGGTTTCCAGCAGGCTGGTCACACCGCGACCATGCGATGCCGCAATCGGGTGGATATCCCCCATGCCCAGAGACCAGAAGTCCGCGATAGCCTGATCGGCATCGATGCCGTCAGTTTTGTTCGCCACCAGGAAAGTTGGCTTTTCGCGAGAACGCAGGTGCTTAGCGATTGCGGAGTCCGCCGGCATCAGGCCAGCGCGCGCATCTACCATGAACAGCACGACATCCGCTTCTTCAATCGCCAGCAAGGACTGTTCCGCCATGCGGGTTTCAACGCCGTCTTCTGTGCCATCAATACCGCCGGTATCAATACAGATGAACTCGCGTCCTTCCACCTCTGCACGACCGTACTTACGGTCACGCGTCAGCCCCGGGAAATCCGCAACCAGCGCATCACGGGTGCGTGTTAAACGGTTAAAAAGAGTGGATTTTCCAACGTTAGGGCGCCCGACAAGCGCGACCACAGGTACCATGTTTGAAGCCTCATAAAATTCAAATAAACGTCGCATTCGCGGCGTTTTTAAAAATGTCAAAACGGCTCCTGAGTGAACAGGAGCCGTTTAGTATACTACAACCGCCGGGTAATTAACGCGTGATCGCGTACAGCGTGCCGTCTTTTGCCTGAATCAGCAGTTTGCCGTCAGCCACAACCGGGTCGGTCAGGAAGCCTGAACCGTCCACTTTCTGCTGCGCCACGAAGCGGCCATTCTCTGGATCAACCCAGTGCATATAGCCTTCGCTGTCGCCAACCACCAGGCTACCGTTGTACAGCACTGGCGCGGTCAGCAGACGGTGCAGCAGATCGCTTTGCGTCCACAGCGTCACGCCGCCTTCGGTGCTCAGCGCCAGCAGGCGATCGTTCTGGTCAACCATATAGATGCGGTTACCGTCCACGATGAAATCATTCACAGAGCCCAGCTCACGTTTCCACATGATCTGGCCGCTGCGCAAGTCCAGCGCGGTCAGGTTGCCGTTATAGGCCAGGGCGTAAACCACACCGTCAACGATAACCGGGGTAGTGTCTACGTCGCTCAGGCGGTCGATTTCCGTTGAGCCAGTGGCCTGCGAGATACGCTGCTGCCAGATCATCTGGCCCTGCTGCATCAGCACGGCGCTCACGCGACCGTTGTCACCGCCCACAATGGCAGCGCCAAATGCGGTTGCAGGTGCGGATTCACCGCGCAGAGAGAGCGCAGGCATATCCAGGTTAACGGTCCATTTCACCAGACCGTCCGCTTCGTTCAGCGCCTGCAGCTGGCCGTTGCTGGTATGGATCAGCACCAGCCCGTCGCTCACGACCGGACGTGACAAGGATTCACCGGCTACGGCGGTCTGCCATGCAACAGAACCATCGCTGGCATTCAGCGCGTAAACCTGCGCTTTTTCGCTGCCCACGTAGACATGCCCACCGGAAACGGTCAGGCCGCCAGACAGCAGTGCAGGTTTACGGGAGAACCAGCCGTCTTTTTCCGCCAGGTTAACAGACCAGACCTCTTTCCCGTCATCGGCGTTCACCGCTTTCACGGTACCTTTGCGGTCAGCGGCATAGACAACGCTGTCTGCATACGCAGGATGAAGGTTGGAATAGAAATCACCAATCCCACTACCCACGGAGACATCCCACGCGGTGGATGGGGTAAACTGGTTTTCAACCGTCGGCAGTGGGGACATTTTCACAACGTCTTCTTCGCCACTGAACAGTGAACAACCACTTAATAACGTAACAGAAAGCAGTCCTGGCAGAAGTAATTTACGCAATTGCATCGGGTCCCTCTCAGACGGACAAATTATTTATTTTCATCTGCATCATTTCGCTCAGCGCAGGTGACGCTTTGCTCTCTACGCCAGCTTGCCACGCTTTACGCGCGCCTGCTTTGTCACCTTTGCTCAGCAGTGCTTCACCGCGCAGATCGGCAACGATGGCAGCAAAACCTTCGCCTTTGATGGTATCGAGCGTTTTCAGCGCGTCGTCAGCTTTTTTCTGCTGAACCTGAATACGTGCCAGGCGCAGATTGATCACCGCTTTCAGGTTTTCATCGCTGGCAGCAGCAAGGCCCTGAGACAGCTGAGCAGCGGCTTTATCCAGTTCGTTTTTATCAACGTACTGCTGAGCCACTTCCAGCGCTGCCAGTGCACCGTAGGTGTTTTTGTTGTCAGCGGCAAATTTCTCTGCCGCAGCCAGCGTTTGCGGCTGGTCGGCACGAATCGCGCTAACGGTATTTTCATAGGACAGGGACGCGCCGCGCGCGGAATCCGCCTGATGGTTGTTCCAGTAACGCCAGCCCACCAGCGCACCCACACCTAAAATAACCCCAACAACCAGCGCTTTGCCGTTTTCAGCAAAGAAGCGTTTAATCGCGTCGACCTGATCGTGTTCGTTCTCGTACATTTCCACGCCGTCTTTCTCCTTAGCCCAATAGAGTGCGCAAGTGCGCCGCAACGCCGTCCTGCGTTACCGTTGTCTGCTCACCAGAGCGCAGGTCTTTTACTACCACTTCGCCGTTAGCCACTTCGGACTCGCCCAGCACCAGTGCAATACTTGCGCCCCACTTATCGGCACGAGCAAACTGTTTTTTGAAGTTGCCGCCGCCATGGTTGGTCATCAGCTTAACGCCCGGCAGCGCATCGCGCACGCGTTCGGCAAGCTGCATCGCCGCAGACTGCGTTTCCGCGCCTGAAGCCACCAGGTATATATCGACAACGGAATCTGCTTTAAATTCCGGATTAACTGCCTGAACCAGCAAAACAAGTCGCTCAAGACCCATCGCGAAGCCAACCGCAGGCGCCGCACGACCACCCAGTTGCTCAACCAGACCGTCATAACGGCCGCCGGCACACACGGTGCCCTGAGAACCGAGGCTGGTGGTTACCCACTCAAATACGGTGCGGTTGTAGTAGTCCAGACCGCGCACCAGACGCTGGTTCACGGTGTAGGCAATGCCCGCCGCTTCGAGAAGCTTGCACAGGCCGGTAAAGTGTTCGCGAGACTCGTCGTCCAGGTAGTCACCCAGCGCAGGGGCATCGTTCAGCAGCGCCTGAACATCAGGGTTTTTGGAATCCAGCACGCGCAGCGGGTTGCTGTACATGCGACGTTTGCAGTCTTCGTCCAGCTTCTCTTTATGCTGCTCCAGGAACGCCACCAGCGCATCGCGGTAGTTAGCGCGCGCTTCCAGAGAACCGATTGAGTTCAGTTCCAGCGAAACGTGCTCAGAGATACCGAGGGCGCGCCACCAGCGAGCGGTCAGCATAATCAGTTCGGCATCGATGTCCGGGCCCTGCAGGCCAAAGACTTCCACACCCAGCTGGTTAAACTGGCGATAACGACCTTTCTGCGGACGTTCGTGGCGGAACATCGGGCCGATATACCACAGGCGCTGCTCCTGATTGTACAGAAGACCATGTTCGATGCCGGCGCGTACGCAGCCCGCCGTACCTTCCGGACGCAGGGTCAGGCTGTCGCCGTTGCGGTCCTCAAAGGTGTACATCTCTTTTTCAACCACGTCGGTCACTTCACCGATCGCGCGTTTGAATAACGGGGTCTGCTCTACAATCGGCAAACGGATTTCGCTGTAACCGTAGCTGCCGAGCACCTGCTTCAGCGTGCCTTCAATGCGCTGCCAGATGGCGGTTTCGCCAGGCAGGTAATCGTTCATGCCGCGGATGGCTTGAATGTTTTTTGCCACGTTTATTCTCTTTCTATATACAAAAAAAACCCAAAGAATGGGTTCAATCATACATGGGAAGCGGCACGCTTCCCATCACGTTATTTTTCAACCTGCTGAACGCTGATACGCTGTGTCTCGTCCATCATCGCGGCTTTGGCGCGGATGCGGGCTTCAAGCTGGTCAATCATGTCGCTATTATCCAGACGATCTTTACGAACGCCATCTTCATAGAGACCACTTTTCTTGTTACCGCCGGTTACGCCCAGGGTTGAGACCAGCGCTTCACCCGGACCGTTCACGACACAGCCGATGATGGAGACGTCCATCGGGGTGATGATGTCTTCCAGACGCTGCTCCAGGGCATTCACCGTGCCGATCACGTCAAATTCCTGACGCGAACAGGTTGGGCAGGCAATGAAGTTGATCCCACGCGAGCGGATACGCAGCGATTTCAGAATATCGAAACCGACCTTGATCTCTTCTACCGGATCCGCCGCCAGCGAGACGCGCAGGGTGTCGCCGATCCCTTCGGAGAGCAGCAGGCCCAGGCCGATCGCAGACTTCACCGAACCGCTACGCAGGCCGCCCGCTTCGGTGATCCCGAGATGCAGAGGCTGGTCGATCTGTTTTGCCAGCAGGCGATACGATTCAACGGCCAGGAAAACGTCAGAGGCTTTTACGCTGACCTTGAACTGATCGAAGTTAAGACGATCCAGATGATCGACGTGACGCATGGCGGATTCGAGCAGCGCCTGCGGCGTTGGCTCGCCATATTTTTCCTGCAGATCTTTTTCCAGAGAGCCGGCGTTTACGCCGATACGGATTGGAATGTTTTTGTCGCGGGCGCAGTCAACCACCATGCGAATGCGTTCTTCATTGCCGATGTTGCCCGGGTTAATACGCAGGCAATCAACGCCGTATTCAGCAACTTTCAGCGCGATACGGTAGTCGAAGTGGATATCTGCAACCAGCGGCACGCTGACCTGCTGTTTGATCAGCTTGAACGCCTCAGCGGCATCCATCGTGGGCACTGAGACGCGAACAATGTCCGCGCCTACACGCTCTAATGCTTTGATTTGGTTGACCGTTGCTTCCACATCCGTGGTGCGCGTATTGGTCATCGACTGGACGGCGATAGGTGCCCCATCGCCGACTGGCACATTCCCAACGTAAATCCGTTTCGATTTTCTACGTTGAATCGGAGCCTGGTTATGCATGAAAAATCTCCCGCGTTGCCCGTCTGTTACTGTGCTGCTGATTGTTCGGCATTAACGGTAAGACGTGCAACCTGGTTAGTTCTGATAAAGCGGCTCAGGTCGACAGGTTTTCCTTGATACTGGATCTGTACCGCTGCCGGAGCGCCGATTTTAAGTTTGTAAGGTGCCTGACCCGTTAGGTTTAACGTGCCATCTTTCCGCTGCAGGCCGCTGAACAGTTTTTTACCTGTCGCGTCAGTCACTTCCAGCCAACAGTCAGCCGTGAAGTTCATCACCAGCGCGTTTGGATCGGCGGCTGGCGCGGCGGTTGCCGCCGGGTCGGTCGGCAGGGACGCTGCGGCGTTGTTCGCCGGCTGAGTCGCTGCAGGGACGTTCGCCGCAGTATCGACATTTGCCTGAGAAGGGGCGACGACCGCGTTTTGATCCTGAGCCTGAGGCGCAGCGGTGTTCGCCGTTGCGGCCGGAGCCTGTGCTGCATCGGTTGCCGGAGCCGTTGTTTGCGGCTCGCTTGAGGCCGCCGCACCGTCGGTGTTAAGCGGAACGCTCTGGGCACCACCATTGCTCGCCTGATTGAGTTCAGCGGAGGATTGATCGGCCATCGTGGTGATCTCTTCCTGCTGCGCCTTGTGGTTTTGCCACCACCATGCGCCGGTCAGGCCGACAACAACAAACAGCACCAGCCAGGTAAAGCTCATCAGCCAGCCATCACGTTTTTTACGACGTTTCCCCAGGGAGAAAGTTTGCATCGGGGCAACTTTTGCTGCACGAACCGGTGCCTGCTTCTCCATCATTGGCAGTAATTCGTTTTCGGGGATGTGCACCAGTTTTGCGTAAGAGCGGATATAGCCGCGCAGAAATGTTGAAGCCAGATCGGCAGGCGCCTTATCTTCTTCAATATCGCGAACCGTGGAAACTTTCAGGCACAAGCGTTCTGCAACAGCTTGCTGGCTGAGTCCGAGTTGTTCACGGGCGTTGCGAAGACGAACGCCAGTGGAGAGTGCTTCATGTTGGTCGTGAGTGGCTTCAGTATTCATTCGCTACAACTACTGGTACGTGAAAAAAAGGGTTCAGGTGCCGGTGAGTCACAATGCCGCCCGCACCGCGAAACTTCAGGTCAGTTAACCTTGAACAGACAGTATAAGACTGTCAGCCGGTAGATGACAGTGCAGCTCTGCCCGCGTGGCTAAACTGTTGTTACGTCGTTACATACTGCCCGAAACTCATATGAAACGCACCGTAATTATTAATCAAACGTCACGAATCTGACTGATTATTCAGTCAGATTATGCATCACAGCGTAGATAATGCGCCGTGATGCATAATAATCAAACAGCTTTAACCGCAATGGTCTCGCCCTGCATGCGTTTACGCAGGGTACGTTTGGTACGGTCAATGACGTCACCGGCCAACTGTCCGCATGCAGCATCAATATCATCACCGCGGGTTTTACGCACGATGGTGGTGAAACCATACTCCATCAGCACCTTGGAGAAACGGTCGATACGGCTGTTCGAGCTACGGCCATACGGCGCGCCCGGGAACGGGTTCCATGGGATCAGGTTGATTTTGCATGGCGTATCCTTCAGCAGTTCAGCCAGCTGATGCGCGTGCTCAGTACCGTCGTTGACGTGGTCCAGCATCACGTACTCGATGGTGACGCGGCCCTGGTTTGCGTTGGATTTCTCCAGGTAGCGACGCACGGCAGCGAGGAAGGTTTCGATATTGTACTTTTTGTTAATCGGTACAATTTCGTCACGAATTTCATCGTTTGGCGCGTGCAGGGAGATAGCCAGCGCAACGTCAATCATGTCGCCGAGCTTATCCAGCGCAGGCACAACGCCTGAGGTAGACAGCGTCACGCGGCGCTTGGACAGGCCAAAACCGAAGTCATCCAGCATGATTTCCATCGCCGGCACCACGTTGGTCAGGTTCAGCAGCGGTTCGCCCATTCCCATCATTACCACGTTGGTGATAGGACGCGTGCCGGTCACTTTTGCTGCACCCACGATTTTCGCGGCGCGCCAGACCTGACCGATGATTTCAGACACGCGAAGGTTACGGTTAAAACCTTGCTGAGCCGTAGAGCAGAATTTGCACTCCAGCGCACAGCCCACCTGAGAAGAGACGCACAGCGTGGCACGATCGTCTTCCGGGATGTAGACGGTTTCAACGCGCTGATCGCCTACGGCAATCGCCCATTTGATGGTGCCGTCTGCCGAGCGCTGCTCTTCCACCACTTCCGGCGCGCGGATTTCAGCCACTTCTTTGAGCTTGTTGCGCAGCACTTTGTTGATGTCGGTCATCTCATCAAAGTTGTCGCTGCAGTAGTGGTACATCCATTTCATTACCTGATCGGCACGAAACGGCTTCTCACCCATATCTTTAAAGAACTCGCGCATCTGCTGACGGTTCAGGTCCAGCAGGTTAATTTTTCCATTTTTATTGGGAACCGCAGGAATGGCGACTTCGGAGGTATTCACTAGTTCAGACATAATTTTTTCCGGCCTCGTTGTTACACGTTGTGGCCCTTGGTGGGTTGAAAAGAAACGCCCCGGAAAGCGGTCTGCTCGTCCGGGGCGTTGCATTGTACAAAGTCTGGCGCAGGGATGCCACGTTTGCACGCGGCATTTACGAAATTATTAGCGAGTGCGCGGGCACACTTCGCCTTCAGCGAAGAAGAACGCGATTTCGCGCGCGGCAGACTCAACGGAGTCGGAACCGTGAGTGCCGTTCTCGGTGAAGCTGTCCGCGTAGTCAGCGCGCAGGGTACCTGCCAGCGCGTTGTCCGGGTTGGTTGCACCCAGCAGATCGCGGTGACGCTGTACCGCGTTTTCGCCTTCCAGCACGGAGACCACGATTGGACCGGAGGTCATGAACTCCACCAGGCCGTCAAAGAATGGACGACCTTCGTGCTCAGCGTAGAAGCCGCGAGCCTGCTCAACGGTCAGGTGCAGCATTTTGGTGCCAACGATCTTAAACCCTGCTGATTCAAAGCGAGCGAAGATGCTGCCAATAACGTTTTTTGCCACCGCGTTTGGTTTGATGATGGAAAAAGTACGTTCAATAGCCATTGATAACCTCTGTAAAATGTTCTGTTGTTTTGCATACCTGAGTATGGTGTGGCGCGGATTATAAAGAGCAATAGCGCCATTGCCTATGGTTCTGCATAACATTTTTTTAAAATGAGACGAAGATTAGCAACAGGCCGGATTTCGCATACCGTGTTGATGGCGTAAACAGAGCGGGCACTGCTTTTCATCAGGCGTAAATGACCAGAACTGGCGCTGGCACGTCAGGCAAACTGCTTTATATGCGGGAGTGGCCACGTTTTTTGCCGGTCCATCTGTTTCTGCGACGTTTATCGCCTCGTGCTGACATACTGCCTCACAGCCACCGCAGCCGGTACAGCGCCCGGTCTCCACCACCAGCGCGGCGTTCTCAAACCGAATCGCGTTTTCCGGGCAGCTTCGCCAGCACGCACCGCACAGCACGCACTTATTAATATCGAGTGCGATATCTGACTCGCTAAATGTCGAGAATGCCCTGCGCAGCTCCCGCGGCCCCGGGGAAACGCGACAGGCTTTTACATCCTCGCGGGGAACGTGCATCAGCGCACGACGAGCGATATTCACCTCGCCGATCGGTATGAGCTTAAACCCCCACTCCGCTTCACCACGGCGACGAAGCGCAAGATTAAGCCGGGCAAGCGCCAGCAGCCAGTCAGGGTATTGCTCTGCGTCGATACTGATAAAACGAACCTGGCATTGCGCGTGCCACAGCAGCAGCTCATTCACCCCAGGTGCGCGTTCAGTAAAAGGCCCAACAAGGGTATCTCCACGCAGAAATCGCTTTCGCGGCGCGATGCCGGTAATGGCCCCGGAGGGGCAGACGAACAGGCAGTCACCGCATTCAATACAGCGATTTTCATCAACCGAGACGCCGGTTTCCGTAAAAGAAAAAGCCTGCGCTGGACAAACGTCCGCGCAGGCGCAGCAGGAAGCGTGGCGAAAACGGCGACGGACGCACGCATGCGTCACGTCCATCGCCGGGGCAAACGTCAATCTGCCCATCAGCCAATACTGAAGAAAACGAAGCGCAGCATCAGCTCACCCACAATCAGCAAGGCGCTGCCCAGCAGCAGCGTGCCGCGCGCCGCTTTCAGGCCGCCCGCAGCAAAGCAGAGCATACCTGCAACGGACACGCACCAGCTCAGCAGATGTACCGCGCGCAGCTGTTCGAGCATCCGTAGCGGAGCGTGAGGGAACGTCACCACGGTATTGTCCATGACAGTGATGTCTGCCAGCCAGACGGGCTGCATCACCAGACGCACAAGCACCACCAGCGTGATAATGACAACCGCCGCACGCAAGGTAGTCTGGGAACGCATCCCAACTGCCATGCAGGATGAACCGATGATACCCACCGAGCCGATAAACAGTACCAGCGTGTTAATGTGCTTCCAGGTCACCACGGACGCGTGCATGTAGATTTGTGCCATGCAGAACACGTCCACCAGCCCGACAAGACCCGCCACGGCCAAAAGCAGCTTCCAGCCTGGCTTATTGGAAAACATCAGCAGCACGGCGAGGCCAAGCGCCGCCAGGTAAAGGCTGGCGAAGATAATCTCGCGGCTCAGCCACGAACTGGAGACGTGGCGTAGCGCGTTCAGGGCGTTGAGCGGATAGCCCATATGCAGCGCTGAGGCGAGCAGCCCCAGGCTCGCCAGCACAAACGCCCCAGCGGCAGGCAGCAGCGCGCTACGCGGTGTAGTATGCGCTCCTCCGAACGCCAGCCAGAGCGTCACGCCAACCGATCCCTGCAGGAACAGCGTAAAAATCAGCAGCGGTAACTCATGCATGACGTTTCCCCTCTTTCTCTGCGCCCTGATGCGCTTTGATCACCAGGTTCGGTTTTGTAATCGAGGAATCAGGCAAGCCCTTCACATCGCATACCGCACCGTATTTCGCCCGAAGTTCATCAATAGGCCCAAATTTGATCGCCTCAAGCGGACAGGTTGCCACGCAGACAGGCTGCTCGCCCTTCGCCTGCAGATCCACGCAAAAATCGCATTTGGACATCTGCCCGGTCTGCTCGTTGAGCTGTGGCGCGCCGTAAGGGCAAGACCACGCGCAGTAGCCGCAGCCAACGCACTTGTCCGTATCGACGCGCACGATGCCGTCGCCCGGACGCTTGTGCATTGCGGTGGTCGGGCAGTTTTTGGTGCAGATCGGGTCCGCACAGTGGTTACAGGAAATAGAGAGCGTGTAGGCAAAAACGTTGTTGCTAACGCCGCCCTGCCCGGTTGGGATGAAATTCCCGCCGTTGACTTCGTATACGCGACGGAAACGACGTCCGACCTCAAGGTTGTTTTTGTCTTTGCACGCCACCTGGCATGCCTTGCAGCCCGAGCAGCGGGAAGAGTCAATATAGAAACCCAGCTGTTTATCGCTCACCGGCGCGTAGTGTTTAAACTGACTCATGCTTTAGCTACCTCCACCAGCATGGTTTGATGGGAATTCCCTTTCGCAAGCGCGGTAATACGGGCAGAGCTGAGCACGTTCGCGCAGCCGCCTTTATCGACGCCCTGTTCGTCCGGCTGCCACCAGGCGCCTGCCTGCATGGCAACAACGCCCGGAATGATGCGCGGCGTGACTTCAGCCGGAATTTCACAAATGCCGCGCGCGTTATGAATGCGCACGGTATCCCCCTGGGAAATGCCGCGCTTTTGCGCGTCCTGCGGGTTGATCCACAGCTTTTGCTGCTGCGCCTCAATCAGCCACGGGTTGGCGTACTGGGTTGAGTTAGCACGGTTTTTGCCTTTCCAGGTGATCAGCTGCAGCGGGAAGGTTTTCGCCAGTTCGTCTTCCGGCCCTTCGTGGGCGGGCACGTAGTGCGACAGCGCCGGAATCTCCGGGTGCTGCATGTCGTACAGACGCTTCGAGAAGATCTCAATTTTCCCGGACGGCGTTGGGAACGGATGATTTTGCGGATCGCGAATATTGTCTTCAAAAGCGACGAACGGCGCGCTTTTGAAAAGATGCTGGCGCGTCTTTTGTAACGTCGCGAAGTCCGGCAGGTTTTCATCTGGCATGGAGAGCCGCGTCTGCTCCCAGATGTGCTCAATCCACGCTTTTTCGTCACGGCCCTCGCTGAATGCAGGTTCGACGCCAAGCTTAGCAGCAACTTCCCGCAGCCAGTCGTAGTCTGAACGGCGTTCGAATTCAGGTTCAATCAGCTTTTCCGACAGGATCAGATAGCTTGCCGTGCCCCAGGTTTCGCCGATATTCCAGCGTTCCATAAAGCTGGTTTCCGGCAGGAGAAGATCGGCGTATCGGGCGCTCGGCGTCATAAACAGATCGCTTGCGACGATAAACTCGATTTTCGACTCGTCTTCCAGCACGCGCGTCGCCTGATGCAGATCCGGGTTCTGGTTAGCCAGATAATTTCCCGCCAGCGAGAAGAGGATGCGGATATTGCTGTCCAGCTTCTCTGCATCCTTCAGGCCGTCTTCCGCCGTTACCTTAGAAGCATCATCGGCGGCCTGCACCCAGTTCATCACCGATATTTTGGCTTTTACCGGGTTATCCGGCATCTCCGGCCCGGCAGCAAATTTACGATTAGCGCAGCCGCCATAGCCTGCCGCCCAGCCGCCCTTCACCCCAACGTTACCCGTCAGCGTTGCCAGTAACGTCGAGCCGCGCGCGGTGCGCTCGCCGCAGTTATGGCGCTGCGGTCCCCAGCCCTGGATCAGCGCGGCGGGTTTGGTGGTTGCGTAGTCGCGCGCCAGCTGACGAATGGTCTGCGCAGGCACGTGGGTGATTTTCTCTGCCCACTCGGGCGTTTTCGCCACGCCATCTTTTGCGCCGCTCAGATAAGCCATCAGGGATTCATTGGCCGGAACGCCTTCCGGCATGGATGCTTCGTCAAAGCCCAGGGTATAGCGCTGAATGAAGTCGCGATCGTGCAGGTTCTCCGTGACGATCGTGTACATCATGGCGTCCATCAGGGCGTTGTCTGTTGTGGGAAGCAGCGGGATCCACTGGTCAGCCAAGGAGGAAACCGTATCGGAATAGCGCGGATCGACAACGATAAAGCGCGTGCCGTTTTGCTTCATCTTCTGATAGAAGTAGTTGCTGTGACCAAAGATCGTCTCCGTCGGGTTATGCCCCCAGAGGATGACCAGTTTGGTGTCCAGCAGCGTGTCCAGAGAGCTGCCGCTGGCGGCGGTGCCGTAGGTATACGGCGTGGCTGCCGCCGTGTTGCCCATACTGACCGAGTGATAGCTTTCAAGATAGCCGCCGGTTAAGTTGAGCAGACGACGAACCATTTTATCGCCGGAAAACGTTCCGCCGGATACCGCAGTGCCCACATGCACATAGCGTGAGGCAGCGCCGTATTTTTGCGTAATCGTTTTTAATTGATTCGCAATAAGCGTGGTGGCTTCGTCCCAGGTAATACGCTCGAATTTTCCTTCGCCACGTTTACCCACGCGTTTCATTGGATATTTAAGCCGATCGGGATGATAAACAAATTTTCGATACGCGCGTCCACGAACGCAGGCGCGCATTATCGGCATCTCCGGATCTAACGCATTGTCCGGGCGGGTAGAAATTCGGGTTACAACGCCCTCACTAACGTGAGCACGAATATCACACTTCCCGCCACAGTCAAACGTGCTACAGGTCTGCACGACTTTTTCTTCAGGCGTCACGTCTGCTGCCACCGTGCCCTGTGCCCGTGCTTTGCTGGTTGTCACCACAAACGGGAGTGCGGCCAGAGCCGATCCTGCCTGAATAAAATGCCGCCGGGACAGGGCAGGAATAAGACCCTCTTCCTGATTTTTATTCTCTTTCATTGCTCGTTCCTACAAATAAAAACGCATTCTCGTTTTTTTTCAGGAACGCATATTGATAATTATCAAGCTAACTCTTCAGAGGTAATACTTAACGGTCTAATTCAAAATTGACCGTCGCCGTTTGGCCTGATTTATCCATTACCAGTAATTGATATTCACCCGGTAAATATAATTTTAATGAATAATTATAATTCCGCCCCGCTAAAGGCTCTCCATTTAAAAACCACCAGCGCTCCCCTTCCCCTCCTGTTGAAATAACAGAAAGCGTGACATTACCTTCACCGGGAAGTCGCTTAATAACAGCCCCCTCTCTGATACCCGAAATCATAAGCGGCGCTACATTGTTATTGTCCAGAGGCGGACAGTCAGTTGATCGGGCAGGGAGACGCGCAGCCCTTTTTTCAGCAGCGGGCAGCCACGGCTCCAGCGGCAGCGGCCAGACGTCCAGGACTTTCTCTGTAGCATCGGAGCAATCTGCGGCCACACGTTTGCCCTTTTTATCCACCCAGACCGGGAAACGAATGCCGCGAATGCCTTCCTGTTCCGGCAGCAGCAGCGTGGGTGGTTCACTCCCTTCCAGCAGCCAGGTCGAAAGACGACGCCGACAGTTTTCACTGCCTTCCGGCAGCGACTGGCCGCCCGGCCAGCAGATCACGCCCCGCCCAACGCTTTCCGGGCGCGGATCGCGCGGCAGGCGGGCCTCGTCTATTGTCGAGCGTGACTGAAGCAGGTTATTCACCTGGTTTAATAGCGGAACCGCGCTGGCAAAACCAAACTGCCCCGCTACCGGCGTGCCGTCAGGTCGCCCTGTCCAGATACCTATTACATACCGGGCATTGAGACCGATGGCCCAGGCATCGCGGTAGCCATAGCTGGTGCCCGTTTTCCACGCCAGCGGCGCAATTTGCGGCAGCGCACTGTCCGGCAGCGGCTGCGCTTCATTCGCCAGAATACGGCGAATAATCCACGCCGAACCTGGCGATAACAGCGGGCGTTCAGTTAGCGGGTCGCCCGGCTGTAAGCGCAGCCGGCCCGCCTTGCCATGCCTTGCAAAGGCGCTGTACGCGGCGGCGATATCTGCCAGCCTCGCGCCTGCGCCACCCAGGATCAGCGACAGATTCGGCTGCGCTCCGGCAGGCAGGATCAGTGGCAGGCCTGCGTTACTCAGCATCCCGGCAAACCGTTTGGGACCGTAGGCTTCCAGCACCTGGACGGCTGGCAGGTTGAGCGAGCGCACCAGCGCTTCACTCATGCTGACCGGCCCGTGGAACCCGCTGTCAAAATTTCCCGGGCGATAATCACCGGTTTTTCTGGGCACGTCCTGAAGCAGCGAGGCGGGATGGATCAGGCCATCATCCAGCGCCATACCGTAGATAAACGGTTTCAATACCGATCCCGGGGATCGGATCGCGTTAACCATATCCACATGGCTGAAACGCGTGTCATCGTTGATATCCACCGAGCCGACCCAGCCGCGCACCTTCATGTCGGTATGATCGACCACGATCATCGCCAGCGAACTGCGTGCCGGCAGGCGGGATTTCCAGTTCATCGCCAGCTCTTCCAGCTGCCGTTGCAGTCCGGCATCCAGCGTAGTGACAATTTTTGTGTCGCGGCTTTTGCCGAGCATCATGCGTGCAAAGAGCGGCGCCAGTTGCGGCATCTGCCGGGGAGCCAGCCATACAGGCTCTTCACGGGACTCCTTCACCTGCTTTGCTGACCAGACGCCCTGAATCATCATGCGATCGAGCACTTTGTTGCGTGCCGCTTCGGCCCGCTCGGGCCAGCGATCCGGGCGCAGACGGCTGGGTGCCTGCGGCAGTACCGCCAACAACGCCGCGTCGGAGTAGCTCAGCTGCGACGGGGGTTTCCCAAGGTAGGTCCAGCTTGCTGCTCCCACGCCCTGCAGCGTGCCACCAAACGGAGCACGATTGAGATAGAGCGTAAGAATGTCACGCTTAGAGAGGTGCCATTCCAGCTGCATCGCCCGCCAGAGCTGGCGAATTTTGCCGCCAAAGGTGCGCGGATGCGGATCCAGCAGGCGTGCCACCTGCATGGTAAGCGTGCTTCCTCCCGAAACCACTCTTCCGGAACTGAGATCCTGCCAGGCGGCGCGCAGGACAGAGAGCGGGTTTACGCCCGGATGCTCCCAGAACCAGCGATCTTCGTACTGGATCAGAGCCTCAAGATAACGGGGAGAAACCTCTTCAATGGTCACCGGGTAGCGCCAGATGCCTTCGCTGTCGGCAAAACGCCAGAGCGGCGCGCCCTTCTCGTCCACCACAACTCGTGCGGGGTTAACCTCTTTCAGAGGCAGCGGCCACAGGCGGTCGGCGGCGACAATCAGCCCCCCTAAAACGAGAAGCGCTCCCGCCAGCCAAAGCCAGCGGGAGCGTGTCAGACGCGCTATCAACATATTACGGAACAACAATCAGCGGGCCGCTGGCCGCACCCGTTGCCCGCCACTGCGGAAAGTACATAGACTCCACCATCGGAACCGGCACCTGGTAGGTGCCCGGCGTTACGGCACGGGCCAGATAAACCAGCGTAACCGGCTGACCTCTGTTTACCGGCACGGCGGCCACAAAACGGTCGTCGCGGAACTCCATGTGCTGAATGTCCGCCTGCTGCATCTGGCTGAGCAGGTTCTGCACTTCGCTGCCGCTGTCCTGCAGGCTTGCGCTGCTGCTCGCCAGGTTCTGGTTTTCCAGCTCCAGACCAGCAGGGAGGAGATCCACAACCAGCGCATCCGGAACGTTCTGGCTGGCTTTCACTTCAAGCCAGACCAGCACCAGCTCACCGCTTTTCAGCGAAGAGAGCGATTTGCTGCTGCCATCGGTTGCCAGGATATGACGTTCAACCTGCAGCACGTTGGAACTCGGCTGAGGCGCATATTCCGGATAGCCGGTGCTGTCCAGACGTACCCACAGCGGTGCCGTGCCGGTATTGGTTACCTGAAGCGCACCAAGCTGGTCGCCGCTTACGTTTTGTACCTGCGCCCTATCGCCGCCTGATGCGGTATCAGACAACGTGGTTTTCGCCTGCCATGCGCCTGACAGGGTTTGCAGCGAACGTCCGGCCAGGAACAGCGCATTGCTCTCCTGGGTGGATAGCCAGCGCTGGCTGAATGCCTGTTCAGAAAGAGCATTCAGCAGCGTATTTTGCGCATCCGGCAGCAATTTATACTCCTCCAGAAGGGAGAGCATCAGCGCGTTATCGCGAAGCGGGCTGCCGTAATCGGCCATCCATGTTTTTCTGTCGTTACGCGGTGTTTTGAGCGCCAGATCCAGCGCCTGCTGGCTGCGCGGCGCATCGCCCATCAGTTTGAGCGCCATGCCCAGCTGCATCAGCGGCAGCCCGGAAGCCGCCTGCCCGTGGCGCTCCCAGATTTCACGCAGCGCGCCCAGCGGGGCTTTTTGCTGACGCGCCAGCACCAGCGAGGCATACGCCTGCACGGCAAATTTGCTGGCCTTGGCGTCGTCGCTGTAGCGGATAGACATCATGCCCGGATCCTGCAGGTAGCGCAGCAGACGGTTGTTGGCGTTGTTCACCGCATCGGCAGGTACGCTATAACCTTGCTCGCCCGCGCGCACCAGGAAGTCAGTCACATAGGCGGTCAGCCAGTACTCTTCAGGGCCATTTTTATCCCACAAGGCAAAACCGCCATCGTCACGCTGCATCTGCAGCAGACGGGAGATCCCAATATCAATGGCAGCACGGCGCTGGTCATCGGTATCTCCTTTTATACCAAGCGCGGTAAGCTGCGCGGCGTTGGTATAGAGTGACGGGAACAGGCCGCTGGTGGTCTGCTCCAGGCAGCCATACGGATACGCCTGCAGTTCACGAATATAGCGCGCCAGGTTGAGCGGTGGTTTGCCGCTCAGCAGCAGTTGCCCCTGCAGGGTGGCAGGAGAGAAACCGTTGCTGTGCTGCGCCGGTGCGGTCCAGGACTCGCCGGGGTTCAGCATGGCACCGGTATTGACCGTCTGCGCCGGGAATGCCGGACGTACGCCAATTTTCCAGCTCTTCTGCTGCGGGGCAAAGGTTTCGCCCGGAAGCTCCAGGCCGGTAACCTGCGCCGTCACCTCACCGTCACCATAACCCTCCAGCGCACGCACCGGAATAAACAGGGTACTGCGCGCGCCCGGCGGCAACTGAACCGGCTGCGGCTGTGCACCTTCCAGCGACACTTTTCCTGTCGCGCTCAGGGCGACGTTCAGCGATTGCGGTTTGTCGGTCAGGTTAGTGAGATCCAGCGTCAGCCGTGAGGTATCTCCACTTGCCAGGAAGCGCGGAGTATTAAGCTCGGTAATAACCGGCGCGGCCACCACAACCTTGCTTTCGCTGCTGCCGAAATCATCTTCCGTCCACGCCTGCGCCATCAGACGCAGTTCGCCGTTGAAATCACCAATAGGCAGCGTAACGGTGCCTTCTCCGTTGGCATCCAGCGTAACCGGCTGAGCCTGCTGGGCAATAATGGTGACGTGGTTCACCGGCGGTTTACCGCCGCGCTTGAGTTCATCGCCGTCACCACCGAAACGCAGCCCGGCCATGCGGCCCTGCCCTTCAATGACCTGGCCGTAGATATCATAGATATCGGCGCCGTAACGCTTCTGGCCGAAGAAGGCCTGCCATGGATCTGGCGTAACGTAATCGGTAATGTTCAGCACGCCGCTGTCCACCGCCGACACCAGCACGTTCACTTTCTGCGGAACCGCCCCCTCTTTTACGCTGGCTTTCACTTTCACAGAGAGCGTCTGGTTTGGACGCATTTTCTGCGGGTTATCCAGCGCAATGTTCAGGCGGCGATTTTCGTCGCCCATCGGCAGATGCAGCAGACCAACCGCGCGCTTCGGCGTGGCGGATTTGGATTTATCGCCAGGACGCACCACCAGCGTACTGAGATAGAGATCGTGACGTTTCCAGGCTTTATCCACCGGAATGGAAAGATCGAGCCCGTTTGCCGGTACGTCGATCTCTTTCCACCACAGCGGCCCTTCGCTGGACTCGATCATCGCATAGCCCTTGCCTGCGGCTGGCGCTGCTATGTGCAGCTGGATGGTATCGCCTGGCTGATAGGCCGGTTTATCCAGTTTCAGGGTCACGCGGTCAGGGCGCACCGCACCCGTGCCGTCGCTGTTATCCTGCCAGCTGTAACCTGCCCAGAAGCGCACGCTGCTGACCACATCATCAGGCGCTTTCACTTCCAGACGGTATGAGCCCCACTCCACCGGGAAGGTAACTTTGCCGGTTTCATCGGCCTTAAGGCTAAGCTCCTGCTCGCCCTCAATCAGCTCTTTTTGATCAAACTGAGACTGCCAGCCTTCGCTCTCGGACCAGTTCCAGAAATAGTCACGGCGTTCACGGATCAGGCGTACCTGTAAGCCGGATACCGCTTTTTTCGCGCCGCTGGCATCGGCATAGACGATGTCAAAGCTGGCGTTGCCGTTCTCGTCGACGATCGGTTGGTTGACGGTGGTATCGGTACGGTAGTCGTAGACCGCCTTACTGGCGAACTGCGGACGGATACCCGGCAGTTGCGCCGCCGGCCAGATAGCCTGCTCCGCGCGGCGCGTCACCGGACGACCGCCTGATTCCAGCAGGCTCGCCTGCAGGATCAGCTGAAGAGGCGAGTGTACCTCTTTCCACTGGCTTTCGATGGTGACCTGCCCGTGCCCCTGCTCATCCAGCGTAAGCTGCACTTCATCCAGACTGCGGCTCAGGTTTTCTTCCGCAATATCACCAAACTGGAAGCCGGGCAGCGCAGCAACGGCCTCACGCAGCGGACGCAGGAAAAGCTGGCCCTGAAGAGAATTGCCGTTGGCCGGAGCGCCATACAGGTAATAGCCCACGATGTTGAAGTCCACCTCATCCTGTGGGGAAACCGGTGCTTTTTGTCCCGTCAGATTGAGCGCCATACGCTCGGGCATAAAATCTTCGACGTGGAAATCCCACAGGCGCTGCTGGTTATCACCGATATTCGCGCGAATATGCCACATGCCGGTCTGGGCACCGCTATCCAGCGGGTAGTTGAAGCGGTAGAGGCCGTTCTCAGGCTGAACAACGATCGTGCGTGCCACCTGGCCGTCCGGGCGCAGCACGTCAAGCTTCACGGGCTGATCGGGAAGCGGTTTTCCGTCGCTGTCGCGCAGCAGGCCGTTTAGGATCACCGTTTCACCCGGACGATAGAGATCGCGTGGGCCAAACATAAAGAATTGCTTGCTGAAGCCGGGGCTACCGGCGATGTCGAACTCTGCCAGGTCGAGCGCTGGGAGCTTGAGATCGAGCAGCGTAGTCTGGCCGTCTTTGCTGGCGAGGATCAGCGCGGCTTCTTTGTCTGTTTCAAGCTTCGCATGGCCGTCGGCGTCGCTGCTGGCTTCGGCGAGCGTCTGACCTTTGTCATTCAGCAGCGTGACGGTGACGCCGGACTGCGCTGCACCGTTTTCCAGGCTCTGGGTGAAAAGGTCCAGCCGGTTATGATAGCGGTGAGCAGACAAACCGATATCGCTCAGGGTAAAGAGCGTTGCGGCATTGCTGTAGTTGTAGTGCCCTGCCTGGTTCATGACGGCGATATAAACGCCGGACTGCTGAAGCGGCTTGATATCTTTAAGCGGCAGGAGCAGTTTTTCACGCGTGTTGCGCGCCGGGTTGAGGTCAAAACGACCGGTATAGACCAGTTCCGCCATCTTCAGCAGATTGTCAGATTCCCAGTTGGTCAGCGAGTTGCGGTACTCCCACTGGCTGACAAACGAGGCCAGCGATTCCGGCTTCACGCGGTAGAAATTGACGTCCACATTGTTGACGTTAAGCGCCATCACCGGCAGCCCTTCCACCACTTTGCCCGGCAGCAGCGAGCCGCGGCTGGCGAAACCGACCGACGGCTCTATATCTCGCGTGGTCAGGGCTTTTTCATAATCAATGCCAAAGGTCGCTTTGTTCAGCGCCACCAGGCCACGATCCACGGTGATAACCAGATTACGGTTAGGCTCCAGATGGCGCAGGCGCAGCTCTTTCAGGTTAGGCGCAAGTTCCCACGCCCCGTCAACTTTGCCGCTTTTCTTATCCACGACGTGAACCGTCTTCGCGAAATCCTGTTCCGGATCCAGCGGGACAGAGAAGGTCAGCACCAGCGTAGCGGCGCCGTCCAGTTGCACTTCAGACGCATCAAGCAGAGTCAACGCTTTTCCCTGACTCTGGGCAGCCATTTTAGCCAGCTTTTCAGCGTCGGGCTTTTCCGCGGCTTTCGGTGTTGATGCGGTGGATGCTGCGGGAGCCGCAGCCTGAGGTTTATCGTCGCTGTTATCACAGCCGACAAGCGTAAAGGTGGTGAGCAGCGCGAGAGAGATCGCGGCTAAGCGAAACGGTTTCATCCTGTGTCCCTGGCCTGAGGGGGCCTGTTGGTCGTCGTCCGGATAAGTATTATCCGCAAGTTTCGTTAATACAAAAAGTCCAATTTAAGAATCTGGAAAGCGCCTCGCAGAATGGCATCACGCCGCTACACCGGGATGGAACCGCGATCACAGCGCATAACGTCACATGTTACCTTTTACGTCATTTGTTTTTAAAACAAGAAGATAGCTGGATATGTTCGCTCAGAGCCTGCTAGTTTTATGACCATGACGCACCCCGAGTGCGCGGTTCAAAAAGAGAGAAAGCCATGAAACGAGCCGTGAACGCCCTACAAAATTTCGGAAAATCATTATACGGACCGGTACTTATCTTACCGATTGTCGGTCTGTTTATCGCCTTTGGCAATGTGCTGGGCAACGGTAACCTGGCCGAATACCTGCCGTTCCTTGGCCATCCGCTTATCCAGAGTATCGGCCAGCTGATCGCCAAATCTGCCGTGTCGGTGCTGGTCAACCTGGCGCTGGTGTTTGCCGTCGGGATCCCGATTGGTCTGGCGACGCGCGATAAAGGCTACGCGGCGCTGATTGGTCTGGTGACTTTCGTGGTCTTTATCAACGCCATGAACGTGACGCTGCAGCTGCAGGGCGAGCTTGCCCCTGCTGAGCAGATGAAAGCCGCCGGGCAAAGCATGGTGCTGGGCGTTCAGGTGCTGGAGATGGGCGTTTTCGCCGGGATCCTGACCGGGGCGCTCTCCGGTTATCTGTACAACAAATACTCCGGCGTACAGTTTAACGGCGCGATGGCGATTTACTCCGGCCACTGTTTTGTGGCGATTGTCATGTTGCCCGTCTCTATGCTACTCGGCGTGGTAATGAGCGAACTCTGGCCGTTTGCCCAGCATGGCATTAGCGCCCTGGCGCTGGCAATTAAAGGCTCCGGCCCGTTCGGGGTGGCGATCTACGGTTTCCTTGAGCGCATTCTGGTGCCGACCGGCCTGCACCATCTGGTTTATACGCCGTTCCTGTATACCGAACTGGGGGGCACGCAGGAGGTGTGCGGCACGGCTTACCAGGGGGCGCGCAATATCTACTTCGCCGAGATGGCCTGCCCGGACGTGAAGCAGCTCAGCAGCACGGTAGTGTGGGACGCGCGCGGCATCAGCAAGATGTTCGGCCTGCCCGCCGCCGCGCTGGCGATGTACATGACTGCGAAGCCGGAGCGTAAAGCCGTTGCGAAAGCTATTTTGATCCCGGCGGCGCTGACCTCGCTGCTGGTCGGCGTAACCGAACCGATTGAATTCTCCTTCCTGTTCGTCGCCCCGCTACTGTTCGTGGTGCATGCGGTCCTGACCGGTATTGGCATGATGCTGTTCTCGCTGCTGGGCGTTCATGCCATCGGTGCCAACGGGATTATCGATTTCATTCTCTACAACCTGCCGCTCGGCACCGAGAAATCCAACTGGCCGATGTACATCGTGGTTGGGCTGATCATGTTTGCCCTCTACTTCGTGGTGTTCCGCTTCCTGATCCTGCGTTTCAACATGAAAACGCCGGGCCGTGAGGATGAAGATCAGGAGACACGCCTCTACAGCAAGCAGGAGTACCAGGCGAAAGGCAATAACGACGGGCTGGGCGAGTCCATCGTGGTGGGCTTGGGCGGCCGGGAAAATATTGAGGTTGTGGATAACTGCTACACCCGCTTACGCGTCACGGTGAAGGATGTTGCCATCATCGACGAGCCGCGCCTGAAGGCGACCGGCGCGAAAGGGGTTATCAAACAAGGTAACAACGTTCAGGTGGTCTACGGGCTGCACGTCAAAAAAATGCGAGAAGCCGTTGAGACGTTTCTCTGAAAGGAGCTAAAGATGTTTACACCCCCATTCATTCTGTCGATTGCCGGCGGCGGCAGCACTTACACGCCGGGTATTGTGAAAAGCCTGATGGTGCGCCTGCAGGATTTCCCGCTGGCCGAAATCCGCCTCTATGACATCGACGAGGCGCGTCAGAACACCATTGCGCCGGTGGTTGAGAAAGTGATTCGCGACCACAGTCAGAGCATCAAATTTACCGTCACCAGTGACCCGGAAGTGGCCTTCAGCGGCGCGCATTTCGTTTTCGCCCAGATGCGCGTCGGCCAGTACAAAATGCGCGAGCAGGATGAGAAGATCCCGCTGCGTCACGGCGTGGTCGGCCAGGAGACCTGCGGCCCCGGCGGGCTGGCCTACGGACTGCGCACGATCCTGCCAATGGTCGAGCTTATCGATCTGGTGGATCGCTACGCGCATGAGAAAGCCTGGATCGTGAACTACTCCAACCCGGCGGCGATCGTCGCGGAGGGTGTGCGACGCCTGCGACCAAATGCTCGCGTGCTGAACATCTGCGATATGCCGGTCGCGGCGATGCGTAATATGGGGGCCATTCTGGGTGTCGATCGTCGCAAACTGGAGGTGGACTACTTTGGCCTGAACCACTTCGGCTGGTTTACCCGCGTGCTGGTGGACGGCGAGGACAAATTACCGGAGCTGCGTAAACATATCGCGAAGTTTGGCCTGCTGACGGAAGATGCCGCAAAAACCGATCCGCAGCACTCGGATCCTTCGTGGGTTAAAACCTGGCGCAACATCAAGCCGATTATGGATAACTTCCCGGAGTACCTGCCGAACCCGTACCTGCAGTACTACCTGATGCCGAACCAGATTGTGGAGCATCAGAACCCGGACTATACCCGCGCCAACGAAGTGATGAACGGGCGTGAGAAAAAGCTGTTCGCCGCCGCCGAAGAGTACAAGCGCACCGGGATTTTACCGGATGCCTTCCACGTGGGCGTTCACGGCGAGTTTATCGTCGATGTCGCCTGCTCGCTGGCCTTTAACCTGCGCCAACGCCATCTGGTAATGGTGGAGAACCGCGGGGCGATTACTAATCTGCCATACGATGCGGTGGTGGAAGTACCCGCCTACATCACCTCCGAAGGGCCGGAGCCTGTGCGCGTGGGGCTGGTACCGCTGTTCCACCAGACCCTGCTGCAACAGCAGCTGGCGTCTGAACAGCTGCTGGTAGAGGCGACCATCGAAGGCAGCTATGAGAAAGCGCTTCAGGCGTTCACCCTCAACCGCACCGTGCCCACCATGGAGCACGCAAAAGCGATTCTGGATGAGATGATAGAAGCCAACCGCGACTACTGGCCTGCGCTGCAAAAAGCCTGGCAGGACGGCGAAACGGTGAAAAAATAGGGGCTTGCTCGCGAGTTGAACGTGGTTTGCTTGTCGGTGTCAGAAAAAACACCGACAATCCTTTTTTACGGAAAAGAATGGAGGCAACCCATGTCCACCTCATATTTTGTCGCCGCCGACTGGCTGATTGAGCACGGCGACGATCCGGAAGTCCAGATTATTGACGCGCGTATGGCCCCGCCGGGCCAGGAACATCGTGACGTTCCCGGTGAATACCGCGCAGGGCATCTGCCTGGCGCGGTATTTTTTGATATCGAAGCCCTCTCCGATCATACCTCTCCCCTGCCGCACATGCTGCCGCGCCCGGAAGCGTTTTCCGTGGCGATGCGCGAGCTGGGCGTCAGCAAAGACAAACATCTTGTTGTTTACGATGAAGGCAATCTGTTCTCCGCGCCGCGCGCATGGTGGATGCTGAAACAGTTTGGCGTGGAAAAAGTCTCGATTCTGGCGGGCGGTCTGGCGGGCTGGAAGCGTGACGAGCTGCCGCTCCAGCAGGGCGACGTGACGCTGCCGGAAGGCGAGTTCGACGCGACGTTCGACGCTAACGTGGTGAAGCGCCTGACCGACGTACTGGTCGCGAGCCATGAAAAGACGGCGCAAATCGTCGATGCGCGCCCTGCACCACGCTTTAACGCTGAAGCGGATGAACCACGTCCAGGGCTGAGACGAGGCCATATTCCAGGTGCGCTGAACGTGCCGTGGGGCGACCTGGTGTTTGAGGGCGAACTGAAAACTACCGACGAGCTGCGTGCCATTTTTGACCGCGCGGGCGTGGATTTACATCGCCCGATTATTGCCAGCTGCGGCTCCGGCGTGACGGCCTGCGTGGTGATCCTGGCGCTTGCCACCCTCGGCGTCAACGACGTTACGCTCTACGATGGCGCCTGGAGCGAATGGGGGGCGCGTGACGATCTGCCAGTTGAACCGGCGAAATAATGGATAACCGCCTGGCCACGCTGTTAACGCGCGGGGCGTCGCTGACCCGCGCGGAGTATCGCGTCCTCGCCCACCTGACGGAGCATCCGCTGCTGGTGGGCAACATCACGGTGCGCGAACTGGCGCAGGCGACGTTTGTTTCTACCGCCACCATTATGCGGCTGTGTCAGAAGCTAGGGTTTAGCGGCTTTAGCGAGTTTATCTGGCACTGCAAGCAGCTGCTCTCCGACACGCCGCATATTGCCGCTCAGGCGCAATCTCTTCCTGAGCTCCCGGCGCTGTTTAATCAGTTTATCGCTAACTATCAGCACACCTTCCAGTGGATCACGCAGGAGAAGCGCCAGCAGTTCGCCGACCTGCTGCGGCAGAAAGAAAGCTTTTTCCTCTACGGGGCCGGGTTTTCCTATCTCTTTGCCGAATACCTGACCAAGAAGCTGCAGGTGCTGGGCAAAACGGCGTTCATCTCCGGGCCGGGGGACAGCCGAAACATTTTTCTCAGCAACGCCGCGCGTTATCAGGTATTTATTGCCGTCTCCCGCAGCGGCGAAACGGAACAGGTGCTGGATAAGGCGCGGATTGCCAAAAACGTCGGCATGACGGTCGTCGCCTTTACCCGCGCCTCGGCCAATACGCTGGCGGGGATGGCGGACGCGCACTTTGCACTGTATGACGAAGCGGTGCACTTCGCCGCCGAAGCCGCGGGCGTGACGTCGTTTGAGTCGAATCTGGTGCTGCTGATGGATTTACTGCTGCTGGAGGCAACGGGGTGACATTCACCCCGCCGTAATCAGATGATGCGGTTGGTCTTGAGATCGCGCAGGAAGCCGCCCCAGCGACGCTCGTAGAACGGCGTGATATGCTCGGTGATGAAGTGGCTGATGCCCTTCTCACCTTTCGTCACCTGACAGATATCGATCGGCTCATCGCCCGGCAGCGTGTCGGTGGCCACGCTTCCCGCCGCCTGAATGATGTCGTCGATATCGCCGTCGGCTTCAATCCCAATCAGCAGAACAGGCTTTTCGTCAGCGCTCTCTTTGATAGAGCAGAGGAACGCGCGCCTGACGGGCTTGAGCGTTTTGAACAGCGTCGTCAGCGAATCGATCATCTGCGCAGGCGGCTCGGCCACCTCAGACAGCAGCAGCGTTTCGCCCCCTTCCAGCACCTCCTGGGTGCTAAGCGGGTTACCCTCTTCACCAATCAGGTGGCTGATCTCACGCGGGGTGAACTCTTTCCCGGTTGGCAGCTTAGCGTTAAGGAACAGCGTCTGGCCCAGCGTCATTTCGAACAGCGTGCGCACCGGCATTACCACGAACGCCTGTTCATCTTCTACCGCTTCCTGCAACGCTTCCAATGAAGTGAAGAACGGGATCACCGACGTGCCGTCATCTTTCTCCCAGTGCAGCAGATCCAGCGCGCTGTCTTCCACTACCTGCTCACCTTCCGCCGCGGTGCCCGGCACCCAGACGGTGGATTCCAGTAGCGTGCGGAAAAATGCCGGACGATGGGCGGGCTCGGTCGCCGCCTGTTCCAGCAGGGTTTCTAATTCGTTTTTGGTATCTGACATAGTTTGGCTACTTCAATAAACGCCGGGTGGCACTTTGCTTACCCGGCCTACAAAACCACAGGCCCGTGCAAGCGCAGCGCCGCCGGGCAAAAAAGATCACTCAGCCGTCAGCAGGTTCGCCACGGTACGCACGCCCAGACCGGTCGCCCCCGCGGACCACTGCTCAACTGCCGCTTTACGGTAGGTTGCGGAGCAGTCGATGTGCAGCCAGCCTTCGTGATAGTTCTCAACGAAGTGCGACAGGAAGCCTGCTGCGGTACTTGCCCCCGCCGGGTACGCCGCGCTCGCGGTGTTATTCAGCTCGGCAAAGTTAGACGGCAGCTGGCTGCGGTGGAACTCGGCCAGCGGCAGACGCCAGAACGGTTCGTTTTCCGCAGCCGCGCTTGCCAGCAGGCGAGCGGCCAGCTTGTCGTCAAAGCTGAACAGCGCGTGGTAGTCGTTGCCCAGGGCGGTTTTCGCCGCGCCGGTCAGGGTCGCCATGTCGATAATCAGCTCTGGCTTCTGGGCAGAGGCGTCGATGAGGCCATCGGCCAGCACCAGACGGCCTTCGGCATCGGTGTTCATCACTTCGACATTTTTACCGTTGCGGTAGCGAATGATGTCGCCCAGCTTGAAGGCGTTGCCGCTCACCATGTTGTCCGCGCAGCACAGGTAGAGCTTCACGCGCTTGTTCAGACCGCGGGTGATGGCGAATGCCAGCGCGCCGGTGATGGTTGCCGCGCCGCCCATGTCGGACTTCATGGAATCCATGAACGCGCTCTGCTTCAGGCTGTAGCCGCCGGTGTCGAAGGTGATACCTTTACCGACCAGGCAGGCAAAGACAGGCGCTTCTTTATCGCCGGTTGGGTTGTAATCCAGCGCCAGCAGGACCGGAGGACGTTCGGAGCCGCGGCCCACGGTATGAATGCCCATGTAGTTCTGCTCGCGCAGATCTTCACCTTTGGTGATGCGGTAGGACATCTTATCCCCCGCCACGCCGCACAGCAGGTCAACCGCACGCTGCGCCAGTTGCTCAGGGCCTAACTCCTCCGCCGGGGCGTTGATGGTGTCGCGCACCCAGTCGATAATTTTCAGGCGGCTTTCCAGCTCTTTCTGACCGGCTTCGTCGAGGTTCGCCCACTCAATTTTGCGGGTGCCTTTCGGGCCTTTGTAGCCCGCCCAGAACGCCCAGCTGCGGTCAGTATCCCAACCTTCGCCTTCCAGCGAGACATGCTTAATGCCCAGGCCGTCAATTTTACGCGCGGCGCGCTGGATCAGACCTAAATCATCTTTGCCCGTCAGGTGCAGGGTGATACCGTCGTTGTTGATGCTGTAGCTGGCTTTCTCGCCCCAGCGCGCGTCGGCGGGCTGCGTAGAGAGCGTAATCTTCATCGCTTCGGTCATTTTATTTATCCTTATTAGCAAACGGGCCGCCTGAAGGCAGCCCGTTAAGTGATTTACTCTGCTTCATCTAACCAGACTAACAGAATCGCCTCCAGAATTTTTTCATTGGATGCGTTTGGATCGTCGTCGAAATCCTCTAAATCGCAGATCCACTGGTGCATGTCGGTGAATCGTACGGTTTTGGGATCGAGATCCGGGTTCGCGTCGTAGAGCGCTTCGCCGATTTCACGGCTGTCTGTCCACTTCAGTCCCATATTAATGCTCGCGTGCGTGGTTGATGGTGTAGCGTGGGAATTCCACGACCAGATCTTCATCGGTCACCGCGGCCTGGCAGCTCAGGCGGCTGTCTGGCTCCAGACCCCATGCTTTATCCAGCATGTCGTCTTCGTCTTCGGTGCTCTCGGCGAGGGAGTCAAAACCTTCACGCACGATGCAGTGGCAGGTGGTGCAGGCACAGGATTTTTCACAGGCGTGTTCCACTTCGATACCTGCACGCAGGGCAACATCGAGAATGGTTTCACCGGTCTTCGCTTCCAGAACAGCGCCATCCGGACAGAGGTCCGCATGAGGCAAAATAACAATCTTTGGCATATTAAACCTCGTCCACGGACTGGCCTTTCAGCGCGACGCGGACAGATTTGTCCATGCGGCGAGCAGCGAAGTCCTGGGTTTGTTTATCAACGTTTTTAATGGCTTCTTCTATTGCGTCAGCGTCATTGCCTTCGGCGACTGCGCGTAAGCGCGCGGCAGCCTCGTCAATCACCTGACGCTCGGCGGCGCTTAACAGCGCGGCATCGGCAGCGAGCGCCCCGTTCAGACTTTCCAGCACACGTGCGGCTTCAACTTTCTGTTCAGCCAGCATACGCGCCTTCACATCCTGCTCGGCGTAGCTCATTGAATCCTGGATCATGGAGGCGATTTCGCCATCGGTCAGGCCGTAGGACGGCTTCACCTGGATGGATGATTCCACGCCGGTGGATTTTTCCATCGCCGTCACGCTCAGCAGGCCGTCCGCATCTACCTGGAAGGTCACGCGGATATGCGCCCCGCCAGCAGGCAGCGCCGGGATGCCGCGCAGCGCAAAGCGCGCCAGAGAGCGGCAGTCCTGCACCAGTTCGCGCTCGCCCTGCATCACGTGGATGGACATCGCGGTCTGGCCGTCTTTGAAGGTGGTGAACTCCTGCGCACGCGCCACCGGAATGGTGGTGTTACGCGGGATCACTTTCTCCACCAGGCCGCCCATGGTTTCTAAACCGAGAGACAGCGGGATGACGTCCAGCAGCAGCATTTCACTGTCCGGCTTGTTGCCAACCAGAATATCGGCCTGGATAGCGGCGCCGACGGCAACCACTTTGTCCGGGTCGATGGAGGTCAGCGGCGTGCGGCCAAAGAATTCGCCCACGCGCTCGCGCACCAGCGGCACGCGCGTTGAGCCGCCCACCATGACCACTTCCAGCACCTCGTCAGCCTCCACGCCCGCATCCTTCAATGCGCGACGGCAGGCCAGCAGGGTGCGTTTAACCAGAGGCGCAATCAGCTCGCTGAACTGGTCGCGGGTGATTTCCACCTGCCAGCCTGCAACATTAACGCTGACCGACTGCGCATCGCTCAGCGCAATTTTGGCGTCGATGGCTGCATCCAGCAGTTCGCGCTGAACGCGCGCATCGCTGCGATCGCTGATGCCCGCCTGATCGCGGATGTAGTCCGCCAGCAGATGGTCAAAATCATCGCCGCCGAGCGCGGAATCCCCGCCGGTCGCCAGCACTTCAAATACCCCGCGGCTCAGGCGCAGGATAGAAATATCAAAGGTGCCGCCGCCCAGATCGTAGACCGCAATTACCCCTTCCTGACCGGAGTCGAGGCCGTAGGCAATCGCCGCCGCCGTCGGTTCGTTCAGCAGGCGCAGCACGTGCAGGCCCGCCAGACGCGCGGCGTCTTTGGTGCCCTGACGCTGTGCGTCGTCAAAATAGGCCGGAACGGTGATCACTACGCCGTCCAGATCGCCGCCAAGCGTCGCCGTCGCGCGCGCCGCCAGCGCTTTGAGGATGTCAGCAGACACGCGAATTGGGTTCAGCAGGCCGGCCGCCGTGGCAATCATCGGCAGACCGTTTTCACTGGCCTGCAGCTGATACGGCAGGTGCGGGTAGCGGGTCTGGATATCGGCCAGCGAGCGGCCCATCATGCGCTTTACGGAGCTGATGGTGTTGGCCGGATCGCGCGCGGCGTTGGCGCGGGCGTCATAGCCGACCGCGTGACCCTGCTGCTGGTAGTGGACCACGGAAGGCAGCAGATGGCGGCCCTGCTCGTCGGCCAGCGTTTCCGCCTGGCCGCTGCGCACGGTCGCCACGAGGGAATTGGTGGTGCCCAGGTCAATACCGACCGCCAGACGACGCTGGTGCGGTGCGGCGCTTAAGCCAGGCTCACTAATTTGTAATAAGGCCATAATTGCTTCCGAAATTAAAAATCGAGCAGCTTTTCTTCGAGTTGTTCAGCGCTGCTTCGCAGTTTATCGAGAAAACGGAGTTTGCGCACAGTGTCTGCCGCCACGTCCCAGGTCTCGTTGTTCAGTTGCTCCACCATCTGCTGATGGCGGGTATCGAACATGCCCTTCACGCGCGTGATAAAACGTTCCAGACGCGCTTCGTCTTTGGCCTGTTCAATCTCATCCAGTTCTTCGCGCAGCTCCAGCTGTTCCATCAGAAACGCGGTGTCGCGCACGGTGTGCTGTTCGCTCGCCAGATCAAAGCCGTGGAGCGAGAGCAGATATTCTGCACGCGCCAGCGGATGGCGCAGCGTCTGCCAGGCCTGGTTGATGGTCGCGGAGTGCGATACCGCAGCCAGCTGCTCTGCCTGCGTCCCGCTGGCGAATTTATCCGGATGATACTGACGCTGCAGATCCTGAAAACGGACCGTCAGTGCCTGAAGATCGATCGGGTATTGAGCGGGTAGTCCGAAGAGAGTGAAGTAATCCATAACAATCTCAGGGGTAGCCTGTTAGAACAAACCCCACGCGCAGCAAAGCCACGGTGGGGTTTCGGATGACGCGCGGTTAAACGTGGAAGCTTTCGCCGCAACCACACTCGTCTTTGACGTTCGGGTTCGTGAATTTGAACCCTTCGTTCAGGCCTTCTTTTACGAAGTCCAGCTGAGTGCCGTTGAGAAATTGCAGGCTTTTGCCATCGACCACCACCTTCACGCCCTTGTCTTCAAACACGGTGTCATCAGACGCCGGCTCGTCAACAAACTCCAGTACGTAAGCCATACCAGAACAGCCGGAGGTACGTACGCCCAGTCGCAGGCCAAAGCCTTTACCACGGTTCGCCAGAAAAGAGCTTACTCGCGCGGCAGCGCTGTCGCTAAGGGTAATCGACATACTCAAACCTCAATTATTTTGCTTCACGTTTGCTTTTGTAATCCGCAATGGCGGCTTTGATCGCGTCTTCTGCCAGAATAGAACAATGAATTTTCACCGGTGGCAGTTCGAGTTCTTCAGCAATATCCGTGTTCTTAATTGCCTGTGCTTCGTCCAGAGACTTGCCCTTCACCCACTCGGTGACCAGGGAGCTGGACGCAATTGCAGAACCGCAGCCGTAGGTCTTGAAGCGCGCATCTTCAATGATACCTTCATTGTTGACTTTAATCTGCAACTTCATCACGTCGCCACACGCTGGCGCGCCAACCATGCCGCTACCGACAGATTCATCGCTGTTGTCAAAAGAGCCAACGTTGCGCGGGTTCTCGTAATGATCGATAACTTTTTCGCTGTATGCCATGATTGAATTCTCCTTATATACCGATTAGTGATGTGACCATTCAATGCTGTTCAGATCCACGCCCTGCTTGAACATTTCCCACAGTGGAGAAAGGTCGCGCAGACGGCCAATGGAGTTACGAACCAGCTTGATGGTGTAGTCAATCTCTTCTTCGGTAGTGAAACGACCTAAAGAGAAACGGATAGAGCTGTGTGCCAGCTCGTCAGTCATACCCAGCGCGCGCAGCACGTAGGATGGCTCCAGGCTTGCAGATGTACAGGCAGAACCGGAAGAAACGGCCAGGTCTTTCAGCGCCATGATCAGCGATTCGCCTTCAACATAGTTGAAGCTGACGTTGAGGATGTTCGGCGCGCCCTGCTCGAGATCGCCGTTCAGATACACTTCTTCCATATCTTTCACGCCGTCCCACAGACGGTTACGCAGCGTGCGCAGGCGCGCCATCTCGGTTTCCATCTCTTCTTTCGCAATGCGGTACGCTTCGCCCATGCCCACGATCTGGTGAACAGGCAGCGTACCGGAACGCATGCCGCGCTCGTGACCGCCGCCGTGCATCTGTGCTTCGATGCGGATACGTGGCTTACGACGAACGTACAGCGCGCCGATCCCTTTCGGGCCATAGATTTTGTGGCCGGAGAAGGACATCAGGTCTACTTTCAGCTGGCTCAGGTCGATAGGCAGTTTGCCCACGCTCTGGGTCGCGTCCACGTGATAGATGATACCGCGCGCGCGGCACATTTCGCCGATGGTGGCGATGTCCTGAACGACGCCGATTTCGTTGTTAACGTGCATGATGGAGACCAGGATGGTGTCGTCACGCATCGCCGCTTCGAGCTCTTTCAGGTCAATAATACCGTTGCTCTGCGGCGCCAGATAGGTCACTTCGAACCCTTCACGCTCCAGCTGGCGGCAGGTGTCCAGCACGGCTTTGTGTTCGGTTTTGCTGGTGATGATGTGCTTGCCTTTTTTCTGATAAAAGTTGGCTGCACCTTTGATCGCCAGGTTGTCGGATTCGGTCGCACCGGAGGTGAAAACAATCTCACGCGGGTCGGCACCCACCAGGTCAGCAATCTGATTACGGGCGATATCCACCGCCTCTTCAGCATGCCAGCCAAAACGGTGTGAACGGGAAGCTGGGTTACCAAAGTTTCCGTCCAGGGTCAGACACTGCATCATTTTCTCGGCAACACGCGGGTCCACCGGCGTGGTTGCGGAGTAGTCGAGATAAATCGGTAATTTCATTGCTCTATAAACTCCGTACATCGCTTCAATGCAAGGAATCAGGCAACCGGCTGGATGTACGACCGAGTACGCGGGGTGTGACCACCCCGGCCTGATTCTGAAATACTTATCGTTTTATTACGCGCGTAATTTGACGTCGATAGCGTCCTGCGCGCGAGTGCTGCGTTGTGAATCATGGCTGTGCTGACGACCTGATACGTCCAGAACTTCCTGGTTATTGACCAGTTCACCGAGGGTGATGTTGTTCAGGAAGCCGGTCAGACGGTCGCTCAGATCGCGCCACAGCGCGTGGGTCAGGCACTTATCGCCGCCCTGGCAGCCGCCTTTACCCTGGCAACGGGTTGCGTCAACGGATTCATCCACCGCGCTAATCACTTCGCCAACCGCAATACTGCCCGCGTCTTTACCCAGCAGATAACCGCCGCCCGGGCCACGAACGCTGGACACCAGTCCATTTTTACGCAGTCTGGAGAACAGCTGTTCCAGGTAAGAGAGGGAGATCCCTTGTCGTTCAGAAATATCAGCCAACGGAACCGGGCCCGCTTCGGAGTTGAGCGCAACGTCCAGCATCGCGGTCACGGCATAACGCCCTTTAGATGTCAGTCTCATGTCTTACTTAACCTCAAACTCGCCCCTGCCCGGGGTTTTTTATTGTAAAATGGGGGTATTGCATAGCAGGGCCAAGTCTGACATTCCTGACTAAAATGGTCAACTATTTACTTGACTGTTTTAGTCAGGTATTTAACCTTCTGTGCCTTCATAATATAGGTGCGGCCTGATGCCCTCACCCCAACCCTCTCCCACGGGGAGAGGGGGAAATCGGCACTACTCTTTATTCTTCTGCTCAATCGACGCCAGAATCCCGCGCAGGATGTTCAGCTCCTGGCTTTCCGGACGCGCGCGGGTAAACATGCGGCGCAGCTTATTCATCACCTGGCCAGGGTGGCCTTCACGGATGAAGCCGGTAGCGAGCAGCGTCTGCTCCAGGTGACCGTAGAAACGCTCAAGGTCGTCCACCAGCGGGTAGGCCGTCTCTTCTTTCGGTTCTGCCTGCTTCTCCTGCGTCGCCAGCCACGCCATACGCACCTCGTAGGCGATTACCTGCACCGCCATCGCCAGGTTCAGCGAGCTGTATTCCGGGTTGGCGGCAATCGCCACGTGGTAGTGGCACTTCTGCAGTTCGTCGTTGGTCAGGCCAACGCGCTCGCGGCCAAACACCAGCGCAACCGGCGCCTGCTCTGCTTCTGAGACGCTTTTCAGGCCGCATTCGCGCGGATCCAGCATCGGCCACGGCAGCGTGCGTGAGCGCGCGCTGGTGCCCACCACCAGGCTGCAACCGGCCAGCGCTTCGTCGAGGGTATCAACGATCTGCGCATTACCGATAACGTCGCTGGCCCCTGCCGCCAGGGCGATAGCCTGAGAGTCTGGTTTCACCAGCGGATTAACCAGCCACAGGTTCGTTAAGCCCATGGTTTTCATAGCGCGGGCCACAGAGCCCATGTTGCCGGTGTGCGATGTTTCGACCAGCACGATTCGAATGTTTTGCAGCATAATTTTTAGATGTCTGGGTTCAGTGTCTGAAGAATATTCGGGCATATTATCATAAACGGGAGACATAATCCGATCCCGCTGCTATACTCTGCGCCGATTTTCCTGTTCTTTAACATCCAGTGAGAGAGACCGATGCATCCGATGCTGACCATCGCCGTGCGCGCAGCGCGCAAGGCGGGTAATGTAATTGCCAAACACTACGAAACGCCAGACTCCGTAGAAACCAGCCAGAAAGGCAGCAATGATTTCGTGACTAACGTCGATAAAGCCGCAGAAGCGATTATTATCGAAACGATCCGCAAATCTTACCCGCAGCACACCATCATCACCGAAGAAAGCGGTGAACATGAAGGTACCGATCAGGATGTTCAATGGGTTATCGATCCACTGGATGGCACCACCAACTTCGTTAAACGCCTGCCACACTTCTCTGTGTCAATCGCAGTACGCATTAAAGGCCGTACTGAAGTCGCCGTTGTTTACGATCCAATGCGTAACGAACTGTTCACCGCGACCCGCGGTCAGGGCGCACAGCTGAACGGCTACCGTCTGCGCTGCAGCAATGCACGCGATCTGGACGGCACCATCCTGGCGACCGGCTTCCCGTTCAAGGCGAAGCAGCACGCAACCACCTATATGAATATCCTGGGCAAGCTGTTCACCGAATGCGCGGACTTCCGTCGCACCGGCTCTGCTGCGCTGGATCTGGCCTATGTGGCAACCGGCCGCGTTGACGGTTACTTCGAACTGTCACTGAAGCCGTGGGACTTCGCTGCGGGCGAGCTGATCGCACGTGAAGCAGGCGCGATTGTTTGCGACTTCACCGGCGGCCACAACTACATGACCACCGGCAACATCGTTGCGGGTAACCCACGCGTTGTTAAAGCCATGCTGGCCAACATGCGTGACGAGCTGAGCGATGCGCTGAAGCGTTAATCTCCTCATCTCAGCCCTCTCCCCAAAGGGGAGAGGGTGCTAAACGGCGCCGCGCTCATCCACATCGTTACCGCCGCCACCAGCAGAATCACTCCCCCCGCCAGCGCGAGCGTTGTCCATCCTACCTGTCGCCACAGTACCGGCGTTTTATTGCCACTGAGTTTTACCGCAAGCTGACGGAAGCTGTGAACCAGTAACGCCAAAGACGAAATGGTGAGAGAGGTTCCTGCCGCCATTGCCAGCGCCGAGAGCATGCCCCAGCCGAACACGCCAATCACTTTACTGAACAGCAGCACCATGATTGCCCCCGAACACGGGCGCATCCCCATAGAGAGAACTATCATCAGCCGCGCGCGCCAGTCGTCACCGCTCTGTAATTGTTCCTGCGTCGGCAGATGCTGATGCCCGCAGCCGCAGTGCTCATCATGCACGTGGTGCGGCGTAAAAGTTTTGAATTTGGGCTTTTGCAGCAGCGCGCGCAGCTTTTTCAGCGCCCGCCAGCAGAGGATCAGCCCCAGCACGCCGACCAGCGCATAGCTGCCCTTCTCCAGCCAGAAGCTGCTCAGGTGCAGCTGGCGCGCGGGAAGCTGTAATAGCGAAAGCACAACCACCACCAGCGCAATCGCCACGCCCCCCTGAAGCAGCGAAGAGACCAGCGTCAGGCCAATGCTTGATTTCAGCTTCGACGGATGGGTAGCAAGCCAGGTGGTGATGACGATTTTGCCGTGCCCCGGCCCCAGCGCGTGCAGCACGCCATAGATAAAGCTGAACGCCAGCAGAGAACCGCCCGCTTTGGTCGGGTTCTCCGCCACCGCCTTCAGCAGCCCGCTCATCTGCTGGTTGACCTCACGCTGCCAGATGATGCTTTTCATCATCACCTGCGGCCAGGCTTGCCACAGCCAGAGCGAACCGCAAACGGCGAGCAGTAGAAAAAGCGCCAGCGGCCAGAGGTGCAGCCAGCGGCGCGGCTTTCGTACCGGAGAGGAGATCACTGACATTGTAACGTTACCTTCTGCGCAAACTGTTTACCCAGTTCCATGTCCTCCGGTGGGGCATCCTCTTTATCAAGAGAGACAGCAAAATTCAGCGTCTCTTCACTGGGCTTCGGGGTGTGAACCGTAATGTTGCAGGTTTTTTGCAACGACGCAGGAAGCTGCACGTCGCTGTCCTCGGCGTAGCTCATATCGACGTAGTACGTTGGGTCAAAGGTGGAAAACGTATAGGGTTGTCCTGCCAGCGGCTGCGGGTGCGCCAGTGGAAGCACGAACGTCAGCACCGCCTGATGTCCGTCGCGGGACATGCCGTATTCTGTCGGGCGATTGAGGAACTTCACCTTTTGTCCGTTATGCCAGAACTCGGTGAAGTAGTGCTGCCCGAGCACGTTGGCCATCACTTCTGCCGCCAGCTTTTTCCAGATTTCGTCGCCGGGCTTCGCGTTACCCGCATCATAAAGCAGATCCGCCGAGGTGATTTCATCCATCGTCCAGCGCATTTTCAGGCCGCTCAGCTGCGTGCCGTCGGTGACCAGCTCGGTTTTCAGGCTGATAAAACTGTGAGGATGTGCGCTGGCGGTAAAGGTGATAACCGCCAAAAATAACGCCATCGCATTTTGTTTAACTGTCTGCATCAATTCCTCACGTCAAAAATTCTGTGATGTTCCCCAGCAATCCTGAGTGAAAGGCCTGCCGGCGCGCTTTTCAGCGCCCATCCTTTAGCTATTCTTATCAAACATTCACACTGGATACCCGACAGATGATGACGACGCTTGAAATTCCATCTGTGCTTTCCAGTTCGCAGCGCCGCTGCCAGGTGCTTTTGATGCTTTACCTGCCCGATGCTGCCGTCACCGCACAGAGCATAATCGCTGCCAATGGCGTGGACGAGGTCATGGCACGGCAAGATATAGCCGAGACGCGCGATGAAATCCAGCGCTATCACCGGCTGGATATCGTCACGCACCATGACGGCAGCTACCGAATTGAAGGCACTGCCCTGAATCAGCGTTTATGTCTGCTGCACTGGCTGCGCAGGGCGCTCCGCCTTTGTCCGCAGTTTGTCTCGCACCAGTTCACCCCAGCCTTAAAAACCGCGCTTAAACAGCACGGCATCGCGCGGCCGCTTTACGACGATGCTAATCTGCGGGCGCTGATCGGCTTCTGCTCACGCAAGCTGCAGCGTCAGTTTGAATGCCGGGACGTCCAGTTCTTACAGCTCTACTTGCAATACTGCCTCATCCAGCACCACTTAGGGAATACGCCGCAGTTTTCCCACGCGCAGCGCAGCTGGACCCAGTCGCGGGGAGAGTATTTTACGGCGCAGGAGATTGTTCGTCACTGGAAGCGGCGCGTGCCGCAGGGCGCGCACGTGGACGAGCAGCTGTTTCTGGCGCTGCTGTTTATGATGCTCCGCACGCCCGATCCGGTGCTCGATAAACACCAGCAGGATCAGCGCCTGCGCCGCGCCATTGTGCGCATGGTGGCCCGTTTCCGCTCTCAGACCGGGATGAACTTCAGCGATGAGCAGGGGCTGACCGATCAGCTGTATATCCATCTGGCTCAGGCGCTGGACCGCTCGCTGTTTGAGATCGGCATCGACAATAGCCTGCCCGAGGAAATTCACCGTCTCTATCCCCGGCTGTTACGCACCACCAAAGAGGCACTCTTTGAGCTGGAAGCCGAATTTGGGCTGCGGTTCTCCGATGAAGAGATGGCGCTGGTAGCGGTTATTTTCGGCGCCTGGCTGATGCAGGAGACCGATCTGCATGAAAAACAGGTAGTGCTGCTGACCGGGGAGGATAAATCCTGTGAGGAGGTGATTGAACAGCAGCTGCGCGAATTAACCCTGCTGCCGCTCAACATTCGCTATCTGACGCTGCAGGCGTTCCAGAAAGAGGGGGCACCGCGCGAAGCCGCGCTGGTTATCACCCCCTATCCTACCGTGCTGCCGCTGTTCTCGCCGCCGCTGATCCACGCGGTTGAATCACTTAACACGCAGCAGCAGGAACATATTCGCGCCATGCTGGAATCGTAGCTACGCCCGTGCGGCCACTTTCGGTCGAACAAACATCGCCGGGAGCGCCACCAGCGCCATGACCCAGAACACGCCGTGTCCCAGATGCTGATACAGAAAACCCGCAAAGACCGTCATCACCGCAATGCTGCCGCCCATCGCCACCGCAGAGTAGACCGCCTGCAGACGGATCACGTCCCCGCCCTCGCGCGCCGCGATATAGCGCATCGCCGCCAGGTGGCACACGGTGAAGGTGCCGCAGTGAAGGATCTGCGCCATAATCAGCCACGGCAGTTCGGTCGTCCAGCCCATAATCCCCCAGCGCGCCACGCCGCAGACCGCGGAAAGCAGCAGCAGATCGCGCGCGCCGAAGCGGCGGAACAGCTTTTTGCTCAGGGCGAAAATAATGACTTCTGCCACCACCCCCAGCGACCACAGGTAACCGACCGCAGAGGCCGAGTAGCCCGCCCCCTGCCAGTAGATGGCGCTGAAGCCATAGTACGCCGCATGCGCCCCCTGAAGCAGACAGACGCACGCCAGAAAACGCCAGCTCTGGGCCACCAGGCTCCGCCAGGCGGGCCAGCCGGCGCTCTCCTGATGGCGACTCTCCCCTTGCGGCATCACCGACGGGCGCAGCAGCATGCCCAGCAGCATCGAGGCAATACCGATACTCAGCAGCGCCAGAATCGCGCGGTAGTCATAAAGGCTGACCAGTTTCCCCACCAACGCCGAGCCGATCACAAACGCAATCGAGCCCCACAGGCGCACGCGACCATAGTCCATGGTGATCTGCTTTTGCCAGGTGTTCGCCAGCGCATCCGTCAGGGGTACCAGCGGGGAGAAGAACAGATTAAAGCCAACCATCACCACCATCAGCCAGGCAAACTGATGGCTGACCCAGAAGCAGGCCGCGAAGACCAGCGTCAGCAGGGCCAGAATGCGCACCGCTTTAATCAGTAAGGAGGGATCGCTGACGCGGGGGGCAATCAGCAGGCTTCCGAGGAAACGCGCCACCAGCCCCGCGCCCAGCAGAATGCCGATGGTTTCTGGCGTCAAACCAATTCCCTTGAGCCAGACGCTCCAGAAAGGCAGAAAAATACCGTAGCTAAAGAAGTAGGTGAAGTAGCTGAGCGCCAGCCAGCGCGTGGAATGCAAGACCATGAATCCCTCCCGAAATGGAGGCGATAGTCTGGCGTTTATCCTGCACTTTAGCAAGTCGTTAGCGCGCTATAAATTAACGATAAATTAACGTCCTGGACAGCCGGTCGGCGTAT
Organism: Enterobacter cloacae complex sp. P12RS; assembly: GCF_014895875.1. Lineage (NCBI taxonomy): Bacteria > Pseudomonadati > Pseudomonadota > Gammaproteobacteria > Enterobacterales > Enterobacteriaceae > Enterobacter > Enterobacter cloacae complex sp. P12RS. The sequence continues at coordinate 166,407 of NZ_JADBQO010000010.1, forward strand.
GGCGTGAGCGGCAAAATTGTATTACGTTTAAAAGACATCGCCTGAAGAGGTCGTTTGCCATGAACAGCTTACGTTATTTCGATTTCGGCTCCTCACGCTCCTTCCTGCTATTGATTGCCCGTATTGCCATCGTTGTCCTGTTTATTATTTTTGGCTATCCCAAGCTGACGGGGTTTAGCGGCACCGTTCAGTATATGACGTCGCTCGGCGCCCCCATGCCGATGCTGGCGGCCATTATCGCCGTAGTAATGGAGGTTCCCGCCGCGATCCTGATCGTGCTCGGCTTTTTCACCCGCCCCATCGCGGTGCTCTTTGTCTTCTATACGCTGGGCACGGCGATTATCGGTCACCACTACTGGGATATGACCGGAGATGCGGTTGTGCCGAATATGATTAATTTCTACAAGAACGTCAGTATTGCTGGCGCGTTTATTTTGCTGGCGATTGTGGGACCGGGGGCCATTTCCCTGGACCGGCGTTAAGCCATAAAAAAAGGCCGCAAGCGCGGCCTTTTTTATTTCTGCAAAGCAGAGGAATTATGCGTATACCGGGAAGCGTGCGCAGATATCCAGAACTTTACCTTTGACGCGCTCGATAACCGCTTCGTCATTGATGTTGTCCAGAACGTCACACATCCAGCCAGCTAGCTCTTTCACTTCCGCTTCTTTAAAGCCGCGACGCGTCACGGCCGGAGAACCGATACGGATACCGGAGGTCACGAACGGGCTCTTCGGATCGTTTGGCACGCTGTTTTTGTTCACGGTGATGTTGGCGCGGCCCAGGGCAGCGTCAGCTTCTTTACCGGTCAGGTTCTTATCAACCAGGTCCAGCAGGAACAGGTGGTTTTCAGTCCCGCCGGATACCACTTTGTAGCCACGGTTCAGGAACACTTCCACCATCGCTTTGGCGTTCTTAGCAACTTGCTGCTGATACACCTTGAACTCTGGCTCCATCGCTTCTTTCAGCGCGACCGCTTTTGCGGCGATAACGTGCATCAGCGGGCCGCCCTGCGCGCTTGGGAACACGGCAGAGTTCAGTTTTTTGTACAGCTCTTCGTCACCGCCTTTCGCCAGGATCAGGCCACCGCGTGGACCCGCCAGGGTTTTGTGGGTGGTGGTGGTCACAACGTGAGCGTGAGGAACCGGGTTCGGGTAAACGCCTGCGGCAATAAGGCCCGCAACGTGCGCCATGTCAACGAACAGGTACGCGCCGATGCTGTCTGCGATTTCACGCATTTTTGCCCAGTCAACGATACCGGAGTAAGCAGAGAAGCCACCGATGATCATCTTCGGCTTGTGCTCTTTGGCCTGCTTAGCCATGTCTTCGTAGTCAATTTTACCGGACTCATCAATACCGTAAGGAATGATGTTGTACAGTTTGCCGGAGAAGTTAACCGGGGAGCCGTGAGTCAGGTGGCCGCCCTGCGCCAGGTTCATACCCAGAACGGTATCGCCCGGCTGCAGCAGCGCGGTGTAAACTGCGAAGTTAGCCTGAGAGCCGGAGTGCGGCTGGACGTTCGCGTAGTCAGCGCCGAAGAGTGCTTTCGCACGGTCGATAGCCAGCTGCTCAACGATATCAACGTACTCGCAACCGCCGTAGTAGCGCTTGCCCGGGTAACCTTCAGCGTATTTGTTGGTCAGCTGAGAGCCCTGCGCCTGCATTACGCGCGGGCTGGTGTAGTTTTCGGAGGCGATCAGTTCGATGTGCTCTTCCTGACGTACTTTTTCCTGCTCCATAGCCTGCCACAGTTCGGCATCATAATCGGCAATGTTCATTTCACGCTTTAACATCCGCATCTCCTGACTCAGCTAACAAGTAAATTTTGGCCTGAAAAGGCAGTCCTGTTGGACGACGGGCAACAGTATAACTGAATAGTTCTGTGATAACAGGTCTTGACAAACGATTTTACGCAAACGTTTTCCTTCACGCCACGCAAGGGTTTGAGGAATAAAGATCTCACTATTTCCAGCGGATTTCTTTTCAGGTTTGTGATGCGTATTTTTCATCTTGCAAAGAACCATTTACAAAGCATGGGTATTTTTTATAAGATGTATTTAAAATACATCATTAGGTAATATCAGAAGGAAGCTGCCATGCTCGACGCTCAAACCATCGCTACCGTTAAAGCCACCATTCCCCTGCTGGTGGAAACCGGCCCTAAACTTACCGCCCATTTCTACGATCGCATGTTCACGCACAATCCGGAGCTCAAAGAGATTTTCAATATGAGCAACCAGCGTAACGGCGATCAGCGTGAAGCGCTTTTCAACGCCATCGCGGCCTACGCCAGCAATATCGAAAACCTGGCGGCGTTGCTGCCTGCGGTGGAAAAAATCGCCCAGAAGCACACCAGCTTCCAGATCCAACCCGAGCAGTACAACATCGTCGGCACTCACCTGCTGGCAACGCTGGACGAAATGTTCAGCCCGGGCCAGGAGGTGCTGGACGCCTGGGGTAAAGCCTACGGCGTGCTGGCAAACGTGTTTATCAACCGTGAAGCGCAGATCTACAGCGAAAACGCCAGCAAGAACGGCGGCTGGGAAGGAACGCGCGCCTTCCGTATCGTCGAGAAAACGCCGCGCAGCGCGCTTATCACCAGTTTTGAATTTGAGCCGGTTGACGGCCAGCCGGTGGCCGATTACCAGCCGGGCCAGTATCTGGGCGTATGGCTGAAGCCTGAAGGCTTCCCGCATCAGGAGATCCGCCAGTACTCTCTGACCCGCAAACCAAACGGCAAAGGCTACCGCATTGCGGTGAAGCGCGAGGACGGCGGTCAGGTATCCAACTGGCTGCATAACGAAGCGAGCGTGGGCGACGTGGTTCATCTGGCCGCGCCGGCGGGCGACTTCTTTATGGCCATTGAAACCAATACCCCGGTCACGCTGATCTCCGCGGGCGTGGGCCAAACGCCAATGCTGGCGATGCTGGATACGCTGGCGAAAGCAAACCACAGCGCGCAGGTTAACTGGTTCCACGCAGCGGAGAACGGCGACGTGCACGCCTTTGCGGATGAAGTGAAAGCGCTGGGAGCGACCCTGCCGCGTTTCACCGCGCATACCTGGTATCGCCTGCCGACGGAGGCAGACCGCACTGCCGCACGCTTTGACAGCGAAGGACTGATGAATTTAAGCCAGATGGAAGGGGCGTTTAGCGCGCCGGAAATGCAGTTCTACGTCTGTGGACCGGTGGCGTTTATGCAGTATGCCGCGAAGCAGCTGGTTGAGCTGGGCGTGAATAAAGACAACATTCATTACGAATGTTTCGGGCCGCATAAGGTGCTGTAACGCAAAAAGCCCCTCGTTCGAGGGGCTTTTTTTTCGCCGGGTGGCGAATGGTTAAATCGCGGCGTCGTCTTCTTCGCCGGTACGGATACGGATCACGCGCGCCACGTCAAAGACGAAGATTTTCCCGTCGCCAATTTTGCCCGTCTGCGCCGTGCGGATAATGGTATCCACGCAGGTATCGACGATATCGTCGCTGACCACGATTTCAATTTTCACTTTCGGCAGAAAGTCGACCATGTACTCTGCGCCACGATAAAGCTCGGTGTGGCCCTTCTGACGACCAAAACCTTTCACTTCCGTCACGGTCATCCCGGTGATGCCTACTTCCGCCAGCGCTTCACGTACATCATCCAGTTTGAAAGGTTTAATAATCGCATCAATCTTTTTCATGGTGGGTCCTTAAACTCTTGCCTGTAAGCTGCCTCGTAATCGATTGCTCACAGTACCATACGGCATTACTCTTTAAAATCGTTTGCTTCCAGCTCGTGGCGTGAGAGCAGCTTATAGAACTCGGTGCGGTTGCGTCCGGCCATCCGCGCCGCGTGGGTCACGTTGCCTTTGGTTATCTGCAGCAGCTTGCGCAGATAGTTCAGCTCGAACTGGTTACGCGCTTCCGCAAACGTCGGCAAGGCCGTGTTCTCCCCTTCCAGCGCCTGCTCCACCAGCGCGTCGCTGATAACGGGCGAGGACGTCAGCGCCACGCACTGCTCAATCACGTTCACCAGTTGGCGCACGTTACCCGGCCAACTGGCGGCCATCAGCCGTTTCATCGCATCAGTCGAAAAGGCGCGCACGAACGGTTTATGCCGATCTGCCGCCTGGCGCAGGAGGTGATTCGCCAGCAGCGGAATATCTTCCGCACGCTCCGCCAGCGCCGGGATCTTCAGGTTCACCACGTTCAGACGGTAGTAGAGATCTTCACGGAACTCGTTGCGGGCCATCACTTTGGGCAAGTCGCGGTGGGTAGCGGAAATGATTCGCACGTTAATATCAATATCGCGGTTGCTACCCAACGGGCGCACTTTGCGCTCCTGAAGTACGCGCAACAGTTTGACCTGCAGCGGCGCAGGCATGTCGCCAATTTCGTCGAGGAACAGCGTGCCGCCTTCCGCGGCCTGGAACAGCCCTTCCCGGCTGCTTACCGCGCCGGTAAATGCGCCGCGGGCATGGCCAAAAAGTTCAGACTCAAGAAGCTGCTCTGGCAGGGCACCGCAGTTAATGGCGATAAAGGCATTTTTACTGCGCGGGCTGGCGTTGTGGATCGCCTGCGCCAGGATCTCTTTCCCGGTTCCGCTCTGGCCGTTAATCAACACGCTGACGTCTGACTGTGCGACCATTCGCGCCTGCTCAAGCAGACGCAGCATTATCGGGCTGCGGGTGACGATAGATTCACGCCATGCGTCGTCTCCGGAGGGCGCGGCGTGCTCCAGCGCGCTGTCGATAGCTTTGTAGAGCGCGTCTTTATCTACCGGCTTGGTGAGGAAGCTGAACACGCCCTGCTGGGTTGCGGCGACGGCATCCGGGATTGACCCGTGCGCCGTCAGGATAATGACCGGCATGCCAGGCTGCTGCTTCTGGATTTCGGCGAACAGCTGCATGCCATCCATTTCGTCCATCCGCAGGTCGCTGATCACCAGGTCAATCTTTTCGCGGCTGAGGACTTTAAGCCCCTCCTGCCCGCTTTCCGCGGTCACCACGGTGTAGCCTTCACTGACCAGACGCATCCCCAGCAGCTTTAACAGGCCGGGATCGTCATCCACCAGTAAAAGATGGGCTGGTTTACGGCTCGTCATGCTTCACATCCTCTTGTTTCGGCATATCGCTGTCCGGTGCAGTAGATGAACTACCAGGCTGATATTTACGCGACGAGAGCTGTCTTTCGATATCGGTCAGGTTTTCCAGCTTTCGCGTCGTGGTATCCAGCTGAGTACGTAAATGCTGTTGCTGTTGGCGCAGCGTATCCAGCTCGCTGTCGGTTGACTGCTGTAGCTTGCTGTAGCGGGAGCGCTCTTCAGACAGCTGCAGCTGTAACGTCTGCCCATCCCGCCAGAGCTGGTATACCGGGCGCACCTGTGCGGGAAGATTGATCACAAACGTGTCCAGACGGGTCACGTTGGCCCGACGTTCAACGGGGGTAATTTTCGCATCGGCCAGTAAAATCCCACGCTTGAAAGCGTCCTGCCAGGTGTCCTCATCCAGCATCGCCGCCTTCATGCGGGCGTCTACCGGCGCAAGCCGCTGGGCGCAATCTATTCCGCGCAGCCAGAACAGCGGATTATTTTCGACATCATGCCCTGACAGATTCCAGATATCCTCACAGCGGGTAGAGAGGAAATCCGCCAGCTGGTTATCGGGCCATTTGTCTTCCTGTTTACCGCTTATCGCACTTTGCGGCGCATGGGAAACGCACCCCGCCAGAACTAAACAGGGCAGACTCAGGCGACCCGCTTTGCTGGAAAACACCGCGCGTATGGCGCGGAAAAAGACGTGTGACATACTCACCAGATATAGATTCATTTTATTAATTTTTCCGGCTCAGGGGCAGTTCAATACGGAAGCAAACATCTGAACGTTCGTCCGTGGCAATGTTTAGCTCACCCTGCATGCGTCGTATGCAGTCCCGGGCAATGCTTAATCCCAGACCGCTTCCTTTTACCGCGCCTTTCCGCTGATGACTCCCCTGGAAAAAGGGTTCGAAGATCATGGTTTTTTCGTCATCGGGGATCGGGGTGCCGGTGTTTGCGACGTCAATAAACACCCGGGAGCCCTTCGTATAACTTCGGATATAAATGTTACCGGATTCAGTACCATAGTGCACCGCATTGGAATAAAGATTATCCAGAACGCTCATTAATAGCATGGGTTCAGCCAGGCAGGTCTGCGCATTCAGCTCCACCCCGGTATGCATCATTTTAGCTCTTGCCGGCAAGCTATGGGCGGAGATCACCATATCCACCAGTGGCTCAATCTCCACCTCTTCCAGTACCACCGTCCCGTCAGCCAGCTTGCGGTTGTAATCCAGAAGCTGCTCGATCAGCTTTTGCAGGTTGCGGCTGCTGGCGTCCAGAATTTCGACAATCTCTTTCTGCTCCGGCGTAAGTGGCCCTGCCACCTCGTCCGCCAGCAGCTCCGTTCCTTCACGCATGCTGGCCAGCGGGGTTTTCAGCTCATGGGAAATATGGCGAAGGAACTGATGACGCTGGGATTCCAGCCACGCCAGGCGCTCGGATAGCCAGATAATGCGCTGACCGACGGATCGCAGCTCGCGCGGGCCTTTAAAGGCAACCGTATCCCCGAGCGATTTCCCCTCCCCCAGGCGGTTGATCATACGCTGAATACCCTTTACCGGGCCGATGATCATGCGGGTAAAGAGCAGCACCAGCCCGAGGCTCACCAGGAACAGCACCAGCGCCTGCCAGCCAAAGAACTGGCCGCGCTCGGCAATCTCCTGCTGCAACTGCTGGCCGCGAGAGAAAATGACCGTGCGCGTTGACTGCACCATTTCGGTATTGGCGGCGGCGAATGCCTCAAGGCGCGCGGCGGCAGCCGCATCCGGGCCGCTGTTCTGGCACTGCAGCTGCGCGAGATCGTTCAGATCCTGACGTAACGCCTGATACAGCCTGTCGTCCGGCAGCACGCCCGCGTGGGCATCCAGCATTTCGCTGTAGCGCTTGCGCTGGCTCTGGTACACCTTCTCCAGCGTCCGATCGTCGAGCACGCAGTACTGACGATAGCTACGCTCCATCTCCAGCGCAGCGTTGGTCATCGCTTCACTGCGTCTGGCATCGATAAGCGTGGTGCGGTTCGTCAGCGCCGCCTGGGCACTCAGTGCGTTGAGGCTCTGCCATGCCTGCCAGGCGAGGATCAGCAGCGGCAGCAGGATCAGCAGAAAGGCCATCATCACGAGCTGTCGCAGGGAGCGGGGAAAAACGGGCCAGCGTTTCAACGCATTACTCTCTTCATGGGGGTTTACGGAGAGCGTAACTGAGTCTGCCCTTCAGATACAACAAAGCCGGGTAAAAACCCGGCTTTGTTATGGAATAAGGCGGTGCCTAACTCGACGTTTCGCCCTGGCCTGATAAAGCATCGCTATGATCAGTAGTTGGACGGCAGGCACCTTTTTGTGCGTCATTCGAAGTTTATGTAGCACGTCCCGAAGGGGCTGACATAAGAAGGTGAATGAGCCACTGGTTAATATTATGCAACACCCATGCCAGAATGCAAAACAAAATATTAACACATTGAAATATATATCTTTTATTCGTTTAATCTATTTATTGTGCGCTGAATGATTTCCAGGCTAAGTGTCGCTATTAAGCAACACCTTAACGGGAACCTGTCCTGCCATATATAAATCAATGATTTAAGTGTCTCTATTTGGAGACACCCCTATATCATCTTTGTCGCAATTTTGCGACACGCATAAAAAAACCCGGTGGCGCTACGCTCACCGGGCCTACAAAGTACCTGCTTTACGTCTTAACCCAGCTGTTTACGCGCGTTGCGGAAGATACGCATCCACGGGCTATCCTCGCCCCAGTTTTCCGGGTGCCAGGAGTTGCTCACGGTACGGAACACGCGTTCAGGGTGCGGCATCATGATGGTCGCGCGACCGCTTTCGCTGGTCACCGCCGTAATACCATTGACGGAGCCGTTCGGGTTCGCCGGATAGGTTTCCGTGACCTTGCCGAAGTTATCGACAAAGCGCAGCGCCACCAGGCCTTTGCTCTCGAGCTGCGCCAGATGGGCCGCATCGCGCACTTCTACCTGACCTTCGCCGTGGGAAACGGCGATTGGCATCTGAGAGCCAACCATCCCCTGCAGCAGCAGAGACGGGCTCTGAGTCACTTCTACCAGACTGAAGCGCGCTTCGAAGCGGTCGGACTGGTTGCGCACAAAGCGTGGCCAGGCTTCGCTGCCCGGGATCAGCTCGCGCAGGTTAGACATCATCTGGCAGCCGTTGCACACGCCCAGCGCCAGGGTTTGCGGACGATGGAAGAAGGTCTCGAACTCGTCGCGCACTTGGCTGTTAAACAGAATGGACTTCGCCCAGCCTTCGCCTGCGCCCAGCACGTCACCGTAGGAGAAACCGCCGCACGCCACCAGCGCATGGAAATCTTCCAGACCGGTACGCCCGGCTAGCAGGTCGCTCATGTGGACGTCGATAGCGTCAAAGCCCGCGCGGTGGAAGGCTGCCGCCATCTCAACGTGGGAGTTAACGCCCTGCTCGCGCAGCACGGCCACTTTCGGACGCGCGCCGGTCGCAATGTACGGCGCAGCGATATCTTCGTTGATGTCGAAGGAGAGCTTCACGTTCAGGCCAGGATCCTGGTCATTCGCTTTCGCGTTATGCTCCTGATCGGCGCATTCCGGGTTATCGCGCAGGCGCTGCATCTGCCATGTAGTTTCTGCCCACCACATGCGCAGCGTGGTGCGGCTTTCGCTGAACACGGCGTGACCGTCGGCCTCAATGACGAAGCGGTCGCCCTGAACGGCTTTCCCCAGATAGTGGACGCAGTCTGCCAGACCGTGCTTCGCCAGAATCGCTTCCACCGCCTCGCGGTCTGCGGCGCGAACCTGAATCACCGCACCCAGCTCTTCGTTAAACAGCGCCGCCAGGCGGTCTTCGCCAAGCGTTGCAATGTTCGCTTCCACACCGCAGTGGCCGGTGAAGGCCATCTCTGCCAGGGTCACCAGCAGGCCGCCGTCGGAACGGTCGTGGTAGGCCAGCAGCTTGCGCTGTGCCACCAGCGCCTGAATTGCGTCGTAGAAACCTTTTAGCTGCGCCACGTCGCGCACGTCGGCTGGCTTGTCGCCAAGTTGACGGTAAACCTGCGCCAGTGCGGTGGCGCCCAGCGCGTTGTGGCCCTTACCCAGGTCAATCAACAGCAGGGCGTTATCTTCGGTCGCCAGCTGCGGCGTAACGGTATGGCGCACGTCTTCCACGCGGGCAAACGCAGTGATCACCAGCGACAGCGGAGACGTCATCTCGCGCTGCTCGTTACCCTCCTGCCAGCGGGTTTTCATCGACATGGAGTCTTTACCCACCGGAATGGTCAGGCCGAGGGCTGGGCACAGCTCCTCACCCACCGCTTTCACGGCTTCATACAGGCCCGCGTCTTCACCAGGGTGACCGGCTGCCGCCATCCAGTTCGCTGAAAGTTTGATACGTTTGATGTCGCCAATCTGCGTCGCCGCGATGTTGGTCAGCGCTTCACCAACCGCCAGTCGTGCAGAGGCGGCGAAGTCCAGCAGCGCCACCGGGGTGCGTTCGCCCAGCGCCATCGCTTCGCCGTAGTAGCTGTCGAGGCTCGCGGTGGTCACGGCGCAGTTCGCCACCGGGATCTGCCACGGGCCAACCATCTGATCGCGGGATACCATACCGGTAACGGTACGGTCGCCAATGGTGACCAGGAAGGTTTTCTCTGCCACGGCCGGCAGGTGCAGCACGCGGTTGACCGCTTCCGCCACAGTAATGCCCTGGCGATCCAGCGCTTTGCCCGCCGCTTTACGGGTTGTTACGTCGCGGGTCATCTTCGGCGTTTTACCGAGCAGCACGTCCAGCGGCAGATCGATAGGCTGGTTGTCGAAATGGGTGTCGCTGAGAGTCAGGTGCTGCTCTTCGGTCGCTTCACCGATGACGGCATACGGCGCGCGTTCGCGGCGGCACAGCTCGTCAAACAGCGGCAGCTGGTCGGCCGCAACCGCCAGCACATAGCGCTCCTGGGATTCGTTACACCAGATTTCGAGCGGGCTCATGCCCGGCTCATCGCTCAGGATATCGCGCAGGTTGAAACGGCCACCGCGACCGCCGTCGCTCACCAGCTCCGGCATAGCGTTGGACAGGCCGCCCGCGCCCACGTCGTGGATGAACAGAATCGGGTTAGCATCGCCCAGCTGCCAGCAGCGGTCGATCACTTCCTGGCAGCGACGCTCCATCTCAGGGTTGTCACGCTGCACGGAGGCGAAATCGAGATCCGCATCAGACTGGCCGGAGGCCATAGAGGAGGCCGCACCGCCGCCCAGACCGATGTTCATCGCCGGGCCGCCCAGCACGATCAGCTTCGCGCCGACGACGATCTCGCCTTTTTGCACGTGATCGGCACGGATGTTGCCGATCCCGCCCGCCAGCATGATCGGTTTGTGGTAGCCACGCAGCTCTTCGCCGTTGTGGCTGTCCACCTTCTCTTCGTAGGTACGGAAGTAACCGTTCAGCGCCGGACGACCAAATTCGTTGTTAAACGCCGCGCCGCCCAGCGGACCTTCGGTCATGATATCCAGCGCGGTCACGATGCGCTCTGGCTTGCCGAAATCTTCTTCCCACGGCTGTTCAAAGCCAGGGATCCGCAGGTTGGAGACGGAAAAGCCGACCAGACCCGCTTTTGGTTTCGCCCCACGACCGGTCGCCCCTTCGTCACGGATTTCGCCGCCGGAGCCGGTCGCCGCACCCGGCCACGGAGAAATGGCCGTCGGGTGGTTGTGGGTTTCCACTTTCATCAGAATATGCGCAGGCTCCTGATGGAAGTCATAGCGCCCTGCTTCGCGATCGGCGAAGAAGCGGCCCACCTCGGAACCTTCCATCACCGCGGCGTTGTCTTTATAGGCAGACAGCACGTGGTCAGGGGTTTGTTCCATGGTGTTTTTGATCATTTTGAACAGCGACTTCGGCTGCTGTTCGCCGTCGATGATCCAGTCGGCGTTGAAAATCTTATGGCGGCAGTGCTCAGAGTTGGCCTGCGCGAACATGTAGAGTTCGATGTCGTTCGGGTTGCGGTTGAGCTTAACGAACGCGTCCTGCAGGTAGTCAATTTCGTCTTCTGCCAGCGCCAGGCCGAGACGCAGGTTGGCGTCAATCAGCGCCTGGCGGCCCTGCCCCAGCAGGTCCACGCTCTGTACCGGCGCAGGCTGATGGTGGGAGAAAAGCTTTTGTGCGTCATCAAGAGAGGCAAACACGCTCTCCATCATGCGGTCGTGCAATTCAGCCGCAACCGCCTGCCACTGCGCGTCGCTCAGGGTAGAGGCTTCGACGTAGTACGCTACGCCGCGCTCCAGACGGTTAATCTGGCTCAGGCCGCAGTTGTGGGCAATGTCGGTGGCTTTGGAAGACCAGGGGGAGATGGTGCCCGGACGCGGCGTCGCAAGGATCAGTTTGCCGGTTGGCGTATGGCTGCTCAGATTTGGGCCATACTTGAGCAGGCGTTCCAGCTGTACGCGCTCCTCTGCATTCAGGGGGGCATTCAGGTCAGCAAAATGGACATACTCAGCGTAAATATTGCTTACCGGAAGGTCGGCCGCCTGAAAACGTGCCAGCAGTTTGGTAATACGGAAGGCAGACAGTGCAGGCGAACCACGCAGAATTTCCATCATAAGTCTCTCGTCTTCGAAGCGCCGGGGCGCTTACAGTGTGCGCAAGGGGGGAAAACGGGCGTCATTATAGAGAATCCTGAGCGCCGACGAAACCGTTTGCGTCGAAATAAAATCGACTTCAGCGTTTAACAATAGATGTGACCTGTCTCTCTAATTGGTTGCCAAGTGGCGCAAGTTTACGCAAAATGCCGCTCAATCAATGACAAACCTTATGATTAACATGGCTACAGCAGACTGAGGCAACCGGCGCCGCAGAGAATTAACTAATTGAAAAAATTAAAGATTAATTATCTGCTCATCGGCATTGTAACGTTGCTGCTGGCAGTGGCCCTCTGGCCTTCCATCCCCTGGTTCGGCAAAGCCGAAAATCGTATCGCCGCCATTCAGGAGCGGGGGGAACTGCGCGTCAGTACCCTTAACTCTCCGCTGATTTACAGCGACATCAACGGCAAAATTATTGGTCTGGATTATGAGCTGGCGCAGCAGTTTGCCGATTATCTGGGCGTGAAGCTTAAAATTACCGTCCGCCAGAACATCAACCAGCTGTTTGACGACCTGGACAACAACAACGCCGATATCCTCGCTGCCGGGCTGGTCTATAACAGCGAGCGCAGCAAGAACTACCAGCCGGGCCCGACCTACTACTCCGTTTCCCAGCAGCTGGTTTATCGCGTCGGGAGCCTGCGCCCGCGTACGCTTGCCTCGATCAACGCGCAACAGCTGACGATTGCTCCCGGCCACGTAGTGATTGACGACCTGCGTGAGTTAAAGGAGAAAAAATACCCGGATCTGAGCTGGACGGTTGACCCTAAACTCGGCACGACGGAGCTGCTGGAGCAGGTCAAAGATCAGAAACTGCCCTACACCATCGCCGATTCGGTGGCGATCAGCCTGTTCCAGCGGGTGCATCCTGAAATCGCCGTGGCGCTGGACGTGACGGACGAACAGCCGGTGACCTGGTTTACCCATCTGGATGATGACCAGACCCTCTCGGCGGCCATGCTGGATTTTTATAACACCATCAATGAAGACGGCACGCTGGCGCGACTTGAGGAGAAGTACCTCGGCCACGGGGATGACTTTGACTACGTTGACACCCGCAGCTTCCTGCGCGCGGTTGACAGCGTCCTGCCTGACCTGCAGCCGCTTTTCGAAAAATATGCCCAGGAGATTGACTGGAAACTGCTGGCGGCTATCTCGTACCAGGAGTCCCACTGGGACACCCAGGCCACGTCGCCAACGGGCGTACGCGGACTGATGATGTTAACCAAAAATACCGCGCTGAGCCTGGGCGTTAACGACCGTACCGATGCGGAACAGAGCATCAGCGGCGGGGCGCGCTACCTGCAGGATATGATGGCTAAAGTCCCGGAAACCGTGCCGGAAGAGGAACGGATCTGGTTTGCGCTGGCGGCCTACAACATGGGCTACGCGCACATGCTTGACGCGCGGGCTCTGACGGCGAAAACGAAGGGAAACCCGGACAGCTGGTCAGACGTAAAACAGCGCCTGCCTCTGCTGAGCCAGAAGCCATGGTACAACAAGCTGACGTATGGCTACGCGCGCGGACATGAAGCCTACGCCTACGTGGAAAATATACGTAAGTATCAGATTAGCCTGGTCGGCTATCTGCTGGAGAAAGAGAAAGAGGCAACAGAGGCAAAACAGCTGGCGGAAAGTTATCCGATTGTGGCACCGGACGAGCTTAATCATCCGACAACTTCAATTCTGCCTTTTGTTGCTTTTTCTGCTGACGGCGCATTCGAAAGAAATCGCTTAATAGCCCCGAACACTCTGGTGCAAGTACCCCACCGATAGTCTGCACCTGATGATTCATTCCGGGATGACCCAGCACGTCCATCAGTGAACCGGCCGCACCGGTTTTTTCATCCCGCGCTCCAAACACCAGGGTACCGATTCGGCTGTGCACCATCGCCCCTGAGCACATCACGCAGGGTTCAAGGGTGACGTACAGGGTGGTATCAAGCAGACGATAGTTTTGCAGCACCAGTCCGCCCTGACGAAGCGCCATAATTTCGGCGTGCGCGGTAGGATCGTGGCGGCCAATAGGACGGTTCCACCCTTCCCCAATCACCCGGTTGTTATGAACCAGCACCGCGCCCACGGGCACTTCGCCCTCGTCCCAGGCCCGTTGAGCCAGCGCCAGCGCGTGGCGCATCCAGTATTCATGATTGTGTTCTGAGGTGGACAAGGGCTGATACTCCAGTCTAAAAGCGGGCGGCATTATACACAGCCCTTACAGATAAGACTATTCGAGTTGCTGAAGTTCACCGAGGGGAGTAACGCGCCAGCGATGCTGGCAAAAATAGAGCAGCGGGTTGTCCTGCTTGCTGTCGCTGTAGCCGCTGTAAAGGCGCAGCGGCGTGCCGATGCGTTTTTCCAGCTGGACCACTTTTTCATGCCCCAGACAGCGCATCGTCAGGACCCAGCCGCCGTAGCCGCGGGAAATTTGCGTGGCGATAAGATTTACGCGCGGCAGCCAGGGGGTATCAAAGTAGACCTGCTCCACCAGCGTCTGCGGGGAGCCGGTAATCAGCCAGATATCGGCATCGTTGGCGTCAAGATAGCTGGTCAGACGCGCCTGCACCACGGGAAACGCGGCAACGTGGCCGCGGAACCAGAGAGCGAACTCCTTTTCGAGCTGTTTGAGCCGCGCTTCGCTGTGGCCAAACGTACATCCCCACAGCAGCAGGCTCATCGGCCAGCGCGCCGCCCGGCCTTTTACCAGCAGCGCGATGCCAATGAGGGGTAAGAGCGGTAAGACGAGCAGCGCGTTCAGAGGCTGACGCCGCAGCAGGTAGCGCATAAACGTACCAAACATATCCTGCTGATGCAGCGTTCCATCCAGATCGAAAAAGACAACGCGACGCTCGTGATTGGCCAAACCTTACTCCTCTGGGTCGTTGAATCCTAACAGCCAGGTAAACAGGAACCCGGCGATCACCGCTACTAAATAGCCTAACAGATAGAGCATGACTTTTCCGGTCACGATGGTTAATGCCAGCGGTAAACCGGAGAGACCAAAGGTGATAACGGTGGCGACTTTCCAGTAGCTGATGAGTGCCCCGCCTACCGCGCCCCCCAGACAGGCCGCAAGGAACGGTTTACCCAGCGGCAGCGTGACGCCGAATATCAGCGGCTCGCCAATGCCGAGCAGCCCGACCGGCAGCGCCCCTTTAATCACTTTTTTCAGGCGCGCGTTGCGGGTTTTCATCAGGACGGCAATCGCTGCCCCCACCTGCCCGACGCCCGCCATCGAGAGAATAGGCAGCAGCGCGTTATAACCGTGCGCCTGAACCAGCTCGACGTGGATCGGCACCAGCCCCTGATGCAGGCCGGTCAGCACCAGCGGCAGGAAGGTACCTGACAGCACCGCCCCCACCAGCAGGCCGCCGCGATCTATAGCCAGAGACGCGCCGTGGGCGATGGCTTCAGAGATCCAACCGCCTAACGGCTGGAGGGCCACAATCGCTATGCTACCGGTGATCAGCGTGGTGAGCAGCGGGTTGAGGATCAGCTCAATCGAGCCGGGCAGAACCGCGCGCAGCCGCTTCTCGATCCAACACATCAGGATGACCACCAGCAGCACCGCGATCACCCCGCCGCGGCCAGGCTGGAGCGCCTCACCAAACAGCGTGATTTGCGCCAGCTGCGGGCTGGAGAGAATGCCCGCCATCACCCCGCCCATCGCCAGCGAGCCGCCAAACACCTTCGCGGTATTGACCCCGACCAGGATGTTCATAATGGCAAACACCGCGCTGCCGAAGATCCCGAGAATGCCCAGCAGGTTCGGATACTGCGTGGCAAAATCCCCGACGATATCCGGCCGCTTGAGGATGTTGATGATCCCGGTGATCAAGCCGGAAGCTATAAACGCCGGGATCAGCGGGATAAAGACGTTTGCCAGCTGTCGCAGCGCATCGCTCATGGGAGCTTTGTATTTGGCCTTCGCCTGCGCTTTGGTGCGTTCAGCGTCGTCAACCGTCACGCTTGCACCGCCGACCATCAGCGCGCGCATGGCGTCGACAACCTGCGCCGCCTTGCCCGGCCCGACGATCAGCTGATGCTGCTGCCCCTGTTTTACGTAGCCGCTGACGCCGGACAGCTTCTTCAGACCCGGCACGTCAAGCTGGTCGTCGTTATGCACCTCGACGCGCACGCGCGTCATGCAGTTTTCCAGACGCTGAATATTTTGTTCCCCGCCTATCCCCTGCAGGATATCGCTGGCGAGCGCTGCTGTTTTGTCCATAAACGCCTCTGCTAGTTTTCTAATGCCGCCCGTAAGAAGCCGTTGTGCGCGTCGAGTTTGGCTCGCGCAGCCGCCGCGTCCAGCCCGCTTAAGATCATCAAAATGGCTGGTTTTACGTCGTGATCGGTCTGCCTGAGCACCGCTTCTGCCTCTTCACGGCCCGCGCCTGTCGCCTCCATCACCATGCGGCAGGCTCTGTCCACCAGCTTGACGTTGGTGGCCTGCATATCGACCATCAGGTTCTGGTAGACCTTGCCGAACTTCACCATCGCACCGGTGGAGATCATATTGAGCACCAGCTTTTGCGCGGTCCCGGATTTCAGGCGCGTGGAGCCGGTGAGCGCTTCCGGCCCAACGACCGGAGAGATGGCGATAGCGGCCACCTGCGCAATCGGCGAGCCGGGGTTGCAGGAGATGGCGACCGTCGTGCAGCCGGTCCGGTTGGCGTATTCCAGGCCGCCAATGACGTACGGCGTGCGCCCGGATGCCGCCAGGCCGACCACCAGATCGTTCGCCGTCAGGTTCAGATCCTTCAGGTCATCCTCACCCAGCTGTTTGTTGTCCTCCGCCCCTTCAACGGCCTTCAGCAGCGCGCCGGGACCACCTGCAATCAGGCCAACCACCAGGCCGTGCGGAACGCCAAAGGTGGGCGGACATTCCGAGGCATCCAGCACCCCGAGACGCCCGCTGGTACCGGCCCCCATATAGATAATGCGACCACCGGCCTTAAGAGCTTCCGCCGCCGCATCGACCGCTTTTGCCACCTCTGGCAATGTCTCTTTCACTGCCTGCGCGACCAGCGTATCCTGTTGATTAAAGCGGTTAACCAGCTCCAGGGTGGAGAGCGCATCCAGATCCATGGTTTGCGGGTTACGCGTTTCAGAAACAAGTGAGCCAAGATTCATTTTTTGTACCTCAAGAATTTTTAATTCATAATAATCACACTATAATGGAATATAAAATTCATTCAGGCGAGCAGAATTCGTTTTTGCGCAGACAATCACATTTCCGCCGGGAGTACTCATGAACTGTTTAATTCGCATTCGCCAGCGCTACGCCGGCTTTGCTCAAAGCGACAAAAAGCTGGCGGATTTTCTGCTTTCTCAGCCCGATCGCGCCCGCCACCTCAGCTCACAGCAGCTGGCAAGCGAAGCTGGAGTGAGTCAGTCAAGCGTGGTGAAATTTGCCCAGAAGATCGGGTTTAAGGGTTTTCCCGCTCTTAAGCTGGCAATCAGCGAAGCGCTGGTGAGTAACCCGAATCCGCAGTCCATGCCGGTGCATAACCAGATCCGCGGCGATGACCCGATGCGTCTGGTTGGGGAAAAGCTGATCAAGGAGAACGTGGCGGCCATGCACGCCACGCTGGACGTGAATACCGAAGAGAAATTACTGGAAAGCGTGGCGATGCTGCGGGCGGCGCGGCGTATTATTTTGACCGGTATTGGCGCGTCCGGTCTGGTGGCCCGTAATTTTGGCTGGAAGCTGACTAAAATCGGTTTTAACGCCATCGTCGAGCAGGATATGCACGCCCTGCTGGCGACCGTGCAGGCGATGGATCCTGACGATCTGCTGCTGGCCATCTCCTACTCCGGCGAGCGCCGCGAGATCAACATGGCGACCGACGAAGCCCTGCGCGTCGGCGGCAAAATTCTGGCGATCACCGGCTTTACGCCAAATGCGCTGCAGCAGCGGGCAACGCGCTGTTTGTATACCATTGCCGAAGAGCAGGCCACGCGCAGCGCGGCAATTTCGTCCACCAGCGCACAAATGATGCTGACGGACCTGCTGTTTATGGCGCTGGTACAGCAGGATCTGGAGCGCGCGCCTGAGCGCATTCGTCACAGCGAAGAACTGGTAAAGAAACTGGTTTGACGCGTATAATGCCCGCCCAGTTTGTGTTGTTTCTGAGAATTTCCTGATGGCGCTGTTAATTACCAAAAAATGCATCAATTGCGATATGTGCGAACCCGAATGCCCGAACCAGGCGATTTCGATGGGCGACAGCATTTACGAGATTAACAGCGATCGCTGCACGGAATGCGTCGGCCACTATGAGACGCCGACCTGCCAGAAGGTGTGCCCGATCCCCAACACTATTCTGAAGGATCCGACACACGTCGAGAGCGAAGAGCAGCTGTGGGATAAATTTGTCCTGATGCACCACGCGGACAAAATTTAGCTTTCGATAATCACCGTCGCGCTGGCATAGTGGCGTTCATCTGCGATCGTCACGTGCATATGATTCACCCCCAGCTTCTCCGCCAGCTTTTGCGCTTCACCCCACAGACGCAGGCGCGGTTTGCCCAGCTCATCATTAAAAACTTCGAACTGGTTAAATGCCAGGCCGTTACGAATGCCGGTCCCGAAGGCTTTGGCTGCCGCCTCTTTTACCGCAAAGCGCTTTGCCAGAAAACGCACCGGCTGCTGGTGCGCTTCCCAGATGGCCCATTCGTTATCGCTCAGCACGCGCCTTGCCAGGCGATCGCCGCTCCGGGCGATCACCGCTTCAATGCGGGCTATTTCGACGATATCGGTGCCTAAGCCCAAAATGGCCATTACTGACGCGCTTCCAGCATCAGGCGTTTCATCTCTGATACCGCCTCTTTCAGGCCGCTCATCACCGCGCGGCCAATAATGGCGTGGCCGATGTTCAGCTCGTGCATTTCCGGCAGGGCGGCAATGGCCTTCACGTTGTGGTAGGTCAGGCCGTGACCGGCATTAACCTTCAGTCCCTGGCTCGCGGCGTAGGTGGCCGCTTTGGCGATACGCTCCAGCTCTTTGGCCTGCTCGGCATCGTTTTTAGCATCGGCATAGCAGCCGGTGTGAATTTCGATATATGGCGCGCCCACGTCGGCTGCCGCTTTAATCTGCGCGAAATCGGCGTCGATAAACAGAGAAACCAGGATACCGGCATCCGCCAGGCGCTTGCAGGCATCGCGCATTTTGTCCTGCTGCCCCGCCACGTCCAGCCCGCCTTCGGTGGTCACTTCCTGGCGTTTTTCCGGCACCAGGCAGCAAAAGTGCGGTTTGGTCTCGCAGGCAATGGTCAGCATCTCTTCGGTGACCGCCATCTCCAGATTCATACGGGTGTCCAGCGTCTGACGAAGAATGCGCACGTCGCGGTCGGTAATGTGGCGGCGGTCTTCACGCAGGTGAACGGTAATGCCGTCTGCACCAGCCTGTTCAGCGATAAACGCCGCCTGAACCGGATCGGGATACGCCGTGCCGCGCGCGTTGCGCAGGGTGGCGATGTGGTCGATGTTGACGCCTAACAGTAATTCAGCCATGACAATCCTCGGTTTTCTTTCTGATGCTGTGGTCTAACGTTTGGGCATAAACTGCCTGAATAATTCGCGGCTCTTTAAGGGCTTGCCGCCAAGATACGGCTTGAGGGCAATCCGGGTAAAGCGTTTTGCTGCGCGCAGGGTATCGGCGTCCGGAAACTCGCGTTCATAAAGTGCTCTGAGCTGGCGTCCGGTAAAAGTACTGTTATCAACGACGACGCTGGCAATAAAGCCTTTTTCTTCGCGGTAGCGGTAGGTCATGGTGTCTTCCACCTCATCACCGCTGCCTGCGCAGTGCAGAAAATCCACGCCGTACCCGAGGTGGCCCAGCAGCGCCAGTTCGAAACGACGCAGGGCGGGTTCGGGCGTGCCGGTCGCACCCGCCAGTGCCTGGATACAGTGCAGATAATCGAAGAAAAGTTCCGAGAAGCGAGTCTCATGTTCAAGGACGCGGGAGATGAGCTCGTTGACATACAGACCGCTGTAGAGCGTGATGCCAGAAAGGGGAAGCGCCAGAGAGACGGCTTCAGCGCTGCGCAAGGTTTTGACTTCCCCTCGCCCGCCAAAGCGAACCAGCAGCGGCGTAAAAGGCTGTAGGGCACCCTTCAGATTAGAACGTTTGGAACGTGCGCCTTTCGCAACAAGGCGCACGCGGCCCGACTCTTCCGTGAAGACGTCCAGCATCAGGCTGGTTTCGCTCCAGGGACGACTATGGAGAACGAAGGCGCGCTGCCAACCTTCCATTATACTCGTCGTCTTGAGTTACTGATCTTCGCCGTAACCGAGGCTGCGCAGAGCACGCTCATCATCGGCCCAGCCAGATTTCACCTTCACCCACAGTTCCAGATGAACTGGCGCTTCGAACATCTCCTGCATGTCCTTACGGGCTTCGATACCGATGGTTTTTATCTTGGCGCCTTTGTTGCCGATCACCATCTTCTTCTGCCCTTCACGCTCGACGAGGATCAGGCCGTTAATGTCGTAGCCACCGCGCTCGTTGCTCTGGAAACGCTCGATCTCCACCGTCACAGAGTACGGCAGCTCGGCGCCCAGGAAACGCATCAGCTTTTCACGGATGATTTCAGACGCCATAAAGCGCTGAGAGCGATCGGTGATGTAATCTTCCGGGAAGTGGTGAATCGCTTCCGGCAAGTGCTTACGTACGATGCCCGCGATGGTATCGACGTTCAGGCCGGTCTCAGCAGACAGCGGAACGATATCCAGGAAGTTCATCTGGCTGCCCAGCCACTGCAGGTGCGGCAGCAGGTCAGCTTTTTCCTGCACGTTGTCAACTTTGTTGACCGCGAGGATCACCGGCGTTTTGCCGTCACGCAGCTTGTTCAGTACCATTTCGTCGTCCGGCGTCCAGCGGGTGCCTTCCACTACGAAAATCACCAGCTCTACGTCGCCGATGGAGCTGCTCGCCGCCTTGTTCATCAGACGGTTAATGGCACGCTTCTCTTCCATGTGCAGGCCAGGGGTATCGACGTAGATCGCCTGATACGCGCCTTCAGTATGGATGCCGACAATGCGGTGACGCGTGGTCTGCGCCTTACGCGAGGTGATGGAAATCTTCTGCCCAAGCAGATTATTCAGCAGGGTGGATTTGCCGACGTTCGGACGTCCGACGATGGCAATAAATCCGCAATAGGTTTTTTCTTCGCTCATTCCAGCTCCAGCATTTTTAACGCCTGTTCGGCGGCAGCCTGTTCAGCCTTACGGCGGCTTGAACCTGTGCCCACCACCGGTTCACTCAGGCCACTGACCTGGCAATGGATGGTAAATTCCTGATCGTGCGCTTCGCCACGAACCTGCACCACCAGATAGGATGGCAGCGGCAGATGACGGCCCTGCAAATATTCCTGCAGGCGCGTTTTCGGATCTTTTTGTTTATCGCCCGGGCTAATTTCGTCCAGACGGGTCTGATACCAGTTAAGGATCAGCTTTTCTACGGTCTGGATATCGCTGTCCAGGAACACGCCACCAATTAATGCTTCGACCGTATCGGCAAGAATAGATTCACGACGGAAGCCGCCGCTTTTCAGTTCACCCGGCCCAAGACGCAGACATTCGCCCAGTTCAAATTCGCGCGCGATTTCAGCGAGGGTGTTGCCGCGCACCAGCGTGGCGCGCATGCGGCTCATATCACCTTCGTCCACGCGCGGGAAACGATGATAAAGCGCATTCGCAATCACGAAACTTAAAATAGAGTCACCCAGAAACTCGAGACGCTCATTATGTTTGCTGCTGGCACTGCGATGGGTTAATGCCTGTTGCAACAACTCCTGATGATGAAAAGTGTAGCCCAGCTTCCGTTGAAGCCGATTAATTACGATGGGGTTCATGCGATACCAATAAATGAATGCGTCAAAAATGCAGCACACGAAACCGACCTGAGAAAACCAACGCGGTTTCGTGTGCCGTGGCACCCTTGCAGGGCCAACCTTAAACTTCGGGGGAATATTCTATACACAACGACAGGGGATGTCGTTAGTTCAAAGAGATTTATCGAGGAAATAATTCACGTAGCCGCGAAATAACGCGGCTACGTGTTCTTTTCCTGAGAATTAATGGATTCCGCCAATACGATTCAGGCGCACGCCGGTCGGCCACTCGCCTTCCTGCTTCTCAAAACTCATCCAGATCGCGGTTGCTTTACCCACCAGATTCGCTTCCGGCACAAAGCCCCAGTAACGGCTGTCCGCGGAGTTATCGCGGTTATCGCCCATCATGAAGTAGTGTCCCGGCGGTACGATCCAGCTGGCCAGCTGCTGACCCGGCTGTTTGTAATACATCCCCACTTGGTCCTGCGCGATTGGCACGGTCAGAATGCGGTGAGTGACATCGCCCAGCGTCTCTTTGCGCTCAACCAGACGAATGCCGTTCTCTTTGGTTTCACCTTTTGGCACCTGGAAGAACCCGCTGGTCGCTTCACCGCCGTTACGACGGGCGAAAGTCTGCACGAAATCACTTGGCTCAACGTTTGAGTAGGTGATTGGCAGCGCGTTTTCACACGCGGTACCGGAGCTGCAGCCCGGCTGAACGGTGACTTCCTTCGCAACCGGATCGTAGGTCACTTTATCACCCGGCAGACCCACCGCGCGCTTAATGTAATCCAGACGCGGATCGTCCGGATATTTAAACACCACGATGTCGCCACGTTTCGGATGCCCCGTTTCGATCAGCGTTTTCTGGTAAATCGGATCTTTGATGCCGTAGGCAAACTTCTCAACCAGAATAAAATCACCGATCAGCAGCGTTGGCATCATTGATCCCGATGGGATCTGGAACGGCTCATAAATAAACGAACGTACCACCAGCACAATCGCCAGCACCGGGAACACCGACGCGCCCGTTTCCAGCCAGCCCGGTTTCGGGCCAACTTTCTTCAGGGTTTTCGCGTCAAGCGCATCGCCAGTCGCTGCCTGCGCGGCAGCCTGACGTTCACGGCGTTTTGGGGCGAAGATAAACTTATCCAGGCACCACAGCAGGCCTGTCACCAGCGTAGCGATGACCAGGATCAGGGCAAACATGTTCGCCATGCCAACTCCTTAAAGGTTATTTGCCGTCTTTACCGACATGAAGAATGGCAAGGAATGCTTCCTGCGGCAGCTCAACGTTACCGACCTGCTTCATACGCTTCTTACCTTCTTTCTGCTTCTGCAGCAGCTTTTTCTTACGGCTGACGTCACCGCCATAGCACTTCGCCAGAACGTTTTTACGCAGTTGCTTCACGGTTGAGCGGGCAATGATGTGGTTACCGATGGCCGCCTGAATCGCAATGTCAAACTGCTGACGCGGGATCAGATCTTTCATCTTCTCAACCAGCTCGCGGCCACGGTACGGCGCATTGTCGTTGTGGGTGATCAGCGCCAGCGCATCCACACGCTCGCCGTTGATCAGCACGTCCACGCGCACCATGTTGGAGGCCTGGAAACGCTTGAAGTTGTAATCCAGTGATGCATAGCCACGGGAGGTAGACTTCAGACGGTCGAAGAAGTCGAGTACCACTTCCGCCATAGGGATTTCATAGGTCAGCGCCACCTGGTTACCGTGGTAAACCATGTTGGTCTGCACGCCACGCTTCTCAATACAGAGCGTAATAACGTTCCCCAGGAACTCCTGCGGCAGCAGCATGTGACATTCTGCAATAGGCTCGCGCAGCTCGTGAATGTTGTTCAGCGGCGGCAGCTTGGACGGGCTGTCGACGTAGATCACTTCTTTCGAGGTGGTTTCCACTTCGTAGACTACCGTTGGTGCGGTGGTGATCAGATCCAGATCGTATTCACGCTCCAGACGCTCCTGAATAATCTCCATGTGCAGCAGGCCGAGGAAGCCGCAGCGGAAGCCGAAGCCCAGCGCCGTTGAGCTTTCTGGCTCGTAGAACAGGGAGGCATCGTTCAGGCTCAGCTTGCCGAGCGCATCGCGGAAGTTTTCGTAGTCGTCAGAGCTGACCGGGAACAGACCCGCGTAAACCTGCGGTTTCACCTTTTTGAAGCCAGGCAGCGCTTTGTCTGCCGGGTTACGCGCGCCGGTCAGGGTATCGCCCACTGGCGCGCCGAGGATGTCTTTAATCGCGCAGACCAGCCAGCCTACCTCGCCGCATTTCAGCTCGGTACGGTCAACCTGTTTTGGCGTGAAGATACCCAGACGGTCTGCGTTGTAGACCTGTCCGGTACTCATGACCTTGATTTTGTCGCCTTTACGCATGGTGCCGTTTTTGATACGCACCAGAGAGACCACGCCCAGGTAGTTATCGAACCAGGAGTCGATGATCAGCGCCTGCAATGGACCATCCGGGTCGCCTTCCGGGGCCGGAATATCACGTACCAGGCGTTCCAGCACGTCGGTCACACCCACACCGGTTTTCGCGGAGCAGCGTACGGCGTCGGTCGCGTCAATGCCGACAATGTCTTCAATCTCTTCCGCCACGCGCTCAGGATCGGCGGCTGGCAGGTCGATTTTGTTCAGAACCGGCACAACTTCGAGATCCATTTCCATCGCGGTGTAGCAGTTTGCCAGGGTCTGGGCTTCTACGCCCTGCCCGGCATCGACCACCAGCAGCGCACCTTCACAGGCCGCCAGCGAGCGTGATACTTCATAGGAGAAGTCAACGTGGCCTGGGGTGTCGATAAAGTTCAGTTGATAGGTTTCGCCATCAGAAGCTTTATAGTCGAGCGTCACGCTCTGCGCTTTGATGGTAATACCGCGTTCGCGTTCCAGGTCCATGGAGTCCAGTACCTGGGCTGCCATTTCACGATCAGAAAGGCCACCGCAAATCTGGATAATACGGTCAGACAGCGTCGACTTACCGTGGTCAATGTGAGCAATGATCGAAAAGTTACGTATGTTCTTCATATAGTTAAATAATTATGCCTTACGAATTCCTGGAGGCCGCTGTTCTTAGCCTGACGTTTTTCAGTGCGAAAACGCAGCATTCTACACTACATACCCGCAACCTGGAAATGCACTTAGAGCCAAGCATAGCGCGAAGAAATGGCGTTTTCTTTTTTGAGATGTAAATAATGATAAAGCCCGGTGGATCACCGGGCCTCAGAAGAGAGCGTCTCGACGCGAAGTTGGTCAGGCGCCAGCGCAACGCTCAGAATAACGGGCTGCCACTCATCGCGCGCGGCGAGCTTCGGTGAGATGCCTTTGGCAAGCCAGAATCCCCCTACGCCACCCAAAGCTGCACCGCACATGGCGGCCACGTCGGTACCAAACAGCATCTGAAAAAGGCCGCCCATGACAAACAGCCCCACCAGCGGGGAGAGATAGACCAGCATCGCGGAACTCAGCAGACTGCCTTCCATAATGCCCAGTTCCACCTTCTGACCCGCCACCAGCGGCTGTTCGCTCGGCACGGAGATCGTATGCGATGTCTGTGGCCCTAACTTATTCAGCACGCGACTGCCACAACCGGCTCGGGATGCGCAGCTATTGCATGAGGCTTTAACATCACAGCTGACCAGCGCAATACCATTCTGCCACGAGACGACGGTCGCCCACTCTTTAATCATTGTGCGGCCCTGAATTTAATGCTGTCTGAAATGCGCTTCGCCGTCTGCGGAGGTAATTCCCCCACAATCGTGATTTCTGCGTTATCGCGAACCGTGGTGCTGACCGTACGACGCCCGGTACGAAGCATTTGTTCAGCGCTGTTTGCCGTTGCGCGGTTGATATTCACCGAGAAGCTGAACAAGCCATCGGAATAGAGGCGTGATTCAACCGGCGTATCAATGGTGGGCAACTGACGACGGCTGCTGGACACTTCGCTAAAGCCTTGCGGTATCCAGGAAGGAACCCAGTTGAAATTAGCGGAGTCCCCTGCAGGAACAGAAAGCAGCGGCGGCAGGCTGGCCTTCGCCAGATTCTGCATGCTGTTGCCAACCTGATTGTTCACGCTGAAGGAGATGACGCGGAACTGTTCAAGCGTCTCGCCGTCGCGGTCGAGCAGGTCCACGCGCATCGGCAGCTTGGTTTCCGCATCAATCCAGACGATATAGCTGTAGCGCGTGCCATCGCGCGCAACCACGCGGATCACTTCACACAGCCTGTCTGCAATACGGGTACGCCCTACCGAAATAAAATCATAGTAAGGAGCAAGTCGTTTGAAATCGGTATAGATAAGCGACGGTAGAGAATCAACGATATAGTCGCCATTCAGGGTGAAAGGCTCCAGACCGGGCTCGAAATAGCTGATTTCGTTGCCACGCTGGACAACTTCCCGACGCGGGCCATCCATCTGTAAAAGCTGGGCGAGCGGCTGGTTATCAAGACGGGCATGGCGATAGCGTAACGACTCGACGCCCTGCTTGTTGATGCTGATAAATGCCAACTCGTAATTGAGTGACTGGCTGGCCAGATTCATTTGCTGCAACAACGCCCCGGATGAAACATCAGCCGAGGCGTTAGCAGAGAAGAACAGGCTACCCGCCATCAGAGACATGGCGAACCAAAGTTGCTTCATTACTGCGATTGCGTTCCTAAAGTTTGGTTTCCGGGCACCTGCACAGCAGCTTGCTGAGTTTGGGCCTGCTCAAACTGAAGCTGTTCAGAGTGCAGACGACGCTGCAACTCATAATCCTGCAACATCGCATTAATGCGACGGCGCTGCTCCTGAACCTGCTGTTGCTGACCGCCGCTGGCGGAGGCATCAGCCGGTACGCCCAGACTTACCGGGCTGGCTTTGCCCATCATCGGCAGTGTGTTAAACACTGGCGCTTCTGGCTGCTGATTAGTTTCAGACTGAGTATTATAGTGCTGGACGCCAACGATAACTGCAAGCGATACGCATGCAGCCACCCCCATTTGGGTGAGCTGGCTGGCCCACGGACGCACTTTTTGCCAGAACGGCATTTTCTGCCACTGGTGCGGTGCGGGTTGCGCTTCAGGAATCAGCGGAGTGGTCTGATGAACAGGCTCATTCTCGATGGCCGCCATCACGCGGGCTGAGATATCGAAATGGAGAACCTCTCCGGTATCACCGCGCAGCGTGTCACGGATGAGATGGTAACTCTCCCAGGTCTCTTGCATTTCGGGAGAATGAGACAGCTCGTTGAGCAGCTCACTATCCAGCGTCTCACCATCCATTAAAGCGGAAAGTTTTTCTTTCTGCATGCCTAATACCTTTTCCAGTATCCCGCTATCGTCAACGCCTGATAAGCGGTTGAACTTTATTATCAATAGCTTCTCGCGCACGGAAAATTCGTGAACGAACCGTGCCGACCGGACAATCCATGATAGCGGCTATCTCTTCATAGCTCAGACCATCAAGCTCCCGTAACGTAATTGCCATGCGTAAATCTTCCGGGAGTGACTCGATCGTGCGAAAAACAATTTGTCTCAGTTCTTCTGACAACATTAAGTTCTCAGGGTTCGAAATTTCTTTCAGCGCACCGCCACTTTCGAAGTTTTCGGCGTCGATAGCGTCTACATCACTGGACGGCGGACGACGACCCTGAGCAACCAGGTAATTCTTTGCCGTATTGACAGCAATACGGTACAGCCAGGTATAAAAAGCACTATCTCCCCGGAACGATTCCAGCGCGCGATAGGCCTTAATAAAAGACTCTTGCACCACATCAGGTACATCACCTGACGGTACATAGCGGGAAACCAGACTCGCCACCTTATGCTGGTAGCGCACCACCAGTAGGTTAAAGGCTTTCTGATCTCCCTTCTGGACCCGTTCAACCAGGACCTGGTCCGTTAACTGCTCGCTCATCCGAGGTAATGTCTCCCCAAACCTAAATTCCACGCGTTATCGAAACGCCACTCTATAACTACCGCACTTTGAGCAAGCACCAGCTTAGAGTGTCTGATCTTCAATAAGTTCCGTAACGCCTTTGTTTTTGTTCATCGCGCCGCAGACCGTTCATTTTCTCTCATTATAAGTCTGTTCACGATACGCACCACTTTCTGACAAGAAACATCTTTTTCCCGCCAGAAGAGTAACGCAACACAGGCTTTATTTCACCACAAAATCTGACGCTAACGATCTGCTTCGCAAAATAATTTCATTTATTTACCCTTCGTTTACCCCTGCCTCTGCGTTTAGTCATTGCAACTTCCATTAAAAAAAACGTGCGATATCTCGCATTCAGGTGCTATTCTGCCCCAACACTGTTTAGTAAATTAAACAACAATCATGAACACAACACCTGAACTTCATTGTGATGTACTGATCATCGGCAGCGGCGCTGCCGGTCTCTCTCTGGCGCTGCGTCTGGCTGAACATCAGAACGTTATCGTTCTGAGCAAAGGCCCGATAAGTGAAGGCTCCACATTTTATGCTCAGGGCGGCATTGCCGCGGTATTTGACGAGACCGACAGCATTGCGTCACATGTGGAAGATACGCTGATTGCCGGGGCCGGGATCGTGGATGCGCACGCGGCAGAGTTTGTCGCCAGCAATGCCCGCCATTGCGTTCAGTGGCTTATCGATCAGGGTGTTTTATTCGATACTCAGGTTCAGCCCAACGGTGAAGAGAGCTACCACTTAACGCGTGAAGGCGGTCATAGCCACCGCCGCATCCTGCACGCCGCGGATGCTACCGGAAAAGAAGTGGAAACCACGCTGGTCAGCAAAGCGCTGAACCATCCTAACATCCGGGTCCTTGAGCGGAGCAACGCGGTTGATCTGATCATTTCCGACAAGATAGGCCTGCCTGGCACGCGTCGCGTGGTGGGAGCGTGGGTCTGGAACCGTAATAAAGAGAAGGTGGAAACCTGTCAGGCGAAGGCTGTGGTGTTGGCTACAGGTGGCGCCTCTAAGGTGTATCAGTACACCACGAATCCGGATATCGCTTCCGGGGACGGTATCGCCATGGCCTGGCGCGCCGGCTGCCGCGTGGCGAATCTCGAATTTAATCAGTTTCACCCCACCGCCCTGTTCCACCCTCAGGCGCGAAATTTCCTGCTGACGGAAGCCCTGCGCGGCGAAGGGGCTTATCTGAAACGCCCTGACGGTACCCGCTTTATGCCGGACTTTGACGCCCGCGGTGAACTGGCGCCGCGTGATATTGTTGCCCGCGCCATCGACCACGAAATGAAGCGCCTTGGCGTGGACTGCATGTATCTCGATATCAGCCATAAGCCGGCAGAATTCATTCGCCAGCACTTCCCGATGATTTACGAAAAGCTGCTCAATCTTGGCATTGATTTAACACGCGATCCGGTGCCCATTGTGCCAGCCGCCCACTATACCTGCGGCGGCGTGATGGTTGACGATCACGGACGTACTGATGTAGACGGTCTGTATGCTATTGGTGAGGTCAGCTATACCGGGCTACACGGCGCGAACCGTATGGCGTCTAACTCGCTGCTTGAATGTCTGGTGTACGGCTGGTCAGCGGCGGAGGACATCACGAAGCGCATGCCTTACGCCCGTGAAACAGAGCGTTTACCGGCCTGGGATGAAAGCCGCGTGGAGAACCCGGACGAGCTGGTAGTGATCCAGCACAACTGGCACGAGCTACGGTTGTTTATGTGGGACTACGTTGGGATTGTGCGCACCACGAAACGTCTGGAACGCGCGTTGCGCCGCATTACGATGCTGCAGCAGGAAATTGATGAATATTATGCCCATTTCCGCGTCTCCAATAATCTGCTGGAGCTGCGCAATCTGGTGCAGGTTGCCGAGCTGATTGTTCGCTGCGCGATGATGCGTAAAGAGAGCCGCGGTTTGCACTACACACTCGACTACCCGGATCGGCTTGCTGAGTCCGGTCCGTCGATACTCGCCCCGCAGGTTTACATAAACAAATAAAACGCCTGGGTCAGAGCCGTGTAATCTTCGGAATAACGCTGGTCTGGCCCACGGATCACCATACGGTCATTAAAACACTCACCCTCTTTTGGCGAAAGCGCCAGCAGCACGCGGTGCGGCAATCGGCCTTCCGTATCAGAGATGTCAGTTCGCAAACGTAACGTCCAGCCGATCTCCTGCGCGGTAGCGATAAACGTGTTACCCGTACTTTCTGGCAGCACCACGCAGAAAAAGCCCTCTTCTGAGATAAGTTCAGCCGCGTTGACGAGCAGCGCTTTATGATCGAGTGAACCGGTATAGCGCGCCTGTTCACGCTCCGGTGTACCGCACTCCACGCCGGGCTCGTAGTAAGGGGGGTTGCTGACAATCAGATCGTAACGCGCCGTCTGCTCTGGCGCCCAGGCCAGCACGTCCGCGCACTTAACGGTTATCCGGTCAGCCCAGGGGGACTCGGCCGCGTTTTCACCCGCCTGCCCTGCGGCCTGCGCATCCAGCTCCACGGCATCAATAGTGACATGCTCTTCAGTACGCTGCGCCAGCATCAAGGCCACCAGCCCGCTGCCGGTACCGATATCAAGAATACGCTTAACACCTGCGACAGGTGCCCATGCTCCCAGTAAAATGCCGTCTGTACCGACTTTCATGGCACAGCGATCGTGAGCGACAAAAAATTGTTTAAACGTAAAACCATCGCGGCGCAGCTGCGCTTTGAGTTGAGACATGTCAGGGCAACCTTCTAAGTGAAACTGGAGTAGCATAGGGGAAAGCGAAGTGGCCGCAAAGCGATATCCATACAAACAGATGAAGATTACAGCCGTAACGTCTATAATCAGCGCCCCACACAGAGGTAGAACATGACTGTAACGACTTTTTCCGAACTTGAACTCGATGAAAGCCTGCTCAATGCTCTTGAGAGCAAAGGCTTTACACGCCCGACCGCCATTCAGGCAGCGGCCATTCCGCCTGCGCTTGAGGGCCGCGATGTGCTCGGTTCTGCGCCAACCGGCACGGGGAAGACAGCAGCCTATTTGCTGCCTGTGTTGCAGCACCTGCTCGACTTTCCACGTAAAAAATCTGGCCCGCCGCGTATTTTGATCCTGACGCCTACGCGCGAGCTGGCCATGCAGGTTGCCGATCACGCGCGTGAACTCGCGGCGAATACGCATCTGGATATCGCCACCATCACCGGCGGCGTTGCGTATATGAACCACGCCGAAGTGTTCAGCGAAAACCAGGACATCGTCGTCGCGACGACGGGCCGCCTGCTGCAGTATATTAAAGAAGAGAACTTCGACTGCCGCGCGGTAGAAACGCTGATCCTCGACGAAGCGGACCGCATGCTGGACATGGGCTTTGCGCAGGATATCGAGCATATTGCAGGTGAAACGCGCTGGCGTAACCAGACGATGCTGTTCTCTGCCACCCTTGAAGGGGATGCGATTAAAGACTTCGCAGAGCGTCTGCTGGAAGATCCGGTGGAAGTCTCTGCGACGCCATCCACGCGAGAGCGTAAAAAGATCCACCAGTGGTATTACCGTGCGGACAACCTTGAGCATAAGGTTGAGCTGCTCAAGCACCTGCTGACGCAGGAAGACGCCACCCGCACTATCGTGTTTGTGCGTAAGCGCGAGCGCGTGCACGAGCTGGCTGAAATGCTGCGCAACGCCGGGATCAACAACTGCTATCTTGAAGGTGAGATGGCGCAGATCAAGCGTACCGAAGGCATTAAGCGCCTGACCGATGGCCGCGTTAACGTGCTGGTCGCAACAGACGTTGCCGCCCGCGGGATCGACATCCCTGACGTGAGCCACGTCATTAACTTCGATATGCCGCGCAGCGGAGATACTTACCTGCACCGCATTGGCCGTACCGGTCGCGCGGGCCGCAAAGGGATTGCAATTTCACTGGTTGAAGCGCATGACTACCTGCTGCTGCAGAAAATTGGCCGCTATGTTGACGAGCCGCTGAAAGCGCGCGTTATTGATGGCTTGCGCCCAACCACACGTGCGCCGAGTGAAAAAATGACGGGTAAACCGTCCAAGAAAGCGCTCGCGAAACGTGCTGAGAGAAAAGAGAAAGAAAAAGAGAAGCCGCGCGTGAAGCAGCGCCACCGCGATACCAAAAACATTGGTAAGCGTCGTAAGCCAAGCGCTGCCGCGCAGGAAACGAAGACTGAAGAGTAAGAAAAAGCCGGGGTAATCCCCGGCTTTTTTGTTCCCCCCCGTGGCTGAAGCCTTACAGGCTTTCAGTAAAGGTACGGGCGATAACGTCGCGCTGCTGTTCTGGAGTCAGTGAGTTAAAGCGAACCGCATAACCAGACACGCGGATAGTCAGCTGTGGGTATTTTTCCGGGTGCTCAACGGCATCCATCAGCGTTTCGCGGCGCAGCACGTTAACGTTCAGGTGCTGACCCCCTTCAACGCGCACTTCCGGCTGCACTTCCATTGGGATTTCACGGTATTCGATTTCGCCCAGTTTATTCACCGGTACGATTTCATCTTCAGCAAAACCCGCTTTCGCAACCACACAGCGCGCTTCATTTTTCTCGCTGTCCAGCAGCCAGAAAGAGTTGAGCAGATCGTCATTTGCCGCTTTGGTAATCTGGATACCTGTAATCATGTGTTGCCTCCCTTAGGCTACATTAACTGATGCTGGCCTTACGCGGCCAATTGGTAAAACCATTGTTTCTTGTGTGTATATATATCATTCACACCACGGCGATTTATTGATTTAAATCAACAAAAATACCAACCACATAAAGAGTGTGGTTTGAATTTATTGCTTTAGATCAATTTCATACCCCCATCAACTCAACTTAACCTGCATCATTTCAAAATAAATTTAACGACTTAGCACGCATTTCAGCGCGTAATTTTGCTCACAAGCGTTAAACAGGTAAGCTAGTGACAGATTGAGATTCGCAGGAGAGCGACATGACGACACCTTTAACCTGGCATGACGTGCTGGCAGAAGAAAAGCAGCAGCCTTATTTTATCAATACGCTCAGTACCGTTGCCGCTGAGCGTCAGTCCGGGCAAACGATTTATCCGCCGCAAAAAGATGTATTCAACGCGTTTCGCTATACCGAGTTGAGCGATGTGAAAGTCGTCATTCTGGGCCAGGATCCCTATCACGGCCCTGGGCAGGCGCACGGGCTGGCATTTTCCGTACGCCCAGGCGTGGCGATCCCCCCTTCTCTGCTCAACATGTATAAAGAGCTTGAGGGAACCGTGCCCGGGTTTACCCGCCCCAACCACGGTTATCTGGAAAGCTGGGCGCGCCAGGGCGTGCTGTTATTGAACACGGTGCTCACCGTACGGGCGGGCCAGGCGCACTCGCACGCCAGCCTTGGGTGGGAAACCTTTACCGATAAAGTTATCAGCCTTATCAACGAGCATCGTGAAGGGGTCGTGTTTTTACTCTGGGGTTCTCACGCGCAGAAGAAAGGGGCAATTATCGATCGTCAGCGTCATCACGTGTTGAAGGCACCGCACCCGTCACCGCTTTCTGCCCATCGCGGTTTCTTTGGCAGTAATCATTTTGTTCTGGCAAATGAATGGCTGGAAAAACGTGGCGAAACGCCAATTGACTGGATGCCTGTGTTACCGGCAGAGAGCGAGTAGGGTTTGAATGTGCCGGGTCAGGCCCGGCACATAAGAGGCTTATGCCTTATTCTGACGCCACCACTCGGCCAGCAGCACGCCGGTCGCAACGGATACGTTCAGACTTTCCACATTGCCCGTCCCGTCGATGGAGACGCTCAGATCCGAACTGGAGAGCGCCGCATCAGACAGACCATCGCGTTCCTGACCCAACACCAGCACCATCTTGCGCGGCAGCGTCGCTTTAAACAGCGGCGTACCGGCATGGCTGGATGTGGTCACGATGGAATAGCCCGCTTTACGGAACTGCTCGAGGGCATCCAGAACGCTGTCGCCGGTGATCGGCTGTACGTGCTCGGCTCCGCCTTCCGCAGTACGGATCGCGGCGCCGGATTCCAGCAGCGCGGCATCCTGCAGCAGCACGCCCTTCACGCCGAAATGCGCGCAGCTGCGCATCATTGCGCCCAGGTTGTGCGGGTTGCCCACGTCTTCCAGCGCCAGCACGCAGTCATCGGCATCCGCCTGGCTGACCCACTGCTGAACTGTCGTGCCGTTACGTTTTTTAATCAGGAAGCAGACGCCGCCGTGGTGCTCGGTACCGGACGCTTTTGTCAGTTCAGCATCATCTACCACGTGGTAGGCTTTGCGGTTCGCCGCCATCCAGCGCAGCGCTTCTTTGAAGCGCGGGGTCACGCTCTGGATAAACCAGGCGCGGACGATACACTCAGGACGGCTCTGGAACAGCGCCTGGCAGGCGTTCTCGCCATATACACGGGTCTCTTCCGCGCGCTGACGACGCAGCACTTCCGGGTCGATAAAGCTTTTACCGCTGATACCGCCGTGATCGGCTTTCTCCGGCGTCTCATCGCCAGGGGCGCGAGAAACGGTGCGCCACGGAGAGGCGTTATCACGTGAGAAGTCATCACGCGGACGGTCATCGCGCTTGCGATCGTCACGCTTGCGGTCATCACGTTTGCGGTCATCACCGCGGTTATTTCTGTCATCGCGGGCGGGGCGACGGCCACCGTCTGCACGAGAGGACGCTGGACGCCCGCCACCTTTTCCGGTACGCGGATTTTGGGTGCGTTTATCAGAGTCATCATCACTGCGGACATACATCACTTTGACCTTGCCGCTTTTGTTTTTCATTTCGTCGTTCATGCTTTTCTCCACCAGCGCTGCGCGAAGCGCGCAGATTACCCGATGTGCCAGCGCATAGCCATAATTTCGTACAAAAGCCTGTGACTATTGTTCCCATTGAATAAAACGCATTGTCGTTTCATACAGGCTCACTGATAATATGTAACATATCAGAAACATTATCGGCGTTCTGCCGCTGTCCCACGGCTCTATCAGAGGTTAGTTATGAATACCGTATGTGCCAACTGTCAGGCTTTAAACCGCATTCCGGACGATCGGATGGATGACGGTGCGAAATGCGGACGTTGTGGCCATGAATTGTTTGATGGCGATGTCATTAACGCGACGGGTGCTACGCTGGACAAACTCCTCAAGGACGATCTCCCGGTGGTGGTCGATTTCTGGGCGCCATGGTGCGGTCCGTGCCGCAGCTTCGCGCCAATCTTCGAAGATGTGGCCGAAGAGCGCAGCGGAAAAATGCGGTTCGTTAAGGTTAATACCGAGGCCGAACGCGAGTTAAGCGCACGTTTTCGTATTCGCAGTATCCCGACCATCATGATTTTCAAAAATGGTGAAGTGATCGACATGCTCAACGGTGCGGTTCCAAAAGCACCTTTTGATAGCTGGTTAAACGAATCGCTGTAACATTCCCGGGGCACACCTTGTGCCCCGTTCCCGCCTCTGCGAAAATAGGGTTTTTCCTCCATTTCGCCCATGACTGATAACGCTGTCCTTAAATTACGCGCCGAACGCCTTGCGCGCGCGACTCGCCCCTTTCTTGCTCGTGGCAATCGCATACGTCGCTGTCAGCGCTGCCTGCTGCCGCTGAAGGTGTGTCTGTGCGAGACGCTGGCCCCAAGTACTGCGGAGAGCCGCTTTTGTCTGGTCATGTTCGATACCGAGCCGATGAAGCCCAGTAATACGGGGCGTCTTATTGCCGATATTCTGCCGGATACCGCCGCGTTTCAGTGGTCGCGCACTGAGCCACCTCAGGCTCTGCTCGACCTGGTGGCAAGCCCGGACTACCAGCCGATGGTGGTTTTCCCGGCATCTTATGCGGGAGAACAGCGTCAGGTCCTTACCGCGCCGCCATCAGGGAAACCACCGCTGTTTATTATGCTGGACGGTACCTGGACCGAAGCGCGGAAAATGTTTCGCAAAAGCCCTTACCTCGACGCTCTGCCGGTTATTTCTGTCGATCTTTCCCGCGTCTCGGCCTACCGCCTGCGCGAAGCGCATGCTGACGGGCAATACTGCACTGCCGAAGTCGCCATTGCGCTACTGGATTTAGCAGGAGATACCGCTGCAGCTGGTGCCCTGGGCAACCATTTCTCATGCTTCCGGGAGCGCTATCTGGCGGGAAAAACCGTTCATAAGGGCAGCATCACAGCAACGGAAACAGAAAGCGTTTAAAATCATCAGGTCGCTTGCATTCACAGGAGGCCTGCATGAGCCAGAAAGGGTTAGAAGCGCTACTCCGTCCTAAATCCATTGCCGTCATCGGCGCATCAATGAAACCGGATCGTGCAGGCTATCTGATGATGCGCAACCTGCTGGCCGGAGGATTTAACGGTCCCGTTATGCCCGTCACACCGTCTTATAAGGCCGTTCAGGGCGTGCTTGCCTGGCCGGACGTGGAGAGCCTGCCTTTCGTACCGGATCTCGCCGTTCTGTGTACAAACGCCAAACGCAATCCGGAACTGCTGGAGTCACTCGGCAAGAAAGGGTGTAAAACCTGCATTATTCTCTCGTCTCCGCCTGAACAGCAGCCCGAACTGCTGGCCTGCGCCAGCCGCTATCAGATGCGCATTCTCGGGCCGAACAGCCTGGGTCTGCTCGCGCCCTGGCAGGGGCTGAACGCCAGCTTCTCCCCGGTGCCGATCCGTAAAGGCAAGCTGGCGTTTATCTCGCAGTCGGCTGCGGTCTCAAACACCATCCTTGACTGGGCGCAGCAGCGTGAAATGGGATTCTCCTACTTCATTGCTCTGGGCGACAGCCTGGATATTGACGTTGACGAACTGCTGGATTTCCTGGCGCGAGACAGCAAAACCAGCGCAATCCTTCTTTATCTTGAGCACCTGAGCGACGCCCGTCGTTTTGTTTCCGCTTCGCGTAGCGCATCGCGCAATAAACCGATCCTCGTTATCAAAAGCGGTCGCAGCCCTGCGGCGCAGCGTCTGCTGCAGTCTCATTCCGGTATGGATCCGGCCTGGGATGCTGCCATTCAGCGCGCGGGGTTGCTGCGGGTGCAGGATACACACGAGCTTTTTTCCGCCGTTGAGACGTTGAGCCACATGCGTCCGCTGCGCGGCGAGAAGTT
This sequence comes from Enterobacter cloacae complex sp. P12RS, assembly GCF_014895875.1. Lineage (NCBI taxonomy): Bacteria > Pseudomonadati > Pseudomonadota > Gammaproteobacteria > Enterobacterales > Enterobacteriaceae > Enterobacter > Enterobacter cloacae complex sp. P12RS. Next base: position 202,944 of record NZ_JADBQO010000010.1, read on the forward strand.
AATGATTGTCAGCAATGGCGCGGCCCCTGCCGCGCTGGCGCTGGATGAGCTTTGGCTGCGTAACGGCAAGCTGGCCACGCTGGGTGAAGAGACGCTGCAACGCCTCAGAGAGGCGCTTCCGGCAAGCGTGACGCCCGGCAATCCGCTTGATTTGCGCGATGATGCCAGCAGCGATCGCTATATCAGGGCAATCTCCATTTTGCTGGACTGCCAGGATTTCGATGCGCTGATGATTATCCACTCCCCCAGCGCGGCCGCGCCGGGCAGTGAAAGCGCGCGGGCGCTGATTGAGGCGGTACGAAATCATCCGCGCGGCAAATATGTCACCCTGCTGACCAACTGGTGCGGTGAGTTTTCCTCTCAGGAGGCGCGACGCTTGTTCAGTGAAGCCGGACTGCCAACCTACCGCACGCCGGAAGGCACCATCACGGCATTTATGCATATGGTGGAATATCGCCGCAACCAGAAACAGCTGCGTGAGACACCGGCTTTGCCCGGAAACCTGACGGCGAACACCGTCGATGTTCATCGGCTGTTACAGCAGGCTATTGAAGAAGGCGCGACCTCGCTTGATACGCATGAAGTGCAGCCCATACTGGGCAGCTACGGGATGCAAACTCTGCCAACCTGGATCGCCAGCGACAGCGCTGAGGCCGTACATATAGCCGAACAGATTGGCTACCCGGTCGCCCTTAAGCTTCGTTCCCCCGATATCCCGCATAAGTCTGACGTTCAGGGGGTCATGTTGTACCTGCGTACGGCAACGGAGGTGCAGCAGGCAGCCGATGCCATTTTCGATCGCGTCAAAATGGCCTGGCCGCAGGCTCGGATCCACGGACTGCTGGTGCAAAGCATGGCTCACCGCGCGGGCGCCCAGGAACTGCGGGTGGTGGTTGAACACGATCCCGTCTTCGGCCCGCTCATTATGCTGGGGGAAGGCGGCGTTGAGTGGCGTCCAGAGGAACAGGCCGCGGTGGCGCTACCGCCGCTGAACATGAATCTGGCGCGCTATCTGATCATTCAGGCGATTAAAAGCAAAAAGATCCGTGGCCGCAGCGCCCTGCGTCCGCTCGATATTGCCGGGTTAAGTCAGTTCCTGGTGCAGGTGTCTAACCTGGTCGTAGATTGTGCGGAGATCCAGCGGCTGGATATCCATCCGCTGCTCGCCTCCGGCACTGAATTTACGGCGCTGGACGTAACGCTGGATATCGCGCCATTTGAAGGGGACAGAGAGAGCCGCCTGGCGATCCGTCCGTATCCTCTGCAGCTGGAGGAGTGGGTCGAGATGAAGAATGGGGAACGCGCCCTGTTCCGCCCTATTCTGCCGGAAGATGAACCGCAGCTGCGTGCCTTTATTTCTCAGGTTACGAAAGAAGATCTCTATTATCGCTACTTTAGCGAAATCAACGAATTTACCCACGATGATTTAGCCAATATGACCCAGATCGACTACGATCGAGAGATGGCGTTTGTCGCCGTTCGACGTTCCGATCGGGGCGATGAGATCCTCGGCGTGACGCGCGCAATTTCCGATCCGGATAACATTGACGCGGAATTTGCTGTGCTGGTGCGCTCCGATCTTAAAGGCCTGGGTCTGGGCAGACGACTGCTGGAAAAACTCATCAGTTATACGCGAGATCACGGATTGTTACGCCTGAATGGCATTACTATGCCGAACAATCGCGGTATGGTGACCCTGGCGCGAAAACTCGGATTTGAGGTTGATATTCAGCTGGACGAAGGTATTGTCGCCTTATCCCTCGGCCTGACACCGGCAGACAAACCCGAGTAAGCTACTGGAAATGTTACCCACTTTGGACGGGACTGGTGGTATCATTGTCCGCTTATGTTGTTTGCATGGTACAGACAACCCTTCAATGAACAGAGAAGAAACGCACTGTGATGTTGTCAAAATTTAAGCGTAATAAACATCAACAACACCTTGCTCAACTACCGAAGATTTCTCAGTCAGTTGATGATGTAGAGTTCTTTTACGCTCCCGCTCATTTTCGGGAGACGCTTCTGGAAAAGATTGCCAGTGCCACGCGACGCATTTGCATTGTGGCCCTGTATCTTGAACAAGATGAAGGCGGGCGTGCGATCCTGAACGCGCTCTATGAAGCCAAGCGTCAGCGTCCGGAGCTGGATGTTCGCGTGCTGGTTGACTGGCATCGCGCCCAGCGTGGCCGTATTGGCGCGGCCGCTTCAAACACCAATGCAGACTGGTATTGCCGCACGGCGCAGGAAAATCCTGGCGTCGATGTACCTGTTTATGGCGTCCCGGTGAATACCCGCGAAGCGCTCGGCGTCCTTCATTTTAAAGGATTCATCATCGATGACAGCGTGCTTTACAGCGGCGCAAGCCTCAATGATGTCTACCTTCATCAGCTCGATAAATATCGCTATGACCGCTACCATCTGATCCGTAATCCTCAGATGGCCGATATCATGTTTAACTGGGTTGATAAAAACCTGGTACATGGCCGTGGCGTTAATCGCCTTGACGATCCCGAGCGCCCTAAGAGCCCGGAAATCAAAAACGATGTTCGCGCCTTCCGCCAGGAGCTGCGCGATGCTGTTTACCATTTTCAGGGCGACGCAAACAACGAAGAGTTATCCGTTACCCCGCTGGTTGGGCTTGGCAAATCAAGCCTGCTGAATAAAACGATCTTCCATCTGATGCCGTGCGCGGAGCAAAAGCTCACCATCTGCACGCCGTACTTTAACCTTCCTGCCGTACTGGTGCGTAATATCATTCAGCTGCTGCGCGATGGTAAAAAAGTGGAAATTATCGTCGGGGATAAAACGGCGAACGACTTCTTCATTCCTGAAGATCAGCCGTTCAAAATCATCGGTGCGCTGCCTTATCTTTATGAAATTAACCTGCGCCGCTTCCTGAGCCGTTTACAGTATTACGTAAACACTGACCAGCTGGTTGTGCGTCTGTGGAAAGATGAAGACAACAGTTACCATCTGAAAGGTATGTGGGTCGACGATGAGTGGATGCTGCTGACCGGTAACAACCTGAACCCGCGCGCGTGGAGACTGGATCTGGAAAACGCGATCCTGATCCATGACCCGCAGCATGAGTTAGCCGCACAGCGTGAGCGTGAACTGGAGTTGATTCGCACGCACACCACGGTGGTTAATCATTATCGCGAGCTGCAGAGCATTGCCGATTATCCGGTGAAAGTTCGCAAGCTGATTCGCCGCTTGCGTCGTATCCGTATTGACCGACTTATCAGCCGAATTCTGTAATGTCCAGGCCCTGTTACCCGCAGGGCTTTTTTATGGAGCCCGTTGATGCGTATTCCTCTGTTACTGAGCGCTTTCTTTCTGACTGGCTGCAGTCATATGGCCAATGATAGCTGGTCCGGTCAGGACAAAGCACAACACTTCCTCGCTTCCGCTATGCTGTCTGCAGCCGGTAATGAGTACGCGCAGCATCAGGGATACAGCCGGGACCGTAGCGCGGCGATAGGGTTGATGTTCTCAGTGGGCCTTGGGGCATCAAAAGAACTATGGGATAGCCGCCCCTCTGGGAGCGGCTGGAGCTGGAAAGATTTCGCCTGGGATGTCGCCGGCGCAACGACCGGCTACGCCGTCTGGCAGATGGCACATTATTAAAGGCGGATACCTTTTCCTTTGCGATGCAGCATCAGCGAGACAATAAACGCCAGCGCTCCCATTACGGTGACATACCAGAAGAAGGTCGTTTCACTGCCCCACGACTTAAGCGATAGCGCGACATACTCTGCCGAACCGCCAAACAGGGCATTCGCGACCGCATAAGAGAGGCCAACACCCAGCGCCCTCACCTGTGCGGGAAACATTTCCGCTTTCAAAATGCCGCTGATTGCCGTGTAAAAACTGATAATAATGAGTGCCACCATGATCAGCGCGAAAGCGGCATACGGCGACGTTGTCTGCTGTAGCGCAGTCAAAAGCGGAACGGTACCCAGGGTGAGCATGCCGCCAAAGATCAGCATGGAGGTGCGGCGACCTATTTTGTCCGACAGCGCGCCGACAATCGGCTGGATAAGCATAAAGACGAGTAACGCCACCGTCATGACGACGCTCGCAACGTTTGCATGCATGCCCGTGGTGTTAACCAGATATTTTTGCATGTAGGTGGTAAAGGTATAGAAACTTAGCGAGCCCGCGGCGGTAAAACCTAACACCATCAAAAATGCTTTGCGGTTTCGCCAGAGCCCCTTCATCGAGCCCGCCTCTTTCAGCGCCCTGACCTCCTGTTGAGAGGTTTCATCAAGCTGACGGCGTAGCCACAGGGCGACAACCGCCAGGGCAGCGCCCATAGCAAACGGGATGCGCCAGCCCCAGGCGTGCAAATCTTCATCGCTAAGGATTTGTTGCAGGATCACCACAACCAGTAACGCCAGCAGCTGTCCGCCAATGAGGGTCACATACTGGAATGATGCATAGAAACCTTTTCGGCCTTCAACCGCCACTTCGCTCATGTATGTCGCACTGGTGCCGTATTCCCCACCGACCGACAGCCCCTGGAACAGACGTGCCAGCAGCAGCAACGCGGGTGCCCATGTTCCGATAGTGTCATATCCGGGCAGGCAGGCAATCACCAGCGAGCCGACGCACATCATGCATACGGAGATGAGCATGGAGGTCTTGCGCCCTTTTCTGTCTGCGATCCTGCCGAACAGCCATCCACCGATAGGGCGCATCAGGAACCCGGCGGCAAAAACGCCTGCGGTTTGCAGAAGCTGAGTGGTGGTATTCCCGGACGGGAAAAAGATATGCGCAAAGTAGAGTGAACAGAATGAATAGACGTAAAAGTCAAACCACTCTACGAGGTTCCCCGAGGAGGCCCCAACGATTGCCCAAACCCGACGACGGGTATCCTTACCTGCCAAATTGGTGTTATCCGTATCTGCACTGGCTACGGTTTCTGTCATTTTAAAATCCCCTGTCTCACATTGCGGGCCATTGCCCACAAACAGTAAAACCGGATTTAAAACGAATCGTTAGGTAAATAAAATGTTTCCAATATGTTTCATTACGTTTTGTGAACTCGATCAGGTATCGAATTATTAGCGGACGTAGTAATTATCCCCACTTCTGCTGATGCGCCTTTTTTCGCTGCAAATAATCTTCATCTGCACGAATTTTATCCCACCACTTTTTGAAGACCGCGGCGGCTTCGGCTTTTACGGGATCGCAATCCAGCGGTTTGACCTGGCGCTTCTCATCGTACTTTTTACCGCCTTTATGATTGGCGTATCGCCTGGCGCGCGTATAGCCCATCTGAATGAATTTACGCGCCATATCCATACCCACAAAGTCGTTTTGCTGACGATATTCTTCAAACAGGGCGTAAATTTCTTTTGCCGATCGCGCTGCAACTTCAGCATCTTTGTATCGCCAGTGCGGAAGGATCTCGCTTTTGTAAGGTTCCACCATGAGCACACCCTGCTCTCCCCGCCCCACCTGATACAGCTCTGCATGGTCACGGAAATTAATGTTGGCAAAATCTTGTTGGTAATCAAAGGGACGTGTCAAAGCGGCACCATTGTTAAAATCGTTTTAACAATTGTAGGCACGGTCAGGCGGTGCCGCCACCCGGTATTTCCGGCGCACAAAGCAAAAAACCCCGCACCTTACGGTACGGGGTTCTTCTTAATTGATGCCTGGCAGTTCCCTACTC
>NZ_JADBQO010000100.1:0-657 GCF_014895875.1 Enterobacter cloacae complex sp. P12RS
CTAAAGCTGGGATGCTTACATGATGATAATAAATCTATGGCCACATTATACAATGTGGTCAATACTCCAATAGCTGTAACAATAGTCAAACAACTCACTATGGCCTGGCAAAAAACGTCTGTCAGTTCTAGTGAGTTGGCTGCAATGCTCCTTACTGCCAGCCATGTCTATTCAAAAGCCACTTCAGAGCAATCTACCGAGTTAGTGTGGACTGGCCCCACAACACCATTTGTTTCAGCACGTCGTACTGAACAGGCTTTGCTTCAAGTTATTAGTACCGCTGAGCGCACTCTGTTTATAACCAGCTTCGTCGCTTATGATGTTTCAACGATAGTGAAAGCATTAAATGCTGCAAATGAACGCGGAGTTATGATCTCAATTTTACTTGAATTATCGCAAGAGAAAGGTGGTAGTTTAAATTTTGATACCATTGAGAAGATGAGAATACAGGTCCCTTCAGCCAAACTTTATGTATGGAATAATAAAGATAATGAATATTATGGCGGATGTGTTCATGCAAAAGTTGCTGTTGCTGATGCTCGGGAGTGCTTTATCACTAGTGCAAACCTTACTGGGTATGCTATGGAAAAAAATATTGAAGCCGGGGTGCTTATTTCTGGCGGAAGTATTCCAAGGCAACTTAATGAGCATCTTTTC
>NZ_JADBQO010000101.1:0-557 GCF_014895875.1 Enterobacter cloacae complex sp. P12RS
TGAGTGGGCTATGCCTACTGGTTCACTTTATCCGATAATTTAATTGTGAGGAATTAAAATGAGTACAAATATTAGTGAAATACTGAATGATTTAAAAATCAAAATGACCGATTGGAAATATCCAATAGAAAATCCTATTACAGAACAATACATTGAGAGCATAACTAAGAGGAAATCAATTTCTAGTTTAAACCCAATGCTTGAAAAATTGGGTGATGAAGTTTGTCTATTATTTGTAAATCAGCCTGATTATGTTACATTCTTAGAAACAATGGATGGATTTGAATATAACGGATTAATCCTATTCAGTCTTTCCATACCTGAACCATTAGTTAGAAATTTATTTGTTATTAATGATTTCTACAGAGATAATGATGATTATATTAACTCTGATCTTGCTCAAAGATTAGTGATCGGGGAAGATAGTATTTCTTTATTCACTTATGATACTAAATCTAATCTCTTTGAAATTAGAGATAAAGTTGGTACAGAAAATGTTTTTGGTTCATTTGACAGTTTCACTGATTTTTTAAGAGAGATCCTTGATACTGTAGCAT
>NZ_JADBQO010000102.1:0-846 GCF_014895875.1 Enterobacter cloacae complex sp. P12RS
TAATAAATATGTTAGGAAAGTCAGATCAATGGTTCATCATTTATTTACACAAGGAGAATACCAGCTCGTTGACAAAAAAACTGGTGAAAAAAGAAATGGGAAAATAAATGAATTAGCTGGTATGCTTGGATTCATAGACTCCTTAGATAAATACAATAACTCGTTATCTCATGAAAGAAATGCCACCCTAAACAAACGCGAGCGATTATATGGCGAATTCAAATATTATACAACATTTTGGGCTAATACAATTCCCGTTATATTAACTGAAGGCAAAACTGATATTACTTACTTGAAGGTTGCACTAAGTTCCTTAGCTGCCAAGTATCCAAATTTAATCGGAGAGAAGAAATTAAGCAACAAGGTTGTTCATGATTATAAAATAAAATTTTTTAGAAACACAGCAAAAAATAAATATTTTCTTGACCTGGATGGAGGTACATCTCACCTTAAAAACTTCATGATGAAGTATAATAAAAAAACAGATGCTTTCAAATTGGTTGCAACTCAACAGCCTGTTATTATAGTTTTAGATAATGATTCGGGAAGCACTGGCTCAGATGGAATATTTAATGCATTAGTTGGTAAATCCTTCCCAAATATTACAGATTCTGTGGTCACTTTGCGAAATGAAAAATGGGTTTGGGTTACTAAAAATTTATATATTATTTTTACGCCTCTCAACGGTAAGAGCGACAGCGCAATGGAAGACCTTTTTGAAGACTCGGTACTCCAAAGGCAGCTTGGAGGAAAGGTCTTTAACAGAACCAATAAAAGGTGTGAGGCTAACGAATATGGTAAAGAAGCCTTTGCTACTGGGATAGTATTAAAACAACGAGACAATAT
>NZ_JADBQO010000103.1:0-961 GCF_014895875.1 Enterobacter cloacae complex sp. P12RS
ATATTAATTCTAATTTAGCTTAAGAGTATTGAGGTAGTAGAATGAAGGGTATTATTCTTGCTGGCGGTTCAGGAAAACGTTTACACCCAATTACACGTGGAGTCTCTAAACAACTTTTACCCATTTATGATAAACCTATGGTTTATTATCCAATGTCGGTGCTTATGCTTGCGGGTATCCGTGATATTCTCTTAATCACAACACCTGAAGATCTGCCTTCTTTTAAACGTTTGTTAGGAGATGGTAGTCGTTTCGGAATTAATTTGTCCTATGAAATTCAGCCGTCTCCTGATGGCCTTGCGCAAGCATTCATTATTGGTGAAGAGTTTATCTCTGGTGATAAATGTGCCTTAGTATTAGGTGATAATATTTTCTTCGGGCAGAGTTTTGGTAGGAAACTTGAATCGGTTGTTTCAGGTAATGCCGGGGCTACTGTTTTTGGCTACCAGGTAATGGATCCAGAGCGTTTTGGTGTTGTAGAGTTTGATGAAAACTTCAAGGCATTAAGTATAGAAGAAAAACCAGCTGCACCTAAATCCAACTGGGCTGTTACTGGCCTATATTTTTATGATGCAAACGTGGTTGATATGGCAAAACGCGTTAAACCATCAGCACGCGGTGAACTTGAAATTACTACGCTGAATGAGATGTATCTCGAACAGGGAAATCTTCAGGTAGAATTACTGGGACGAGGCTTTGCATGGCTCGATACCGGTACCCATGACAGTTTAATCGAAGCATCACAATTTATTCATACTATTGAGAAGCGACAAGGGTTCAAAATCGCCTGCCTGGAGGAAATTGCTTACCGTAACGGTTGGCTCACTGAGAGTGAGGTCCTGACCTACGGGAATGAAATGAGCAAGACCAATTACGGCCAGTATTTGCTCAATTTAATAAAAAATAGCAAATAGCGATTCATAAAATTAACAATATCATACCCTTAATAGCTATCAGGTTT
>NZ_JADBQO010000104.1:0-1893 GCF_014895875.1 Enterobacter cloacae complex sp. P12RS
ACTGACAATACAGTATAAACAAACATCTTTTTCGTGAATTTTTTATAAATAAAGAATAAAAAGAATATTTCTACGAGACCAGACATCAGAATACCACGTCTGAAGACCAGCATTTCCCAGATGCTCATTAACAGAATTACCAGAAGTATACTTTTCCGTTTTGATAAAAGAAAATGATAATATAGTGACGGAAAAACAAAAAGGAATAGCATATTAACTATCCCATGATATGTTGGTATGCCGAACTCGGTATAGTTATAGCCGCCCCTAAATTGCATAATCATTGGGATCCCACCAGCAACAACCACATCAGGTATTATTGCAAAGCACCAAATGATGAGCCATATTTTAGTCGCCCGCCAAGATGGCATAATATCTTTAAGACGAACATGATTAATACTGCCAGGAGTGATAAATGGAAGTGAAAAAATCAACCCCAGAACAACATTGATTGACAAAAACACCATCATCTCACTTGAGAGAGGGCTAATATTAGTCGTCAATCCAAGCGAATATAAGAAAATTGTAAACAACCAAATTGAAGCATATACAAACCCTGGGGACAATAAAAAAATACTCATTCTACATCCTCAGCTGTCGAAGTCTTCCACCTTCAATATATGAAAGTGCCAATACGACTTTATATACAAAATCGGGTATTTTAATCGTTTTTGAATCTAATTTATCACACAAGCAGAGCAGAATTTTTCGTGTCGTTGTTATTGGAAGAATATGTATAGCCTTTATGAGTAGTTTACTAAGGAGTTTTGTATCTTCCAACATCACTTCGTAAGATGAAAAGAGACTGTCCTTCACGCATTCCGGATGTTTTCCTTTCAAAACAGGGAAAGATTTTGACGCATATACAACCATTCTTTCCGAAGCTCTGCGCAAAGTTGGGGTATCACTGTCTTCTGCTCTTGCATCGGGTAAAAAATAAAAGTCATACTTTGCTTTTGAAACTCGGATGCCAAGTTCCTCATCTTCACAGCCGTAATGATAGAAAGTTTCATCAAAACCGCCAATTGTGTCAATTATATCACGCGTCAGGATAATGCCGTCACTTGCGAAGAAACGAGTGCTTATAATTCCTTCAGGCATGTTACGCGCCCCCAAATAACGACTGTCAAAATAGCGGAGGTAATTGCTGGTGTTGAGTCTGGCGGGATCGATTCGTATGTTAATTCTGGCTGCTGTATAGCTCTTATCATGGAAAAACGAAACGATCTTTTTTAATGCGTTAGGTTCAAGCAGATTGTCGATATCAATAAACATTATCAACGAATTTGTCGCGAGAGAAATACCCACGTTACGGGAAATTGCCCTGCCAGAATTTATTTGGTTCCTGTGGAATAAAAAATTTATCTTATCTTTAAACGCTTCCGCATACGAGCCTGCGATTTCTGCAAGTGAAATTGGGCTACAATCGTCAATAAGGATTAATTCGACAAGGTTGTTTGGATAATCAATATTCAGTATAGCATCCATGAAGCGCTTAACTTTCGATGGTTCACAGTAAGCAGGGACCACTATTGAAATCTTATCATTGTACTGCACTAATGCACCTCGTAGAATAAATTATATTAAAGGCGTAGACTACTGCTAAACCGATGACGATGTTACTCACCCCCATATAATGGAAAATGGCAGGAACAATAGCCACTACCAGGCAGAAGGCTATCAACCACTTAATAGCTAATTTTTTTAACTGCTTCATTCTAATTAGAACCATACTGAGCAACTGATCTATAGCTAATATTGGTGTTAACCAGACAAATGTTTTTAAATAACTATATGCGTAAACGAGTTTTGCACCATAAAGGACGTGAATAATCATGTCGGCAAGAATTGTTGTAAACAGTGCGCCAGCACAGGTTACTGAAAGCGTAGCGA
>NZ_JADBQO010000105.1:0-1834 GCF_014895875.1 Enterobacter cloacae complex sp. P12RS
TGTTTATTCCTACGATTAATATGTATTGCATACTAAATATTCCCGTTTTAGTGTAACCAGAATAGTTCTGCTGAATCCGCTCAATACATTTTTGCTGGATTCATGATATTATGTGGATCCAAAGCAGACTTAATGGCTTTCATCAAATGCAGGGCTGCACCATGCTGCACTGGCATCCATTTTATTTTTCCCTGTCCGACACCGTGCTCGCCACTGATGGTTCCACCATATGACAAAGCTCGTTCAGCCAGACGACTCAGAAATCCCTGTATAACAGGAGTTTCTTCCTCTCCTTCACGGAGCATAAGTAAAAGATGGAAATTACCGTCTCCAACATGCCCTATTAAGGGAGCCTTGAGCCCTGTATTCGCGATATCCGTTTCTGTTGCAGAAATACAAGCACTCAGGCATGACAGAGGGACACAGATATCCGTAGGGATCCCCTGGCAACCTTCATAAAAGGCATGGAATGCCCACCACGCATCATGACGTGCTACCCACAGTGCTTCTCTTTCTTCTGGATGAGAAGAAAGCTGTACTTCCCCCCCGTACCTGTGCACATGTTCTTCAAATAACGCAATATTACCTGGCATTGACAGGCTATTAACGTGTAACTCCACAAACAAATGCGGTTTTTCTGATAATCCCAGTTTTGAATAAGCATTACATGCCCGAACTGCGGAAACATTAAGGAGTTCAATACGTGCAATAGGTAGTGCAGATTTCAAGGTGTCTGTCACAGCCCTGACGGCATTCTCTACTGAGTCAAACGCACAAACACCGGAAAGAATAACTTCAGGGAGTGGATGAAGCTTAACGGTTAACTCACTGAAAATGCCTAGTGTGCCTTCCGAACCAACGGCAAGTGAAAGCAGGTCAAGCCCCATAGCTGATTTCACCGCTCTGGATCCTATGTTTGCTATAGACCCGTCAACCATGACAAGACGGGCAGCCCGGACATTCGTTGCCATCGTGCCATAACGCACTGAGTTTGTTCCTGAGGCACGGGTTGCGGCCATACCGCCAATTGAGGCATTTGCACCTGGGTCAACTGAAAAAAACAACCCTGTTCCCCGGAGAGCTTCATTCAATTGTTCGCGCGTGACACCGGGCTGGATTGTCGCGGTCATATCTTCAATGCTGATGTCCGTAATGGCATTCATTTCAGAGCAATCAATGCATATACCTCCTTGCGGGGCATTGATCTGTCCCTCGATCGAGGTCCGGGCACCACTTGGTATCATGGGCAGTCCTTCAACAGAACAGAACGTCACGATATCCACGATATCCTGCTCATTTCGGACGATCACAACCCCATCGGGAGGACTAAGAGTAATTCCCGTCGGAGCTTGGCAGTACTGTTCTCTGAATGTCGGCTCCGTATGAAAATGATCGCCAAATTTTTCCTGTAATTTTTCGATAACTGATATGTTCATTCATTGCCTCCATTGTAAATATAAAATCAGGTCTTTATGGTGGAACTATTCTGGCTTTTTAAACCCTGATGGTTTTCTGGCAGTTCGACCGTCATATTCTGGTCTGCCTGAAATGATCAATTCCAAAAAATAAGGATGTGCATTCTCATCCTCAAGCTGTCGTCCGGATTTAGTGTGTACCTCAATAGCGGAAAAGAGATCAACAAGTCTGTCCTGTATTTGTTCAATTTCCGGCGATTTAAGCGTAACCATTGCACTAAATTTAAATGTCCCATCTATGTCAAAATATTCACTTTTTTCGGGTTTGGACAGGGATTTCTCAGTTTCATAACACATAAATTTGTCTTTAAGATTAATAGATTCTGGGGTCCTTGGCATTCTGAGTGTCGGTGCAAGGC
>NZ_JADBQO010000106.1:0-931 GCF_014895875.1 Enterobacter cloacae complex sp. P12RS
TGATGACAATTACAGAATGAAACAACATAATCTTAAAATGAAATATCCTGATGAATTCTAGGGGTTGATATTAAAAATATTTTATTATGGGTGAATGGTGATAGACTTACATGCTAATTTGAATGTATTGTTAAAATATGTAGATATATATCGTAAGTACTTACCTGTTAGCAGTCTTTCAGTCCAGCAGAAGATGCAGTATAAATATAATGATAAACTATTAGAATCATCTTTTGATTGCGATGTACAAAAACAATGGGACTTAACACCACAATGTAACATCTCACTCGCGGAATCACGGGATCGTGCTGTCGGTGCGCTTATTGGTCTTGCTGTTGGAGATGCCGTAGGTACAACGCTTGAATTTTTACCTCGTGACAAAGCACATGTCAAAGATATGATAGGTGGTGGGCCATTTCGACTCCGCGCAGGTGAATGGACGGATGATACATCCATGGCATTATGTCTTGCGGAAACGCTTCTTGAGAAAGGTGATGCTGATACTATATGCTTCAGGAATAAGCTTCTGGACTGGTATCAGCATGGTTATAACAGTTCAAATGGCATCTGTTTTGATATAGGTAATACAACTCGATTTGCTTTAGAGCAATATTTAACTGTTGGTCCCGGGTGGAGCGGTAATACTGCGCCAGAAACTGCAGGTAATGCATCCATTATCAGACAAGCACCTGTCTCAATTTTTTTTAGAAAATCATTAAACAAATCGTTTTATGAAGCAAAAAAACAAAGTATCGCAACACACGGTGCCGCGGAAGCAATAAATAGCACTCAGTATTTAAGTTATTTGCTTGTGCATATGATTAATGGTAGCAATAAAGATTTTATTTTTTCTCCGCATGTCATGCCGCTTCAGCCACGTGTAATGATTATCAACGCGGGTGAATATAAGAAAAAAACTCGCGATCAGATT
>NZ_JADBQO010000107.1:0-693 GCF_014895875.1 Enterobacter cloacae complex sp. P12RS
CTCATGACCAGCACCACCAGCAGGTTTAAAACAACTAGCCATACTGCCCCTAATAACAGCTCCATCAGGTTTAAGCTTTTACCTCATGCTTATCGCGCAACCGCTGGTACTTGCAATATTGGGGGATAGTCAGAAGGCAGCCGATACTTATCGCCCAAGCTTCGACTTTACACAAAATATTTACATCTCGCCGGCTTCCAGCTCGAACGTATGCAGGAAACCACAGAATGCAGAAAATCTCAGGTGCATTTCTGCATCTGTGACAAGGTGAGGAGTTCAGATTGTGGTCGCATTTAAGTCCCCTTAATTGCGCAGAAGTCGCAATCGGGTGTTCAGGCCGACTGCGACTTAATTATGGATAGTTGATTATGGAAAATCACTGAGTGAGGAATTGCCATAAACTCTGAATATTATTAAAAGCATATATAACGGAACAAATGACGGCGAGCGAGGTGATTACTAAGCATGGATACATACAAAGTTGATAAATCCACTCGCCTCTTTTAACTCTTTTCCACTCTTTTTTTAGAACCGCAAATGATGCCTGAGTAAAATCAGCTTGTGTAGATGTGAACTGTGCACTTCCTGCATAAGCTTCTTGAAGCATTTTAGTAATAATTCCTGATAAATTTTTTTCTTCAGGAGACTGTTTTCCATAATTTATTCTAAGATTTATTTCAGACAGTAATTGAC
>NZ_JADBQO010000108.1:0-1367 GCF_014895875.1 Enterobacter cloacae complex sp. P12RS
AGGATATTCTTCGCGTATTGATGTCACACCTTTAAGCACAGTGATAACTTTACTTGGCTTACCATTAAAAAAAATGATTACTTTTTTCATATATCACCATGTATTTTGAGGGTTTCTAGCCCCTGCAGGTGGTCGAAAGAGTTCTGTTTGTTCATTTTTTTTGCCTCTTTCGAAATTAAAACAAGCATTATACAGTCTTAACGTGTACTGTAACGGTCCATTTGAACTGGAGAAGTCTATGTCTGCACGTAAAAACTCTCAATTCCGCCGAAATTATTTAGTAAAATGCCCTTGTCCAATCTGCTCAAAAGATTCTGAACATAGTTACAATCGTGTACAAAAGGGGGCTCAGCTGGTGTGCCCATACTGTAGCGCTTTGTTCAAATCTTCCCAGCGCTTCTAAAAAAAATTATTAAAAAATAAGAAGTGATGCTTTTGGAGGTTGCCTAACCTCTTACGCACTTTAGTATTTTATAAGCAGTTAGCTTCTGCTTTGAGACTGTTCATGCAGCAGTCCTGCATTTCATCACATCGGTCAGCAAACTTGATGGTAAGTAAATATGCTGGCCTGTTGTAATGATGTGAGTAACCGAACATCACCTTTCACTGATAAAGTCATGCTGGCTTAAGTAAACCATCTAAAATTATCTATCGCAAAGTGTTACATTGGCAGCGATTGGACCTTTAGTTCCAGCTATGATAGCGAATTTGACTTTTTGTCCTTCAAAAAGAGTATTAAATGTTTCTCCCCGAAGGGAAGAAGTGTGAACAAGAACATCTTTACTTCCATCAAGTGGGGAGATAAAGCCAAACCCCTTATCTTCGTTAAACCACTTAACAAGACCTATGATTTTAGATGACATACAAACTCCGTTTGAACATTTCAAACTGACAAGCAAGCTCATGATAAGAAACGTATGCTGGTATATGTATGGACTCAAAAGGAGGGATATCAGAGATAACACCTAGTTATGAGAACGGCTTTTGGAAAAGTTTGATTCATCATCGCAATGAATCAGCCAAACCATTAAGGCACGTGCTGAAAGATTAAGCAAATTTTATTTTAGCCTTCCGGAAGTCCAATAAAATAGGTTTGGCTATTATTAACCAATCCTGTATAGTCAAATCTGGATTGCCATTAGGAAAATATTTGTCTCGTAAAATGACAGGAATTGTCAAAAGTTTTGACTTCAAGAGCGGAAAGGGATTGATTATCCCATCAGATGGCAGGAAAGATGTTTTTTTACATATTTCCGCATTTAGTAATAATGAAAGCCAAACGTTAAAACTTGGCGTTCGTGTTGAATTTTATCGTATAAATGGGCTTAGTGGTCCGATGGCTGCAAATATATTTCTTTCTTAAAGGG